>JBIIJV010000234.1:0-4182 GCA_044233545.1 Cyanobium sp.
TAATCTTTTCAAGTGATCATGAGGAGATAGACCTTCGCTGAATTCAGGATCGTGAAGTTCTGCTAGATTAACGGGGATTGGGTCGATATCAATGATCTCTCCTTTCACTTCAACTTTGATCAACTTTCCACTTCTATCAAAAAAGCAGATCCCTGGAATCAAGACCCTTCTGCTCTCGTAGACTTGGCTCCAGTTCCGCCTGCCGCAGATGGCATCGCGAATCTCGGAATCTACAAGAACACAAGGTATTTCTCGTTTGTCCAGAAGGGAGTAAAGTACAATTGCAGGCTTGTTGTAGTACGAACGAAGCCCTACAACCCTGCCTTCTACCGAACCAAGCTCGCTATGGGTGAAGTCAGTCTCTCTGAAAGGATTAATCGAAAGCTCGGGCTGAAGAGCCTCTATCGCACGCTGTGCAGAGGCAGTCTCAATAAGTACGGGCTCATTGGAATCAGGTAAGTAGAAATCGGTTTGTCGGATTCCATTCTGACTCCTCTTCAAAAGAGCATGCAATATTAATTGAGCCTCCGTATCCATCCAGTTTGGCGGATGATGTTCATACAAAATCTGATTTAGGCCTTCAGCCAGGAGAGAAGCCGAAGCAATTGCTTCGGCTTCTACCGATTTACCAGGAATGGCAGAAACTGCCGTAGCTTCTATAGTAAATGGCGAGTGAGTGCTCGCGCTCAGCAGCTGCCATACAATGCTTGCAGATTTACTACCATTTGCAGTAACGGCCTTATCGAGAAGCTTGAAGTAGTCTAAGACTTGCTGCATAGCATCTGCAACAGTCAAGCTCTCGTTGTCAGAGCCAGATGGATGAATCACTAGTTTTATGGATCCAGTTCTCATGGCTGCAACTCTGTGTTCCTATTTTGCAAGATACTTACACATTAGCCATCAACCAGCCCGCACTGCAAAGTTTTGTCTCAAAGAGTTAAGGTCGTATGTTTCTCAACTCTTCCTTGCTGGTAACGCCTCCGTCAACCACTTGTTAGGCGAAGGCGGTAACTGCCAGGAAAGATGACGCTCCTGCCGCCGATCAGGCGGCCATAACCAACCTAGCTGGTTTGGCGTTGTTTTCAGGTGGAGGTGGATTGATCCAGACCACCTCCGGTTGATGCCAACAGCGGGTGGTTCCAGTCCAGCGGAGTGGATGATGTTGACGGGCCAGCTCGTAGACGCGGGCACGGTGTCGGCAGATCTCAATGGCTTTGCCGCTGTAACGCTGAGATGGCGTCACGAACCGGATGCCGCTGTGGCGGTGCTGATCGTTGTACCAATCCACGAACGCACATACCCACAAGCAGGCCTCCTCCACGCTCTGGAATGGCCTTCGGGGGTAGTCCGGCCGGTACTTCAAAGTGTGGAACAGCGATTCCGAGTAGGGGTTGTCGTTGCTGACCCTTGGCCTGGAGAAGGATCTGAGCACACCCAGCTCCTCCAGCCGGCTTTCTAGAGTGGCCGCCCGCATGGCGTTGCCGTTATCGGCATGGAGGATCAAAGGCTGGGGCCGACCTTTGCTGATCCGCTCCCGCAGACAAGCGCGGCTGACGAGAGCAGCGGCGAACTGCGCCTCTTCCCGATCGGCCACATCCCAGGCCACCACTTTGCGGCTCCAGACGTCGATCACCAGATAGAGGTACAGCCAGACGCCACGGACGCTGGTGGGCAGGTAGGTGATGTCCCAACTCCAGACCTCATTGGGTCCCCTGGCCTCCAGCCGCGGCACCGTACGGGGCTGCTGGGGCGGACGGGCCCGCCCGCGGCGGTGCACTTGGCTGTGGGCATGGAGCACCCGGTAGAAGCTCCGCTCTGAGCCGATAAAAAGACCACGGTCGGCCAGGATCGGCACGATCTGCCCCGGCGGCAGTGCCGCGAATTCCGGCTGGTTGCAGGTGAGCAGGATCCGCTGGCGCTCTTCGTCGCTAAGACGGTGAGACACCAGGCGGTGGCTGCCTTTACGGCGATCCAGTCCGTCCCCAACAGCGGCGAACTGCCGCCGCCAGCGCTGCAGGGTGGTAAGCCCCACGTCCAGCAATTCGGCCACCTTATGGGCCCGCGCACCGGCCGCCACAGCGGCATCGAGGATCTCCAGGGCCTTGCGGCGATCTGCCGGCGCGGTCAATCCCCCTCGTCCTCTCCCCAGTAGGCCTGGATCTTTTTTGAGGCGTACTGCTTCGCAGAAGCGTGCCGCTACAGCAACGCCGCCGCCTCCGCCAGGGCCTTGTCCTTACGGCGCAACTCCTGCTGGAGCATCTTGATTTGGCGCTGATCCTCCTGGTGCCGCTTCTGAAAGTTCTTCTGGTCGTCCATGGTCAGCAGCGGCTGGGCATTGGCATCTTGCGCGGCCTTCCGCCAGCGGTCCACCTGTTCGGGGAACAGACCCCGCTCCCTGCAGTAAGCACTCAGCTCAGTGGCATTCAACCCAGCGGTCTCCAGCACGAGCGTGAACTTGTCGGCAGCGCTCCAGCCCTCTGGATCTTTCGCCGATGCCGGCACCACTTCCCCCTCCAGCCGCCAGTTATGCCGCCAGTTGTAGAGGGTGGCGACATGGATGCCGAACTCTTTGGAAATCTGAGCAACACTTTGTCGCTGCGGTGGGCCCATACGCCTTTTCACCTCAGCTTTTACGGTCTCGCTGTAACAACGCATTGAATCGCTCCATCAAGCCCCCTGGTGGTGAAAATGGTCGGGATGGAGAGGCGTCAACTTTCTTGGCAGAGGGGGACCCAGTGCATAAGTCTTTTCTCTTTGCCAGGTATGCTGTGGCCAGCTGATTGCGAGCGTTAGGGCGCTCACCAATCGATCCGATAGCAGGTATACACAACTTCTAGGTAAGCAGCTATCATTTAACCCCTTGCGCTTGAACCAACTATGATCAGATGCAAAATTCGAGCATGTATGTCACTGTTTGCAGCGAGAATCACTTTTTCCGCGGAGAGTACAGCAAATGCTCAAGCCAACAACTTTTATGCAGAGACTGTGACGTGACCCCCATCAGTGGTCCAGTTCCTATGAGAGCTGGTGGGGTGATCAAGCCGCCTTCCATTGCTGGAGGACTTCTAGAGGCGTACGCCCCTGGAGAGCCGAGTGCGGTCTGTATGTGTTGTACTCCATCCTGTGCTGTTCTGCCAATAACTTTGCTTCCGGTAACGATCCAAAAATCTCAATATTCAAGAATTCATCACTGAGTCGGCTGTTGAATGATTCCACAAATGGATTCTCCCAAGGTGAACCTGGCGGGATGTATTCCGCACCTGATCCACTACCTGTGCACCACTCCTGTAATGCATGAGCAATGAACTCAGGGCCATTGTCCATTCGTAGATGGGTGGGTGCTTGATACTGCTTGAGTAGTTCCTCAATCGTGTCGATTACATCCATAGCCTTACAACGTCTACCAACACGAATGGCAAGACATATGCGACTAAATTCATCCACCCACACATGATGCGGGTATTCGGCTCTGAGTAGCTCTCTTGAACCGTCTGCCGCTCGTGAGCGCTTTTGCTTGCGCGGCAGGGGCCTCTGTAGCCCCTCCTCGCGCCAGATCCGTTGCACCCGCTTGTGGTTGACGCTCCAACCCTCTATTCGTAGACGCCTATAAACCAACCGCCTACCCCAGCGAATGTGGCGCCGGGCCAGCTCTCGAATCCGCTGTCTGAGCTTGTGCTCCTCGATGTCTGCCACCGGCACTGGCCGTCGTTGGGTGCTGCGGTTCTGGCCAGCTAGACGGCAAGCCCGGCGCTGGGAAGCCCGGAATCGATCCTGCAGAACCACGACCGCTCGTCGCACCGCGAGGTGCGCTTTGCAGCGCAACGACGTTCCGGGCTCAGAAGTTTCCCGTCGCACCGCAAGGTGCGCATCACGGCGCAACAAGCTCTTTGAGCATGGCCTTGTCGAGTTCTGCCTCAGCAAGTAAACGCTTCAGTCGAGAGTTCTCCTGTTCCAGCTCCTTGAGCCGCTTGGCTTCCGTGGATTTCATGCCTCCGTAGAGATGCTGCCAACGGTGGTAGGTGGCAGCAGATACCTCCAGAGCTCGACATACATCGGCAACGGTTTGGCCTTGGTTGAGCAGTTGCTCGGCACTGCGCAGCTTGCGGATGATCTGCTCGGGGTTGTGGCGTTTGCGTTTCATGGGGCTTCTCCTGGCCAAGTCTGGCCGATAGGGAAGCTCTC
>JBIIJV010000043.1:0-16070 GCA_044233545.1 Cyanobium sp.
GAAGGCCACGGCCGATTTCATGGTTTCGGCGCTTTGCAACACGAAGGGCAGTTGCATTTGACCTGAACCGAACAGTTCGCCGACCACCTTCATACCGTCGAGTAAAAAGGTGTTGATGATCTGCAGAGGCGGGTGGTTGGCGAGCGCTTCGTTCAAGGAGCTCTCCAGCCCAATCCGCTCGCCATCAATGATGTGTTGTTTGAGGCGTTCCTCCACCGGCAGATCCGCCAGGGAAGGGCCTGAGGCCCGGGCCTCCTTGGCACTGACCCCCTCAAACATGGTGGTGAGGGCCGTGAGCGGGTCATAGGTGCAGATGCTGGCGTCACCAGCGTCGAAGCGACGGCGGTCATAAATCAGATCGCGGCAAACCTGCTGCTGTTCAGCATTGATTTTGATCAGGGGAAGGATCTTGGCGGGGCTGACAATGGCCGCATCCATTCCGGCTTGACAGCAGTCATGTAAAAAGACTGAATTCAAAACAATTCTGGCCGCCGCAGACAAGCCAAAGCTGACATTACTCACTCCCAGGAGCACATGCACCCCTGGTAGGTATTGGTGAATTTGCTGAATAGCTTCAATCGTAGCCGCAGCGTTCAGGCGATCCTCTTCGATCCCGGTGGAGATGGGCAGGGCCAGGGGGTCGTAGAAGATTTCATGGGCAGGAATGCCATATTCCAGGGCGTCGCGATAGGCCCGTTGGGCGATGGCAAATTTACGTTCGGCCGTTCGGGCCATGCCTTCTTCATCAATTGTGCCGACGACAACGGCGGCACCGTAGGCACGGGCCAGCTCAAGCACTTTGAAGAAGCGTTCATCGCCATCTTCGTAGTTGGTTGAATTCAATATGCACTTACCACCGGCCACCTTGAGGCCCGCTTCCATTTTCTGCCACTCGGTGGAATCGAGCATTAGGGGCAGATTGACGTTGGTGACAAGGCGGCTTACGAGTTCATGCATATCTTTCTCGCCATCGCGGCCGACATAATCTACGTTGACATCCAAAATATGGGCGTTCTCTTTAACCTGGCTGCGGGCGACGCCGACAAGTCCATCCCAATCTTCCTCATTCAACAGGTCGCGCACCTTCTTGGAGCCGCTGGCGTTAAGGCGCTCCCCGATGATCAAAAATGAGTTTTCCTGAAAATAAGGAGTAACGCCGTATATGGAGGCCGCCGCCGGTTCATAGTCAAGATTAGGTCTTTCCTGGCGATGCTCTGGCTTACGCACCCGGCGGGAGGCGGGGGTGAGGGTACTGGCCAATTCCGATAGGGCCGCGATGTGGGCCGGCGTGGTTCCGCAGCAGCCGCCAACGACCTGGACGCCTAAATCTTCAACGAAATGAAGCATTTGCATCTTCATTTCTATCGGCGTTAGCCGGTAGTGGGCAACGCCACCGATATTTTCCGGCAGGCCCGCATTTGGGATACAACTGACAACAAAAGGGCTGTGCTGACTTAAATAGCGCACATGTTCCTTCATCTGCTCAGGCCCCGTGGCGCAGTTGAGGCCGAGAACATCGATGGCAAAGGGCTCCAGAATCGCCACCACGGCTGCGATATCCGATCCAACCAACATCGTGCCGGTGGTTTCCATCGTCACCGAGACCATCAAGGGGCGGCGTTGGCCCGTGACCTTGAAAGCCTCCTCGATACCGAGTAGAGCCGCCTTGATCTGCAGCACATCCTGACAGGTTTCCACAATCAAAAGATCCACATCTCCGGCGATCAAACCTTCCGCTTGTTCGCGAAAGGAAGCCTTCATCGTGTCAAAGTCGATATGACCGAGTGTCGGCAACTTGGTGGTGGGCCCGATGGAACCGGCCACGAAGCGGGGCTTCTCGGGAGTGCTATAAAGATCGGCCATTTCCCGCGCTAGTTCGGCTGCACGTTTGTTTAGGGAAAAAGCCTGATCCTCAAGACCATATTCGGCCAGCACAATCGAAGCGGCCCCAAAGGTATCGGTCTCGATTACATCACAACCGGCCTCTAGAAATTGCCGATGCACAGCTTGCACCGCATCGGGTCGGGTCTGCACCAGGATTTCATTGCAACCCTCCAGGGCCGCACCGCCGAAATCATCGGCGTCCAGATTCATCTGCTGCAGGGAGGTGCCCGTAGCACCGTCGAAGACCAGCACTGGATGGCCCGGGCCATGGAGCCTCTCCAGGAAACCGATGCGACGGGCGGTGAGGGTTGTTGGGGTTGAGACAGCCATCAATCCTGGACACGAATCCTGGTGACCCAGTGGTCATACTCCGGATCCCGCCCTTCTGTGATCGCCGTCATCCGATCCCGCAACCGATCCATAATTGGACGTTTGCTAGGCAATAACGTGGTTTCCAGCTGGCGCACGGGGGTGATGCGGGCCGCCGTACCGGTGAGAAAGACCTCATCAGCAATGAAAAGTTCCGTCTTGTCCACGGCTCTTTCTTGGACCGGAATGTCCATGGACTTAGCCAGCTCAAGGATGCTTGCCCTAGTGATTCCCTCCAGGATGTCCTGATCGACGCCGGGGGTGATCAGAACGCCATCGCGGACCAAAAAGAGATTCATGCCACTTGCTTCGCTCACCTTACCCCGGCTATTGAGCAGCAGGGCCTCCTCGAAACCGCTTTTCACCGCTTCCGTCTTGGCGAGGGAGCTGGTGATGTAAGCCCCGCTGATCTTACCTCGCAGGGGTAAGGAGCGATCCTCCTGACGACACCAACTGCTGATGCGACAAGTGACCCCGTCGGGGGAAAGAAAATTGCCCATCTCGATTCCGTAAATTAAGAAATCTGTTTCAACATCATGGAGACGGGGCGATATGCCGAGGCAACTAGTATAGACAAACGGCCGTAGGTAAAATGGTTTCGTCGGTTTATTTGCCTTCAAAAAAGCATCAATCGCCCCGTGAACTGTTTCTTCGCTCAGTTCGGTCAGCAGCAGCTTGGCGCTCTGGCTGAGACGGCGGGCATGGCGGTCGGCACGGAACAGCAGTACCTCACCGGGATCGCTTGGATTCGGCAGGCCGCGCATGCCACCGAAAGCCCCGGTGCCGTAGTGGAGGGCGTGGGTGGCTACCGAAATCGTGGCTTGCTCGAAGGGAACACAGGTGCCACCGAACCAGGCATAGGGAAGGAACTGATACATGGCACTGGAAGACGATCGCTCGATCTTCTCATCGCGCACTGCAAGATGGGGCCATGCATCGCCTTGCCGCTGTCCCTGGGGACCTCTTCGCCACTCCGGAACTGGGGGGGTTGATCGAACAGCCCCCAGCTCCCGTGGTCTTTTTGAGCAGTGCCGCCACCGACCTGGCGGCCCTTGATGGCCTGCTGGCCGCTGAACCCGAGTGGCTAGCTGGGGAAATACGGGCCCTGCCTTTGGCGGCTCTGAGCCACCCGGCCGCCATCGACCACTACGTCGGCCGCAGTCTCTCCAGCACTCAGCTCGTGGCCGTGAGGCTGCTGGGCGGTCGGGGTCACTGGAGCTATGGCCTCGAACGCCTGCAACGCTGGGTCGCCAAGCAGGGCCGGGGCCGCCGCCGCCATCTGCTGGTCATGGCCGGTACGGCGGAACAGGAGCAGGAGCTGGCGGCCCTCGGTACCTTGCCGTTGCCCCTGGCCTTGGCTTTGGGCCGTTGTTGGCGTGAGGGGGGACCGGCGAATCTGCGGCAGGTGCTGGGCAGCTGGAACTCCCTGTTGGCCGGTGAGGAGCCGGCGGTGCCCTTGGTCACCCCTAGCAGCGACCCGGAGCGCCACGATTGGCAACAGCAGGACGGGCCTCGGGTGGGGGTGCTGCTGTATCGCTCTCTGATGCAGGCGGGCGACCTGGCCTTCATGGGCGCGACCTTGAGGGCCCTGCGCCAGCAGGGCCTGGTACCCAGGGCGCTTTGGGTGAGCAGCCTGCGGGAAACGGCCGTGCAGCAGGGGGTGGCGGATTGGTTCGGCCGTGAAGGGGTCGAGGCGGTGCTCTGCGCAACGGGCTTTGCTTCGGTGCGCTTTGAGGAGGCGGGGTTGGGGGCACCCCTGTGGGAGCGGTTGGGGGTGCCGGTGTTGCAGGTGCTTTCGAGCACCAGGCCCCGTCAGAGCTGGCAGGACAGCAGCATTGGCCTTGGTCCCCTGGACCTGAGCCTGCAGGTGGCCTTGCCCGAACTGGATGGCCGCATCATCACCCGCGTGGGGGCGTTCAAAGAAACGGCCGGCAGCAGCAGTCGCTTGCTGACCGCGCTGCAACGGCTTTGCCCCGATGAGGAACGGCTGGCCTGGATCGCCCAACTGACCAGCGCCTGGGTGAAGTTGCGCCAGACCCCGGTGGCGCAGCGCCGACTGGCCCTGGTGCTGGCCAATTACCCCAATCGCAATGGGCGCCTGGCCAATGGGGTGGGCCTGGACACCCCAGCCAGTACGGCCCTGATGCTGGGCTGGTTGGCTGAAGCCGGCTACGACCTGGGGGATCCCCTGGCACTCCCCGCCGATGGGGCGGCCCTGATGGACAGGCTGCTGGCCGGCCGCAGCAACGATCCGGAAAGCGACCACAGGCCGGCCCTGGACCATCTCCCCCTGGCGGCCTATGAGTGCTGGTACAGGACCCTGCCCGCGGCGGGACGCCAGCTTTTGGAGACCGTCTGGGGGCCTCCCCAGCACGATCGGGACCTGGAACAGCGGCCCAGCGGCCCCGCTTTCCCAATCCGGGGAATCGCCTGCGGATCGGTGCTGGTGTTGATCCAGCCGGAAAGGGGCTACGACCGCGATCCCAGCCTCTGTTACCACAGCCCCGATCTACCGCCCACCCACGCCTACCTGGCCCAATACCTATGGATGCGCCAGAGCCACGGCAGCCAGGTGGTGGTGCATGTGGGCAAACACGGCAATCTCGAGTGGCTGCCGGGCAAGGCGGTGGGGCTATCTGGGGACTGCTTCCCGGAATGGGCCCTGGGCCCGATGCCCCATCTCTATCCCTTTATCGTCAACGATCCCGGCGAGGGCAGCCAGGCCAAACGCCGGGCCCAGGCAGTAATCCTCGACCATCTCACCCCGCCGCTTGGTAGGGCCGGCCTGCATGGGGGCCTCCAGGAGCTGGAGGCGCTGCTGGATGAGTACTGGCAGGCGACCCAGCTGGGGGGGGAGCGCGCCGGCCGACTGCGCAGCATGTTGGCCGAGCGGCTCGAAGCGATGGAGCTGCCCCTCGGTGCGGCTGACGGTTTGGAAGAGCGGCTGGCAGCGGCGGATGGCTATCTCTGCGAACTCAAGGAAGCCCAGATTCGCCTGGGACTCCATGTATTTGGCTGCTTACCGGACCAGGATCTCCTGGCCGAGTTGTTGCTTTGTTTGGCGCGGGCTCCCCAGGCCGGCACTCCCGGCCTGACCCAGGCCCTGGCCCAGGATCTGGGATTGGATCTCGACCCCTGGAGCGATTCCGAAGAGCAGGGGCTTAGTCCGGCCGATGCTGACCGCTGGGCCCAGCTGGCCCTGGCCTCCCCCCAGCCGTCCTGCGCGCCAGCGGCGGAGTCGCTGCGGTGTGTCGGTGATGTGGTGGCTGGGTTGGAGGCCTGGGCCCTGGATCTGGTGCGCCATGAGTTGGCGCTGCAAGGGCTGAGGTCGGCGGATGCAATTCCTGCGGAACGGACTATCCCGGTTCCGGTCCCCTTGGTTCCTGGGCTCTGCAGCCAGCGGGCCCTGCAGTATTTGCGCGACCAACTACTGCCGCGCTTGCTGGCCTGCGCCGAGGCCGAGCGCCATGCCTTTCTGCACGCCCTAGGGGGCGGCCGCATCGCCGCAGGCCCCTCCGGTGCCCCCAGCCGCGGGCGCCCTGATGTCCTGCCCACAGGTAGGAACTTCTATAGCGTCGATCTCCGCGGTCTGCCCACTGAAGCCGCCTGGGATCTGGGTCGCCGCAGTGCCGAATTGTTGCTTGAACTGCACCGTCAGGAGGAGGGTGAAGATCTACGGGTGTTGGTGTTGTCGGTGTGGGGCACGGCCACGATGCGCAATGGCGGCGAAGACATTGCCCAGGCCCTGGCCCTGATCGGCGTACGGCCCGTATGGGATGGTCCCAGCCGTCGCATGGTGGATCTGGAGGTGATTCCGCTTTCCCTATTGGGGCGACCCCGGGTTGATGTGACCCTGCGCATTTCCGGTCTGTTTCGGGATGCTTTTCCCCAGCTGGTGCGCTGGGTAAACACCGCTTGCCAGCTGGTGGCGAACCTCAACGAGGCGGAGGCTGACAATCCCCTGGCCGCCGCGGCCAAGCGCGAGGGCCATGCCTCCCGGGTCTTCGGTTCGGCGCCTGGGGCCTATGGCGCGGGCCTGCAGGGGTTAATCGATAGCGGCCACTGGGAGAATCGCGGCGATCTGGGTGAAGCCTTTCTCGCCTGGAGCAGCTGGCGTTACGACAGCGAGGCGGGCAGCGAAGGGGGACTGGCGGTCGCCGGCGATCGCCAGGGGCTGGAGCAGCGACTGGCCACGGTGCAGGTGGTGCTCCACAACCAGGACAACCGCGAGCACGACCTGCTCGATTCCGATGACTATTACCAGTTCCAAGGGGGGTTGAGCGCCGCCGTCGAAAAGCTGCAGGGGCGTGCCCCATCCCTTTGGTTTGGGGACCATTCCCGCCAGAGCCGGCCGCGAATGCACCGCATCGAGAAGGAGTTCGACAAGGTATTGCGTTCTCGCCTGCTCAATCCCCGCTGGATCGAGGCCATGGCCGCCCATGGCTACAAGGGTGGTTTTGAGATGGCCGCCAGTCTTGACTATCTTTTCGCCTACGGCGCCAGCACCGGTCGGGTGCCCCAGTGGAGCTATGGGGCCCTCTGCGATAGCTGGCTGGCAGCTCAGCCGGTGTTGGACTTTTTGCGCGACTCCAATCCCTGGGCCCTGCGGGACATGGCTGAGCGGTTACTGGAAGCCCATCATCGGCAGCTCTGGACAGTTGCCCAGCCAAGCCAACTGGAACACCTGCGCGAACTGGTGCTCCAGAGTGAGGCCTGGATCGAGAAGCGCTGAAGGGGGCCGGCTTTCAGCTGTTGAGGTCCCGGGCCATCGCCTTGAAGGGATCGATGGCACCGGCCCTGGCGGCAGCGCTACCAGGGGCCGGGGTGGTTTCGGAAGTTTCGCTGGCTGCACGGGGGGCGGCGCCACCGGGTGTATTTACCGCCAAGGCGGAACCCTTGAGCTTCTCGGCCAGCTGGGAGCTGGACATCTGCTGGGCAAATGTCTTCTTCACCGGCTTGGGGATGCCATCCATAAGGGACACCTCAACGGTTTCCTCCAGGGGAGTACCAGCCAGGCCGGGGGTCATCTTCTGCAGATTGGCCTCCATTGAGGCAACCTCGGCCACCATCTCCTTGTCACCGGGGCTGTCAACGGTGCCTGGGAAAGTGCGGCGGATGGTGTTGGTGCGTCGCATAAAATTGACATCCCCCAGGCTGCTGGAGGAATCCGCATCGAGGAAAAAAGCGTTGTCCGTTTTGGAGGGGTTGGCCTCGGCTGCGGTTGCTGCCACCTTGGCCGCGTTGTCGGAGCCTTGGCCCAGGTTGCGAAGGCGATCGAACAGACCCATCAGATCAGAGAGGAATGTGTTAGTGAACCCTAGCGGCCCCGAAGCTCAACCCCATGGGTATCAGTACCGCAACTCAGCAAGAGGCCACGCTTGTTGAGATCGGCGGCGATCGCTTCACACACCAGGGGGGTAGGGCTCCATACGCCCTGCATGTCGTAGTCGTACCAAGCCTCCGCCCCATCAAAACCAAGTTCGGCGGCGGCAGCGATCAGCCGCTGGTGGGGCAACCGGTAGCGGGCCGGATGGGCCAGCAGGGCCAAGCCGCCCGCAGCGCGGATGGCCGCCAAGACAGCCTCGGCGCTCAGATCGGGCCCCACGGTGGCACCCCGTTGCAGATAGGGCGCCAGGGGGGCGTGATCAGCCCCGAAGCCCAGGGCCAGCACGTGGACGAGGCAACCCTCCAGGAGGCAACTGATTTCCACACCGCGCCATAATACTGGCACCGGTTCGCCTGCATCGGCCAGGTCCGCCAGGGTGGCAACGATTTCCGCGTGGGACTCGATGCTGTGGTGATCGGTGACAGCCAGCTGGCGCAGGCCGAGGTGGGCCGCCTGGCGGGCTAGCTCGCCGGGATGGAGGGAGCCGTCGCTGTAAGTGGTGTGGCAATGAAAATTGAACTGACTCGGGCAGCTCTGGGGCGTGACCTGGCTCAGCACGGCGGCCAAGGGGTGGCTTAGAGCTTCAGGCCGCAGCACCACCGGCCTCCTGGCTGGCAAGCCGCTCGGCCCGCAGCCGTCGCCAACGGGCATAAAATTGAATTGAAGCTGCCATGGCTAAAACTAGGGCTACTAGAAACCAAGTGGCCGCTCCGGTGGGGAATTGCTGCTTGAACACCACCAACATCACGGCAATTACCAGCAGCAGGGTTGGCAGTTCGTTGAGGGCCCGTAGTTGGCGGGCACCCCAGAGGCAGGTGCCCCGCTGCAGTTGGCCCATGATTCGATAACAGAAGACGTGATAGGCAACTAATAGGGCGACAACGGCCAGCTTGGCGTGCATCCAGCCTTGATGTAACCAGGCCGGTTGCACACTCAGTAGTCCGATCGCCATGGTTACTGCCACAACCATTCCGGGTGTGGTGATGATGTTCGCCAGACGCCGTTCCATCAGTCCGTATTGAGTTTCGAAGGCCTCCCTGAGCGGCGCTTCCAGGGATTCTGCTTCGCGGTGATAGATGAACAGGCGAACCAAATAAAAAAGACCTGCGAACCAGACAACCACTCCGACCACATGCAGGGTCTTGAACCAGAGATAAGCTGAAGGGGGCCAGCTGATGGCCAGCAGGGTGGGGGGGAAGGATGCTATCGAAATCAGGGGGGCAGTCGTCACGACCCAGGAAGAAGGCATGACGAGGCTAAGTCTCCTGCGCCTCTTGCCGCCTTCCCCTGGCGTGTAGACCTAGTGGCTCTCGCGTAAAACCTCCGTGCAGCTGGTGATGCATTCACCATCGTCAAGGGAGCAGGTGGTGATGCATTCGAAATAGACTTCCAATGGATCAAGGTTGCCGCCGGCAACTTCGGCTGAGGAAGAAGGGAACTCGGACTTTTGGCCCTCGCTGGAGGGAACGGTGATCCAACTGTTCATGGCATTGCCTGGGTGGGATGACTCAACCGTAGGCTGATCCGTGTGAGAATCCAAACAGAATGAGCAACATTGCTCATGTGTGTGTTTCGAAACACGAAGCTGGCCTGGACTCCCCAGTCATTACCTAAGTGCACAGTGAGCACAGCTTGCCGCCGGAGCCCTGCGGATCCCCGTCTGGGACCATCTTGAAGACCGCCCTGGCAAGGACAGGGATTTTCGGTCAGATTCGTTTCATGCAACCGATTGATGACTAAATGACTCGTTCTGCTCTGCCGATGGCGATACGCGGTCTACGCCGTTGGTTTGCCGAAGTTCTGCAGGGTTGGGTCTTGGTCGTCAAACCTGAGGACCCACCCCTCGCCCCTCTGCCAGCCGCCAGCCTGCCGCCCCCTTCAACCTGGGCTGCAGGCAGCCAGACGAACCGCGCCAAGGGCGGTGCAGGCGTACTTGTGTCTGATCAGTCGTATGGAGCGGGGCTTTCGGGCAGTGATGCTGCTGGGGCAAGTGCCGGCTTCCCCGCCTTGAGGGAGCCTTTGACCATGGAGCAGGCGGTATTGCAAAGGGATATGAGTCTGCTGAAAAGGGAGGCGGCGGATGCCCTGGCGGCGCTTGGAGCTGCCCATGCCATGGTCACCTCCTCGCGACTGGCGCAGATCCAAGGGCTTCGCCACCAGGTGCGCGTCGGCCAGCTACCCGATCAAGCCCTGATCGCCCTGGTCACCGATTATCAGGGTTGGCAGAACGATCAGGTGCGTCTTTTTGATGCCCTGGCTATGGTTCTAAGAATGCGTGTTCCGGAAGGATCGACCCTTGAGCAGGTGGATCCGGTTCTAAGGGATCAGGCGAGAGCCCACCTTGAAGCCCTTTCGGTGGAATATCAGCGGGGCTTGTTGATGCAGCAATTTGATGGGCTAAATGGTGTCGATGACGATGATGAACCCGATGGTAACGATGGTCTTGAAGGCGATGGCCCCAGGAACCCTGATGGCACGGAAGCCGAAGATTGAGACCAGGATCGGGGTATTATTGAATTAAGTTAAATTGACTTTGTTTTAATTTAATTATTTATAAGTATGAAAATACCTATTGATTAAAGACCGTTATACAAGATTCTTCTAGGTGGCCTGTTTCGGTGCTGTAATCAACCCGGAAGCAGCGCCAGGTGGCAAAGGGTTCAGGCTCTACCTTGAGCAGCGGCCATTCGATACGACGCTTTTTATAGGTAAGACCTACGCAGGTGAGGCTCTGGTCGTCAGCCATAAGGGACCAAAGCAGATGAATTTCACTTCGCTGATAATTACTGCTTTCATCCTCGACAAGAATGTCGGGCAGAAAACCAGGCTGGGCAATTATTCTGCTTCTTTTTTCCCAACTTAAATAGCGGCCATCTTCTGTCGGATAAAACCAACAGGTTTCGTTACTTGCTTCTCTTAAGGGAAACTGATCTAGGCATTCAACGCTTTCAATATCCAGGGATTGGGATGGATAGGCTGCGTTAGGATCAATGGTCCGACCTTCCACTTTGTAAACGGCTAACCATAGTAGCTTGGGCTCAATATATGGGATAAAGGAATCACACAAAATCTGATTAGATTTATTTTTGAAAGCGCTAACACCTTGGCAAAAAGGATTGTGGCCACTAACGTCTGCTTTGCCTTCAATAATTAAATCGTCAAGACTGCCATTCCAATCCTCTTGAGCTGGAAACAAGCGAAGATAGATGCCACTGCCAAGACTCTGACTTTGGGCTTCGACAAGCTCTTGCCATCTGGCCCCGGGCTGGGGTAAGGCTGATCTTGATACCAGCAGGAAGACGAGACGGCAGGCCATCGGGGTGAATACGGAGAACTAATTCTTAGACGCAGTTGGGATAATCAAGACCGGCCTGCATCCCTAAACATTAACAGACTGTTAAGCGTTTTGCGTGTTTCTGATTTTGACCCTGAATCATCAGTAAAGCTACACAAGTAACCTAGCTCTCTGTGAGCATCCAGACTAGCTCTCTACGAGCATCCAGAATGGTCTAGGTCGATTCGCCTGTGTTGCCCTCTGGCCCCTGTTGCTGTGCTGCCACTCCCTGGGGGCCAAGAGGCCCTTTTGCGCTGCGTCCTGGTTGAAGACCAAACCATGATTGCCCAGTTGCTCGCCGAAAGGCTGGATCGGCTGAAGGGTTTCAAAGTCGTTGCCGTCGCCCATACGGCGGCGGCCGGCATCCAGGCATGTGTCGAGCACCGGCCCGATCTGCTGCTGCTGGACCTGAACCTGCCGGATGGCCCAGGCATAAGGGTGGCAGAAGCCTTGCAACTGCTCAACCCGGAAGCCCGTTTGATTGTGATTTCGGCGTTAGCGCATACTTTCATGTGCCCCGAGCATCTCGCGCCGATGCTGCTTGCAGTCGTTGACAAAAGCAGATCCTGTGACGAACTCATGGAGGAGATCAGCGTGCTGCTGCCAACTACCAATCCCTCCGCTGCCCAGGCCGATGCCATCCTTGCCGAACGCCTCCAGTCGCTGACCCCCCGCCAACGGCAGATCCTGCAAATGATTGGCCAGGGCGCCAGCAGCCGTGATGTGGCTCTCCAGCTCGGTGTCAGCCTGGAAACGGTGAACACCCACCGCAGGCAGATTGCCGCCCGGCTAGGAATTCGCGGTGCCGCCCTGGTCCGTTACGCGGTTCTGCATGCCGATCTTCTCTGATCCGATCGGGATAGCCTTGGGAGGATTGTTGCTGCTGGCCCTGCTGGTTGCTGCGGGAGTCCTGCTTGAACGGCGGCAGCGTCTCAAGTGGCAGCGCTTCCACCACGTCCTCCAACAGACCCAGGCCGACCTAGCCGCCGCCGAATCCGCGCTGAGCCAGTTGCGCGGGCGCCTGAACGAGCTGCAACACACCAGCCAACTGGCAGTCAGTGTGGCTCATGAAATCAACCAGCCCCTGAGTGCCCTGCGCCTGCTAGCCCAGCAATCCCAAACTCAAGTTGCAGCGGGACCAGCCAGCCAGGAAGTGGCTCAGTCGGGTCTGATGGGCCGCTTTGAACACGAAATCGATCGCCTGGTCTCGATTACCGAAGCCCTGCACTTGTTGCTGCGCAGCCAGGACACCCGCATTGAGAGGGTCAATCTGGTCAGGGTGGTGCAGGCTGTTTTGTTATACCTAAAGCGACCCCTGAGGCTGGCGGGGGTTCGCCTCAGCAGCGGCGGCCTAGAGCAGCCCCTGCCGATTGATGGCGATCCCCAGCAATTGCAGGCCGCCCTCACCTTGTTGTTGCGGCGGGCACTGGCCTCCCTGGCCCAAGCCCCCCCCTCAAATCGGCTGCTCAGCATCCACCTGGCCGCCACTTCAGGCGCTGCGGAACTGGTGATCAGTGACAGCGGCCCGTTGCAAGAGGGGCCCGAAGCCGTGACGGCCTTCTCCGGCAGCGAAGATCTGGGGCTGCATGTGGTGCGGATTACGGTCTCCAATCACGGCGGCAAATTCAGCTTTGGCCGTTCTCCGGAATTGGGGGGCCGCCAAGTCCGCCTGCTGTTGCCGCGTTAGCGCAAACAGGCCATCGGATGGCGTGGGGACACATTTAGGGCCCTGGCCACTCCCGGGTGGCAGACCGAGCCATCGACCGTATTCAGTCCCGAAAGCAGTTCGGGCCGGTCGATGACGGCCTCGCTGAGTCCCCGGCCAGCCATCACCTGGATGTAGGGCAATGTGACACTGACCAGCGCTTCGGTGGAGGTGAAGGGCACGGCGCCGGGCATGTTGCCAACGGCATAGTGCTGAACACCATGGATGGTCAGCACCGGATCGGTGTGGGTGGTTTCGCGGCTGGTGGCAATGCAACCGCCTTGGTCGATCGCCACATCGACGATCACGGAACCGGCACCCATACGTTGTACCAACTCCTCGGACACCAGGGTGGGGGCGCGGCCACCAGGCAACAGCACGGCACCGATAAGTAGATCGGCATCGGGCACCAGACGCTCAATCAGGGCGTCATTGCTGACCAGGGTCACCAGGCGCCCACGCCGGTCGGCATCCAGCTGCCGGAGCCGCTGCGGCGAGCGATCGAGCAAATAGACCTGGGCATCCATGGCCGCAGCGATGCGGGCCGCGTGCCAACCGACGGTGCCAGCCCCAATCACCACCACATTGGCGGGTCGCACCCCGGTGCAGCCCCCAATCAGCAGTCCCCTGCCCCCCTGGGGTTTTTCCAGCAAGCGGGCGCCCACCTGGGCGGCTAAGCGGCCGGCGATTTCACTCATCGGCGCCAGCAGGGGCAGGCTGCCGTCTTCCAGCTGCACCGTTTCGTAGGCCAAAGCGGTGGTGCCGGCCTCCAGGAGGGCTCGCCCCACCTCTGGATAGGCCGCAAGATGCAGATAGGTGAACAGCACCAGATCGGGCCGCAGAAAACCAAATTCCTGGGGCTGGGGTTCCTTGACCTTGACCACCAGGTGGGCTCCCCAGGCCTCCTCGCAGCTCACCAGCCGCGCCCCGGAGGCGTCGAAGTCAGCGTCGCTGATGCCCGCGCCCAGACCGGCCCCCTCCTGCACCCGCACCTCCATGCCGAGGGAGACCAGCTCGCGGATGCCGTCAGGGGTGAGGGCCACCCGCTGTTCATCGCGTTTGATTTCGGCGGGGACCCCAATACTGGCCATGGGTGCCGCCAGCTTTGCTGCTGCCATGGCGCGTGGAATTGACAAACACTGCCACCACTGTGGCCTCAGGGAAGCGAAATCGCCAAGCCTGAGATCAGCACCGCCTGGCCCTCAGGGGCCGATGGGGGTGCGGCAGCTAGGGCAACAGGGCCGCAATCGGCATGCGCCAACCGCTGCCGAAGGAGCGGGGGCTCACCTTCAAGCTGGGCGCCGCTTGGCGCCGTTTGAACTCTGCCCGCCGCAGCAGGGACCAGATCCGCTGCACCAACGCCGCATCGGCCCCCTCCGCCACCAGTTGCTCAGGGCTTACCAGATCTTCCACCAGCCGCTTCAAAATTGGATCCAGCACGGCGTAATCGGGCAGCGAATCACTGTCTTTCTGTTCGGGACGCAACTCGGCGCTGGGGGCTTTGCCGCGAATCGCCGCGCCAATCAATTCCCCCTCGGCCGGCAAACCCAAAGACCTGCGACAGGGGCCGGCAGCCGCTGAATCAAGCCATTCGCAAAGGCCAAACACGGTGGTTTTGTAGAGGTCACCGATCACGGCCAGGCCGCCATTCATGTCGCCGTAGAGGGTGCAATAGCCCACCGCCAGCTCTGATTTGTTGCCGGTGGCCAGCAGCAGGCGGCCTTGCTGGTTGGCCAGGGCCATCAGCAGCAGCCCCCGCAGACGCGACTGCAGGTTCTCGGCGGCCAGTCCGGTGGGCGCCCCGCCCAGGGCCGGCTCCAAGGTCTGGTCACAAGCCGCCATCAGGGGGGCAATCGGCAGGGTGCAGGTGCCCAGGGTGAGGCGTTTGGCCAGGGCCTGGGCGTCGTCAATCGAGCCCCGGGAGCTCCAGGGGGAGGGCAGCAGCAGGGCCGCCACCTGGTCGGCACCGAAGGCAGCGGCGGCCAGCACCGCCACCAGGGCCGAATCAATGCCGCCGCTGAGGCCCAGCACTGCCTTCTGAAAACCGCATTTGCGGCCGTAGTCCGCCAGCCCCAGCACCAAGACCCTGAACAGCTGCTCGCGGCGGTCCGCCTGCGGGGCTGCCTGCAGCGGCGGGCCCGGGCCCGGGGGCAGAGCCTGGGGCAGGGCTTGGGCCAGGGCCTGGGACCCCACCTGCCAGCAAGCCACGGCTTCGGCGGCGCAGGGCAGCTGCAATTCCACGCCCCCGGCGGCGTTAACCACAAAACTGGCGCCATCAAAGACGAGTTCGTCGTTGCCACCGATCTGGTTGACGTAGACCACCGGCACCGCCAGGCGGGCGGCAGCCCGGGCCGCCAGCCGGCGCCGCACGGCCCCTTTGCCCTGGCCAAAGGGCGAGGCGGAGAGATTGAGCAGCAGGTCGATTGCCGCCGCCCCCAGTTCGGCCACCGGATCGGCACCGGCCAGGCGCTGACCATGGAGATCGTCCTCCACCCAGAGGTCTTCGCAAATGGTCAGCCCCAGGCGCCAGT
Source organism: Cyanobium sp. (assembly GCA_044233545.1). GTDB lineage: Bacteria > Cyanobacteriota > Cyanobacteriia > PCC-6307 > Cyanobiaceae > Cyanobium. Next base: position 15,210 of record JBIIJV010000043.1, read on the forward strand.
GACGGCCACCCCGCTCAAGCGGGAGCACGGCCGCTGCCTGGCCGGGTCTGAAATAGCGGCGCTCATCAAAGACGTCGTAACTGGGCAGCAAGCGTTTGCGGCCCACCACCCGCCAGCCGGTTTGTTCGACCAGGGCGACGGCGTTGTAGAGGCTGGGCCAACCCGGCTCCGGGGTGGCTTCGGCGATTCCCAGCAAAAGACCGAGGCCGGCGGGCATTGCCGCCACCAGCCGCTCCAATACCTGCGTTTGCTTGTCGATCAGGGCCGATTGCAGCAGCAGGTCCCGTGGTGGGTAGCCCCAAAGCGACAACTCGGAGCTGACCACCAGGTCGGCGCCAGCGGCGGCGGCTTGGCTGCAGGCGGCCAGCAGGCGATCGCCATTGCCCTCCAAGTCCCCCACCAGGGCATTGAGCTGGGCCAGGGCAAGGCGCATCAGGGGGAAGGGGGAGGCTGGGCCAGACCGTAGAGCCCGTGGCGACGGAGCAGGGGCCAGAGTTCGGTCGGCACCAGGGAGAGATCGGGTTGCCCGCCTGGGGTTTGCCCCCCTGGGGCCTGCCCCATTGGGGCTTGCCCCCTTGGGGCTTGCCGCACCAGCCGGCTGGCGCTGGCGGGAATTTGCAGGGGTAGCAGCTCGATTTTGGCGCCGGCCTGGCGCAGGCGCTCCAGGTCGGCTTGCTGCAGGGGCCAGCCCTGGCGGGGGGCCACTGCCAGGCGCACGTTGGCCAGCAGCTGATCGGCCTGGCGCCAATTGGGAATTTGGGGCAGAAGGTCACTGCCGACGACAAATACCAGCTCGTGGTCTGGCCAACGCTGGGCGGCCCGCTCCAGGGTTTCGATGCTCCAGGGGCTGCTGAGCTGCTG
>JBIIJV010000316.1:0-16048 GCA_044233545.1 Cyanobium sp.
GTCCTCCCTTGCAAGAGGTACTCAATCATGGCGGGCGGGAGTTTATGCAGCTGGCTCTGTTGCTTGTCGCCGGCTGTGTCCTAGCGGCGTTGGTTCAGACCCTACTGCCGCGTCAGTGGCTACTCAACCTAGGAAGCAGCCCCACTGGCTCCATTCTGGCGCTGCAGACAGGCCAACGATGCCGAAATCGGGCTGTTTGCGGACTTGATCGGCGTCGATTCGGCTTTTTGAGCCAGAAATCAACTCATGGCTGTGGAAAACGAGCCCGTGGGCTGGTTTTTCTGCAAACTCTTAGGCAGCTTGAGGGATTGTCGGCGGATTTGCCCAGGCAGCAAAGGGTGGCGGGCCTTCAGCTTGATCATGCCGACTCCTTTGGCCAGATCACTTGCAGCCATTAGATTCTGGGCCTACCTAGGTGCTAAATTGGCGGAGAATCGAGGGGCTAGGAACAATGAGGATCCAAGGTGGCAACAGGTGAGTCGGGCGATCAGTAGCTTGATACGATTTATTGCTAATCGAGATAACAATCTCGTTAATTCAAGACAGTTGTAAAGAAAATCTAAGGTCAATTGAGGGTCAAGCAAGATTGTCCTACAAATAGTTTGGCCAACCACCCTATTGAAGGTGAGCCGCCAGCCCAAAAATCCCGCCTCTCGCCTGCGGAGCAAGATTGTCACTCCGGTGACAGTTGTCTGTCAGCAACGCGACAACCCTGGAGCATCTCGATGAACACCCCGGACCGACACCATTGCGAAGATGTTTTGACAGGGGCTAAGGGTTCTGCGCTTCCCGCCCTTTTCGTTCCTCAGCCCATCTCTGCCATGACGAAGGTACACCTGTCAGATTCCGGCTTGACTATTATGAATCAATTTAGCAATTTGAATCAACTTATCAAGTATCGTGGAGAAAATCAAGCTGAACAAACGGCCTATGTCTTTTTAGAAGATGGAGACAACGAAGGCCCTCGCCTGACCTACGGGCAACTTTGGCAAGAGGCCAAACTCATCGCTTCTCACCTCCAGGCTTCAGGCCTAACCGGGGAGCGTGCCTTGCTGCTCTACCCCCCCGGGCTGGACTACATCTCGGCCTTCTTTGGCTGCGTGATGGCTTCAGTCACGGCTGTGCCGGCTTACCCCCCCAGAGCAAATCAAAACCTGCGACGCTTGCAATCGATCGTCAGTGACGCTCATCCACGAGCGATTCTCAGTACTGTCGCTTTGTCAGAAACAATCAGAGAGATGCTATCGCAGGATGAAGATTTAGGAAAACCACTCTACCTCACCACAGATCAAATTGACCCTGAACACACTCAGGCTTGGCAGGAACAAGACATTGATCCAGAGTCCTTAGCCTTTTTGCAATACACCTCTGGCTCTACAGGCCAGCCTAAAGGTGTCATGGTCAGCCACCGTAACTTGCTGCACAATCAGCAGGTTATTCAACAGGGGTTTGATCATACAGCGGAACGATCATGTGGGGTTGGCTGGCTCCCTCTATTCCATGACATGGGGTTAATTGGTAATGTTCTTCAGCCCATTTATGTAGGCATGCCCTGCATTCTCATGGCGCCTGTGGCTTTCCTACAGCAGCCCTTCCGCTGGCTGCAAGCAATTTCACGCTATCGGGCAACCACCAGTGGGGGACCCAACTCAGCCTATGACCTGTGCGTGCGTAAGATCACTGAAGAGCAGAAGAAGACTCTTGATTTGAGTTGCTGGCAGCGGGCCTTTATCGGGGCTGAGCCAGTACGGGCCGAAACATTAAATCGCTTTGCCGCAGCCTTTGCCGACTGCGGTTTTCGCTCCGAGGCCTTCTATCCCTGTTACGGCATGGCAGAAACCACTCTGATGGTTTCCGGCAGCCACTCGGTTCGGCCTCCCCTGGTCCGAGATGCAGACCCAGCTGCCCTGGAACAGCATCAACTCGTCTCAGCTGAAGCGAGACAGGGAGCTGTTCGCACCCTGGTGGGTTGCGGTCAGCCGCTGACAGGCATGAGCGTGGTCATCGTCAATCCAGAAACCCACATCCGCTGCAAGGCCGATGAGGTTGGGGAAATCTGGGTTAGGGGAGCCAGTGTCACTCAGGGCTATTGGAATCAACCAGAAGCGACGGCAGCCACCTTTGCGGCCCATGTTCAGGATACGGGGGAAGGGCCGTTTTTGAGGACAGGAGATTTGGGCTGTCTTCAGGGAGAAGAACTGTTCATTACTGGACGTCTCAAAGATTTGATCGTCATCCGTGGTCGCAATCACTATCCGCAGGATATCGAACTCAGTGTTGCTCAAGCACACCCAGCCCTGCGCCCTGATGGAAGTGCTGTCTTTGCTGTGGAGGATGGGCAGGCGGAAAAGTTGGTCGTGGTGCAAGAAGTAGAAAGATCGTACCGTCGGCAACTTCAGGTGGATGAAGTTGTCGCCACCATCCGTCGGCAGGTCTCCCAAGAACACCAGCTGCAGATACAGGCAATCATCCTCATCAGCCCGGGAAGTCTACCCAAGACATCGAGTGGCAAAGTCCAACGACGCGCGTGTCGCCAAGCCTATCTGTCCAAAAGTTTCAAGGAGATTGCCTCTTGGCATTTGCCACATTCAGAACCTGCTCCTTCGTTTCCGCATGTTGCCTCCCAGAGTCGCCAGCGAGCTGATGCCACCATCGCCTGGTTGCGCGACTACGGCAGCCGTCGCATCAATTCTCGTGTGATGGATGAGCGGCGCTGCATACCACCCTACGTTGTTTTGGATTTTGGCAATCGGGGTTTGCTAGGAATGCAGGTCTCAGAAAAATATGGCGGTTTGGCACTCAATAACACAGACACTCTGCGGGTGATGCAGCAGGTTGCTGCAATTGATCTCACCCTTGCCTCCTTTTTGGGAGTCAACAATGCTTTGGGTATTCGCCCCATCCTTAATTTTGGTAAGCAAGAGTTACGAGATGAAATGCTGCCACTGATAGCACGGGGCAGGGAATTGGCGGCCTATGCAGTGACAGAACCAGGGGCCGGGTCTCACCCGCAATCCATGACGACCACCGCCACGCCCGACGGAAAGGGAGGCTGGACGCTCCGCGGAGAGAAACACTACATAGGCTCCGGTTCTTGGGCCGGTACGATCAACGTCTTTGCCCAATTGCTAGATGAAGCTGGCCAGCCCCAAGGCATTACCGGTTTCCTAGTCCGTCAGGGTGCAGAGGGACTCGAACAAGGTCCTGAATTGTTGACGATGGGAATGAGGGGGATGGTGCAAAATCGTCTTTACTTGAATGATGTCACTGTCGGTATTGCAGATATGTTGGGCCAGCCAGGGGCTGGCATGGAGGTAGCCCAAGATGCGATGATGTATGGTCGCCTGGGTCTTGGTGCAATATCCGTTGGGGGCATGAAGCGCTGTGCGCAATTAATGTTGCGCTACGCTTCCCGCCGCTCGGTTGCTACGGGTAAGTTGCTGGACAATCCCGTAACGATGATTCGCCTCAATCAGTTGAGTGCAACCATCACCGCAGTGGAAGTCCTGGTCAGCCGTATAGCTCAGTTGCTTGATCGGGGAGTTTCTCTGCCAGAGGAGGCCTTCATCGCCTGCAAAACCTCTGGTACTGAATTTCTCTGGCAGGCGACTGACGGACTCATGCAACTTCTTGGCGGGCGGGGCTACATTGAAACCAATATTGCTCCACAGCTCCTTCGTGATGCCCGCCTGATGCGGATTTTTGAAGGTCCCACGGAAGCGCTTAATCTCTTTTTAGGTTCACGTGTTTTTAACCAGCCACAACCAATTGAGCGGTTCTTGGTTGAGCAATTAAACGCTCCATCAGTGGTAGGAGACTTGCGAGCAGCGGTGCATCAATTGCAAGATCTCGTTAACAGTGCCCAGGCTCCCTTCCCTGATCAGACAGCTTCTAGGCGTTGGGCTTATAGTGTGGCTGGCGAACTTACCACTCTATCTCTCCTCAAAGCTGCGATCGTTGGTGTGAGTTCTCGTCCGGCGAGTTGGGAGCGCTCTCTCCATTGGCTCCAATGGCATTTCGAGACTCGACTTCAGGAGGCTTTGACCCTGAGGTTCCAACCATGGGGCCTGACCAGTGCATCAGGAATAGCGGCTGAAATTGTAAGCTATGCAGATTCGATTGGTGATATAGAACAAGCCCTGGCAGGAGAAGAGGTGCAATTAGATGAACTGCTTCAGCGGGACCGTCAAGGTGAGAGGCCACCGATGCTCAGTACATATTTGAACGTTCCTGTTTCTCTCCCCAAAACCTTGCCGGTCCAATCTCAGCTGCCATCAATTCAAGAGTGGATTGCCAACTGGATAAGCCAACACTTGAAGGTTTCAACATCTTCAATCCTGGCTAGTCAGTCTTTTGCTGAGTATGGAATGGATTCCATTATGTCTGTAGAGTTTTCCCAAGACTTAGCATCTTGGCTCAACCGCCCTGTGGAGCCAACCGTTGTCTGGAACTATCCCACCATTGGCAATCTTGCTCAATACCTAGCAGAGTCCCCCATACCCCAACAGTCCCCACCTGCTCCTGAGTCTGCCCAGCCCCCTCTCAGTGGTCACGAAGCAGAACCAGATCAGAACAAACAGGTCACTGATCACAAGGACAATGATCTTCCTTCTTCAGAAGAAGACATTGCTAATCTGCTAGCTCACGAACTCTTGCAGGTCAAACAACGAATTAAGCACGGCAAACCTAATCTCAAGCAAGCCATGCGTCAAAGGTTAGCTAGGCCTTAGCAACATTCATTCTACATTGAACTCTTTCGTCTTTATAGGTTGATTTCCATGGATTCTGGCACCCAGAATTACTCTTCTCTGTTGTCAAATGCGCTGGAGCAGATCCGACAACTTCGGAACGAACTTGAGGAACTCGAGGAAGCGGAAAGCGAGCCGATCGCTATCATTGGTTTGGACTGTCGCTTTCCAGGAGGTATCGAAAATGAGGCTGGCTACTGGCAAGTCTTAAGCCAGGGAATCAACTGCATCGGCGAAATCCCTGCAGGTCGTTGGCAAATGGAGAAATACTATGACCCTGATCCAGATAAACCGGGCAAGATGTACACGCGCCATGGTGGTTTTCTGAATTCGGTCGATCAGTTCGAACCCCAAATCTTCGGCATCACACCCCTGGAGGCTCGTTCCATGGACCCTCAGCAGCGGTTGTTGCTTGAGGTCAGTTATTCTGCTCTGGAACGCGCTGGTTATTCCCCTGACTCGCTTAAGGGCAGCAAAACAGGGGTATTTGTTGGTATCTGCTTTGATGATTATGCCAAAGTAAGCTTGGGGAGCAATCTTGAGAAAATTGATGCCTATACCAGCCTGGGAAATTCTAAAAGTGTAGCGGTGGGACGTATCTCCCATATCTTCGGTTTTCAGGGGCCAGCTCTATCCTTGGATACCTCTTGTTCATCCTCCTTGCTAGCCATTCATCTCGCCTGCCAGAGTATCCGTCAGGGGGAGAGCGACCTTGCGTTGGCAGGAGGAGTGAACCTGATGCTCGCCCCTGATGCGAGCATTGGTTTTTGTAAACTCAGGGCGCTTTCAGAGAAGGGACAGTGCCGTACATTTGATGCGGCGGCTGATGGCTATGTACGCGGTGAAGGCTGTGGACTGGTGGTGCTAAAACGTTTGAGTGACGCCCTGTCTTCTGGCGATAACATACTGGCCGTGGTGAGGGGCTCAGCAGCCAATAACGATGGTCCTAGTAACGGACTGACTGCTCCGAATGGTCTGGCCCAAGAACAGGTCATTTCCCAAGCCTTGGAAAATGCCAGGGTCCAACCTTCAGAGATTCAGTATGTGGAAGCCCATGGCACTGGAACGGTTCTTGGAGATCCTATTGAGGTCACGGCTTTGGCTCATGCCTTAGGTCAGGGGAGGTCAAAAGAGAATCCCCTATGGATCGGATCGGTTAAATCCAATTTCGGCCACCTGGAAGGTGCGGCCGGGGTAGCAGCTTTTATCAAAGTGGTGCTTTCTTTACAACATCGTGCCATCCCTCCTCATCTGCACTTTCAAACCCCGAATCCCTATATTCCCTGGGACAGAATTCCACTTGCTGTGCCTACCGAGTTGATTCCGTGGCCCGATAACCACAGCTCACGTCTAGCAGGCGTCAGTTCCTTCGGAATGAGTGGCACCAATGTCCATGTTGTTCTGGAAGAGGCTCCTGCCTTGCCTCCTTCCCCTGAATCAGATGACCCTCAGCTCTTGCTTCTTTCTGCCAGATGCTCGTCTTCCATCGAACGATCGTCTCTTACTCTAGCCGAGTATCTGAATGAACATCCAACAACAAACCTTGCCGATGTTGCGTATACCCTGAGTTGCGGTCGCAAACCTTATCCAGTCCGTCGGGCGTTAGTGGCTGCCAACTTGCATGAGGCGGCGACCCAGCTTTCAGGAGATCATTCCTACAGGCTCGCAAAAGACCAAGATACCCGCCTTGCTTTCCTTTTCTCAGGGCAAGGGACGCAGAGAGTGAATATGGGCTTGGAACTCTACCGACAACACGAGGTTTTTCGCAGGGAAGTGGATCTTTGCAGTCAGTTGCTCCTGCCGGTCTTAGGGCTTGATCTGCGCTCTCTCCTCTATCCCCAGGGCGACACCCTGACGGCGGCGTCTCAGCTGACCCAGACGGCCATAGCGCAACCGGCTCTGTTTGTGATCGAGTATGCCCTTTCCCAGTTATGGATCAGTTGGGGCCTCCAGCCCCAGGCCGCTCTCGGCCATAGCTTGGGTGAATACGTTGCTGCCTGCCTCGCTGGGGTTTTCTCTCTAGAACATGCATTGTTGTTGGTTGCGCTGCGTGGGCGCTTGATGCAGGAGATGCCCATGGGGAAAATGCTCGCAGTTGCTCTGCCTGAAGCGGATGTGGCAACCCTGATTGCTGGCTTAACAGATGCCGACTCTCTTTCTCTCGCGGCGGTGAACGCTCCATCCCAATGCGTCGTCTCTGGTCCTGAAGATGCAATTTCCATGTTGCAGGATCGCTGTTTTCAAGCAGCGATCACATGCCGGATGCTGAGCACGTCGCACGCCTTCCATTCATCAATGATGGAGCCGATACTTGAGACGTTTAGGGATCATGTTGCCACCATCCAGCTTTCTCCGCCGCAATTCTCATATGTCTCCAATGTAACAGGTCAATGGATTACTGCCAAACAAGCCTGCAACCCAGACTATTGGGCCCTTCATCTACGTTCCTGTGTCCGTTTTGCCGATGGCTTAGAGCGGTTATCGGAAGGTAACTATCTACTCCTAGAGGTGGGACCAGGAGAAACACTATGCAAACTAGTAAGACGCCAGGGGACCAAAGCAGACACTGTTTGTTTTGTTTCTCTTCCAGAGATTCCAGGAGAAGCTCAGCAGATGGACGAAAGTCCCTCCAGCTGCTTGTGTCTGTTGGATACCTTGGGGCAGCTCTGGTCGGCAGGCGTAAACGTCAATTGGCAGACATTTTATGCTCAGCAACAGCGCCAGCGGCTCTCTCTTCCGACCTATGACTTTGAACGTCAGCGCTACTGGGTTGACGCTCCTATTTCAGAACAAAAAACTCAGCTAGCTGGAGCTGAGCACCTCTCTGTAGGAGATTCACGTCCCCAATCCATGTCCAGACCTTATGTTGCACCACGCAACCCCCTAGAGGAGAGACTCGCGGAACTCATCGCTACCAACCTCGGCATTCAGCCCATTGGGATTGACGATAACTTTTTTGAGTTGGGAGGTGATTCTTTACTAGCGATTCAGATGACAGCTAAGCTAAGTCAAATGTTTGACGTTAAGCTCAGTCAAAGCCAATTGGTTGAAACTCCGACAATTAAGAACCTGTCAGCAATCATTCAGGACAACCAGAATGGTTTCCCCGCAGTCAGCACCTCTTTGGTAGAACTTCAATCTGGAGATCGCCAGGCTCCTCTGTTTTTCATTCATCCAGCGGGAGGGTCTGTTTTTTGTTACCGCAGTCTTGTGCAATATTTCTCTCCCAATCGTCCAATCTATGCCATTGAGGATCCAGCTCTTCATGGCGACCATAAGTTTCAAAATTTTTCTGACAAAGCCGATTATTATATTGGCCTTCTTCGTCAAGTTCAGCAAGAAGGCCCTTATTTCCTGGCTGGTTATTCCTATGGTGGTAATATGGCTTGGGAAATGGCCGTTCGGTTGCAACATCAAGGTCAGGTTGTTCAATTTCTGGGCCTATTGGATAGTTTTCCTCCTGTATCCTATGAAAATATTGCTCTCGATGACACGCGCTTACTTGCTGCTGTCTGGTACATGACCTCCCTCATCTTTGACAAAAAACCTCGCCAATGGTTGCAAGAACTTGAGCGGGTAAGCGGTGAACTTCAGTTAAACTATGTAGTGCAACAACTTCTATCTGATTCCTCTGGTGTTCCCCTGTCAGATGCGATCATTCAGCCGCACGCATTGCAAGTAGCTGTGGATAACTTTCGTGAGTTACATTACTATTCTCCTGATACGATCTACACAGGTGAGATCACCTATTTCTGGGCCAGAGAAAAAATTCCTCGTGACCTAAGTGACTTGCTCAATTATCAAATCCCAGATGATCTCATCGTCGATGGTTGGGGAAAGTTGACCTCCCAGCCTGTGAAGTCATGTTTTGTGCCAGGTCATCATTTCACTATGTTTAGTGAGATGAATTTACCTCAATTGGCAACAAGACTTACTGATTTCCTGCCAAATAACTAAGTCAACCATCTAGCATTTCAACCCATGCAAAAGCCACTTCACTTCTATCAGCCTTTCCTTCTGCGTGTCCTCCATGGACTGGTTGGGGTCTTCACCATTGCAGCCATGATCTCTGGTTTCTGGGTCTATGACATGTTTGATGGGCGTTGGGGTCGTCTGAATCTTTTCCATGTCTCTGAGATTCAAGAAATCCATGGATCACTCGGTATTCTCTCCTTCCTTGCTTTCCCTGCGTTTGTCTTTTATTCCTTTACCCGCGGGCAAAAGCGCCTTGTGCAGCCTAATTTTCTTCAGTCTTTAGTCCACTCACGTGGTAAACGTTGGTGGTTCACTGCACATCAAACGATCAATACTTTTTCATTTATTCCTCTTGTTCTTGCTTTGTTCTCTGGTCAGAAGATGGATGGAAACTGGTTGCCAAACCGTGAACTCCACCATTTTTGGTACTTGGTCCATATCGCTTCTTGGTCCGTCCTTCTGCTCAGTCTGATGGCACACTTTCTGCTCAGTGCCAAAGTTGGAGGAGTCCCACTTCTTCTATCGATTGTAAACTTACGGTTTACATCTAAAGAAAGTCCTGTCTATTGGCCGAATAAAATCAAGACTTGGTTCAAGAATTTTCGTTTTTTCTCGATTGTAGATTACTGGAAGTCTTCAGGATTTTATCAATATACAGAGGCCGCATTACTGGCAATTTATGCTCTATCTCTGATGCTATCAGCACTTCACGAATTCTGAGACATCGTCATTGCCCGTCTGTTTGACTGTTTTGTATCGTCATTCCCACACCACTCCTAATTTTGGTGACCCGTCTTGATCTGGCCCTTCCGGTCCCTGATCCGCATCCCTGCAGTGCAAGGTTTTTGCTGATCCGTTCAAGCGGATTCTAGGAGCACCCTCTCCCTATCGCTCAGGTTTCTTGACCGCCAGGCGGCGACCGGCGTGATGTTTAGGCCACGAACTGCTTGTTACAGCTGTAACTCGTGCTCGATCAAGTCATACCCGCTCCTTTTCGAAACGGCCTGACGGGTACCGCTTGCAGTGTACTAGGACCTGATCCAGGACCGTTTGTCCCAGCGGTAGCAACAGGACCAAACCTTCTAGCGTTGTCAGCCTCTTTGGTCAGGTAACATCAGCGTCAATGAGTTGGGCTGCGGAGTGAACACCTTCAGGATCCAGATACCGTCAATATGTGTTGATCTACACACTCCTAGGTACCGATCAAACACTTGACAGGCCACTCTTCTGGATTTAGATTAATGGTGTTGATAAAACCTGCTCTTTCGAAATCTCAGGCCACGATCCCTATCCTTTTCCCGTACGTTGGCTGATCAGAACGCTCGAGAACTGGATCTTTAGCTAGGTGAGACAAATTTCTCGTACCTCCTTAATCACTATTTGCACCGATTCACCTCAATGACCATGAATTTCAAGTTGCACGACTCTTCTCCAGAAATGCTGCTCTCCCACAATTCTAAAAACGAAGACATTCATCAGACTGTCGCTCGACTCATAACGCGCATTCGTCAAACGCAAGGCTCATCTGGCTCCACCGCAGAAGACCAAGAAGACTTGATCGATCAACTGGCTCAATTTCCCTTGGGACGATTCTGGTTGCAAAACCGAGGCACGGATGGATTTTGGACAGATTACATGATTCAACATCAATATGAAGGTAGACTGACTGGACGAGATCCTGATGGCCGCACGTTAACAACATTTGAGAAATTGCTTCTTGACAAATTTCCCTTAGTTGTTGCAACCCAGCAGCGCGCAGTCCACTTCAGAAAGATTATTCAACGACATCTTAAAGATGGTGCAGTAATGGGTTCTTTGCCATGTGGTTTGATGAGAGATCTGATAGGCTTAGACTTCACCGGTATTACGAACTTTAAATTAATTGGAATTGACCTAGATCAGCGTAGTTTAGCTCTAGCCGAAAAGCTTGCGGCAGAGAAAGGTTTGGCTCAACAAGTTACCTTCTATCAAGCTGATGCTTGGCAACAGCCCAAGCCAGAACAATTCACCCTTCTGACCAGTAATGGGCTCAATGTTTATGAACCAGATGATGACAAAGTTGTACAGTTGTATCGCCATTTCTTCCGATCTCTCATTCCAGGGGGGACTTTAGTCACCAGCACAATTACTCCTCCGCCAGTCGTTGATCAAAATTCTGACTGGGATATCAGCAAAATCGACTTAGAAGCTTTGAGACTACAAAGAATTCTTTTCTCGGATGTTTTACAATTTAACTTCGGAAGTCTTAGAGGTGCATCAAAAACTGTGCTTCAATTAGAGGCTGCGGGATTCATAAATACTGACATTGTCTGGGATGAATGCCGAGTCTTTCCCACGATTGTCGCTCAGAAACCCATCTTAACTGTAGGTGATTCTTTATGAAATCAACAAAGACAACTCAATACCGCGTATTTGTTTGCGACAAACAGCGCTCTCCTCAGAGCTTAGAGGGATGTTGTTATCAATGTGGTTCCATGGATATCTATCATGCTTTCCTGCAACAAATCAAAGAGCTAGGCCTTCAAAATGAGGTAGAGGTCCGTACCTCTGGTTGCCTCGATCGTTGTGAAAGTGGAGTGGTAGTCCTAATCTGTCAAACCCAACGGGAGAAATTCTCGTGGTTACCAAAAAAGATCCGCATTAAACTGCGAGACTTTATGTTTCCCAATAAGTCTCTCTATGGCAATCTCAATGCCAACGATATCCCTGCCCTGGTGCGCAGTCATTTCCTTAATCGACAAGTTCTTAAAAAGAATCTGCTTTAACAATACAACTCTTCATCTTATCACCTCACCACTAGCTGAGTCTGCTTTCATGATTTCAACTTCTTCACGTCCTACCACCAATCCCACAACCCACTCCACAGCAGTTAAGCAAAGGTCTCATGCCATCACCATTGGTGGTGGCATTGCCGGTCTTCTGGCCGCGCGGGTCCTTACCGATTACTTCGATGAAGTCACCGTTATCGAACGGGATTGCTTTTCTGATGTCCCCCAGCCTCGCCAAGGAGTTCCCCAGTCCTTCCATCCCCATGTCTTGCTGGTACAAGGACAGATGATCCTTGAGCAGTTTTTCCCTGGCATTCGAGATGAACTTCTCCAGCAAGGAGCCTTGTCGTTGGATTGGGCCGCTGATTTCCGCTGCCTCTTACAAGGAAGCTGGACTCCCCGCTTTCGTTCTGACATCATCAGCTGCGCTTGCACCCGCAATCTTCTTGAAGCCACCATGCGTAAGTTCCTCGTGAACAACGCAAAGGTAAAGTTCCTGGAAGGCTTTCATGTCACTGGCCTGTTAGGTTGTAAGAGCAGTGCTTCCCTCAATGGGATCCAGGTTCGGTCCACCCAGGGAGATGAACAGGACCTCTCAGCTCAATTTGTCTTGGATGCAAGTGGTCGTGGTTCTAAGTCACCGCAATGGCTCCAGAGCTTGGGCTATGAAAAGCCTACAGAGACGACGGTCAAATCTTTCCTTGGCTACTCAACTCGCTGGTATAGGCAGCTAAGTAACGGTTCACATGATTATAAACTTCTCTATGTCATGCCACAGGCTCCTAATTTGCCACGAGGAGCAGTTATGCATCGGGTTGAAGGCGATCTTTGGTTAGTCAACCTGATCGGTGTTGGTGGGGATTATCCACCTACCGATGAAGCTGGTTTTTTGGAATTTGCCCACAGTCTTAGCAGACCTGAGGTTTATGATGCGATTAAGCATGCCGAGCCCATTTCGCCTATCTATGGATATCGGCGTACCGACAATCGCCTCTATCACTACGAAAGACTGCCCGATCTACCGGAGAACTACGTCTTATTGGGTGATGCAGTCTGTGCGTTTAATCCGGTTTACGGGCAAGGGATCTCATCGGCAGCTCTAGGCGCCCAGACCCTAAATCAATGCCTAAAGGAGCGAGGATCACTGACTGGCTTCGCGCCATACTTTCATCAGAAGCTGGCAAACGTCATCAAAGTTCCTTGGTTAATTGCAACGGGCGATGATTTCCGCTGGTTTACCACAGAGGGGCCACGGCCTAACTTCTTGGGTCGGCTCATGCAGCGTTATCTTGACCGAGTGATGGCAACGGCAAGTGAAAGCGTTGAGGTCTATCAAGCTTTAGTCCAAGTCATGCACTTGGTCAAGCCGCCGATCTCCTTGCTTCAACCACGTGTGATCGGCCGGATCCTCTTGCCGAGAAAGACGAATAAACAGTGAGTATCCACAATTAGGAGTCCGTCATGCAACCAATTGACTTCAACAAAACTGACATCCAGACGGTCAGTCAAATTCTACGCTCCGATCCCCAACAAGTGCCGGACATCTTCTTGGCTGAGCCAGCCGCAGATCTCGATACCTCTGACATACCACGGGAAGTCTTCTTTTCCCATGAGTACCAAATCCTTGAACGGGAGAAACTCTGGTCAAAAGTCTGGCAGGTTGCCTGCCTGGAAGAAGATATCCCCAATGTCGGTGATCGACTTGTTTATGATATTGCAGACTCTTCTGCGATCATTGCTCGCACTGGCCCTGGCGAAATTCGCGCATTCTACAATGCTTGTTTGCATCGGGGAACTCAGTTACAAACTGGAAAAGGGAATGGTCGGACCTTCCAATGCCCCTTCCATGGCTGGCGTTGGAACTTGGATGGCAGCTTGGCTCACATCCCTTGTCGATGGGATTTTCCCCAGGTAACTGAGGAGTCCTTTCATCTTCCAGAACTCAAGGTCGCTCTCTGGCAGGGTAATGTATTTGTCAACTTTGATACGCATTGTGAACCGCTTGAATCCTTTTTAGAAACTATCCCTGAGCAGTTCAACCATATCCCCTATCCCCCGAACTCACGCTTTACGGCCGTTCATATTATCAAAGAAATGCCTGCCAATTGGAAAGTAACCATGGAGGCTTTTCTAGAGAGTTACCATTTTATGGCAACTCATCCTCAAGTCTTGCATTTTTCGGGCATTGCTCAATGTGAGCTGTATGGTCGGCATGCCCGTTCAATTTTGCCCATCGGAGTCGGTAGCCCCTACTTTGGTGACCAACTCGACGAGATGGCCATCGCTAAGCGCATCGCCGTTTTTGAAGGTGTTGATCCCAGTCTTGTGGATCTGCCTGCGGGTCTCACCGCCCGTGCCTTTGCTGCAGCAACGGCGCGCCAGCGGTTAGGAGAAGATCTTGGCGTGGATTGCTCTAGCTTGCTTGACACCGAAGCCCTGGATGTAATGAGTTACTTTATCTTTCCAAATCTGGTTTTGACACCTAGTCTGGGCTTTCCGGTGTTGATGAAATTCCTACCCAACGGTAGCGATCCTGATTCCTGCCTGATGGAGGTTCGGCTGATGTTGCCGACTCCCGCTGGTCACTCTCCACCCAAGCCTAAGCTCCAGCGCCTAGGGAGCGAGGACAGCTGGGAACAGGTCCCCAACTTTTCCCGGATTGGCGAGATCTTCGACCAAGATACCGCTAACTTGCGTCGCCTCCAGCGGGGCCTAAAAGCATCGGGCAAGGCAGGCGTCAGTTTTAGTCAGAATCAAGAATCAATTCTGCGCCATTTCCACCATGTTCTTACGCGACAACTTGCTCTATGAATGTTGCTAATAGCCTTGTTCATTATGAACTAAAAGTTCTGCCTATGATACTTTTTTCGATGAACTGAATCTTCGACTCAAGAGTGAGTCTTCTGCATTTATTGCATTCATTACACGGAGTGTAATTGTCAGCCTCTAATTCGGGACTCCTGAGAAAGCCAAATCGACTGCAGCGCAACTTGTCTCAGCGATCGAGAGGCGTTAAACTGTAGACGAACGGGGCAATTGAAGATTGCTGTAACTGCTGATCGCTGCATATGTATCGCAAACACCACAACGGGCAGCTCTCAATCGAGGAGTTTCATGTGCCTTTTGGTGGCACGTTAGACCCGGAGAACCCCCCACTGTCAGGAAAGTTGTCCACTCGGTTTGATCCATCCACCAGGGGGCCTAACCGACGACCATGAAAAGGACCTACGGCCCCGCTGTGCGGGAGCAAGTCCGACAGCGAATGAGCCCACCAAACCGGGAGAGCATGGCTGAGATCGCCCGCAGCACGGGCATTGCGGTCCCGACTATCTATAACTGGCGCCATCAATGGCAAAAGGAAGGCCAGCTGGTGCCGGCCAGCGGCAAGGCACCGGAGCAGTGGAGCGCTGCTGACAAGCTGGCGGCTGTAATCCAAGCCGCTGCCCTCAGTGGCACAGACTTGGGCGCCTTCTGCAGGCAGCGTGGTCTTTACCCCAAACAACTTGCCCGTTGGCGCCAAATAGCTGAGGATGCCAATGGCCCCAGCGCACCGAACATGGCTGACCAGAGGGAACTACAACGCAAGAATCAGGAGCTGATTCGCAAAAACCGGCAACTTGAGCGTGAACTGCAGAAAAAAGAAAAGGCACTGACAGAGGCCGCAACATTGCTGTAGCGGCACGCTTCCGCGAAGCGGTAGCTCTCAAAAAAGCTCGATCAGTTGTGGCCTCAGGACGAGGAGCATTGATAGAAGCTGAAAACAGAAGTAAGCTCATGGATTTACTTCAGGAAGGTCTCAATGCAGGAGCTTCAATTAAGGCAGTTGCCAATTTATTCGGCATCTGCTCTCGCACGTTGAAACGCTGGAACATCGCTATCAATGCCCATGGTTTCAGTGTAGATAGTCGCAAGGGTTCCCTACGCAATGTAGTACATAGGGCCTCCTGAGAAAGCCGCTACGACGGCAGGGCTGCAAAGCTGGCTCATCGCCTCGTTGTAGCTGGTTGAGCATCAGGCCATCACTCCATGTGCGAGGAAGAGGCCAGAGTGGGCATTATTGACCGATCCTCTGGCCCAGAGAAGATGAAGCCAGCATGTGAAAAGCACAAAAAGAAGCTCCAGCAGCTTCTCGAGGTTCATCACCAAGATGTTCATCGCAATGGTTGAACCCTGAGTGAGCGCAAGCTTCTCGCGGATCAGGTCCAATCCGAAGCGGCGTTTGCCTTGGCCAAATTTTCCCTCGACAGCGTTGCGTCGCCGCTGATCATCTATGAACTGCCGCTTCTCCTCGGCCACCAGATCTGGATCATTTTTTGGCCTACCAAGTCGCGGACCACTGAGCCGGATCTTATGACGTGCACAGAACGCACGATTACTGCGTGTCCGATAAATTTGATCGGCACAAACAACGGCAGGATAATGCCCATGACGCCGACGATAGGCAACGACCTGAGCCTTCAGATCTTCTCCTTCGTTATATGGGTCGAAGCTCAGCCGATCGAGGAAGGTAAATCCATCTCCCGTGACCGAGATGGATATTTTGGCCCCAAATTCAAC
>JBIIJV010000044.1:0-16035 GCA_044233545.1 Cyanobium sp.
GTCGTACCAGCTGCACCCACAAGGCCCCGGCGGTGGCCAGGGAAAGCAAAAAAGCCACCAACAGGGCGGCACCCGCCGCAAAACCAAACACCTGCAAGCTGGCGCCGATGAACAAGGTCACCCCCACGAGCAAACCGATGTAGGGCAATATTGTCTCGCGGCGGGCCAGGGGCAGCAGGGGCAGCCGATCCTGCTTCCAGGCCTCAAGGCGATTCTGCACCAGCTTCGCAAAGGTCAGGCCGCACAGCACCGCTATCGCCAGCCCCGCACCCGCCAGCACATAGGGAGGCGAATCGAAACGGGCATACTCCAGCAGGATCTCGGCGTCATTGAGGTCGCCGAAAAAGTCACTGGCCTGCTCGATTACCGCCTGGGGGCCATCGATGGGGACGGCGCCCAACAGGGGCAGGGCGGCTGGCAACCGGATCACTTGGCAAGGGCGAACATGGAGTCGACCCTAAAGGCACGATCTGCGGCCTGGCTCTAAGCCCGCAGCTGAACCGGGCCTGAAAGCTGGGGCCCCCATGGAGGGCCTTCATGGTTGGCCTAACTCGCCTGGCTGGCCAGTGGGTTGATGCGGGCCAGCAAATCCCCCGCCAGGCGCGCCGGCGAAAAGGTGCGCCCCATCAGGCCCATCAGGGCCTGCAGATCTTCGGTTTGCAACCGATTGTCCCGCACCAGGGTGAGCAGCAGGCGCTGCCTGAGGCCACTGCCCTCTTTGCCGAAGAGCAAGCGCAGGCCATCGCGGGCCACCGGCAGCAGGTCCACCTGGGTGCCATCCCCCTCAACAACGGCCAGGAGGTTCTCGAGGCGCTCGATGCGCAGTCGCCCACTGGCATCGAACAGCACCTCCAGCAATTTCTCGCGCATCTCGGCCGTGTCCCCGGCCAGCAGGCGGCGGGCCACGTAGGGATAGGCGACCCGAATGATGCGAAAAGAAGGATCCAGCCGCATCGCCAGCCCCTCCTGACTGACCACCGCCCGGATGATCAGGGCAAAGCGGGCTGGCACCCGGAAGGGATAGTCATACATCAATTCCGAGAAGCGATCGGTGATCGCCTTGAAGTTGAAGGCGCCGACGTTTTCCCCCAGGGCTCCGCCCAACACCTCCCGCAGGGCGGGCACAATTGGTTTGAGATCGGCCGTGGGGTTGAGAAAACCAAGCCGGCGAAAATCCAAGGCCAGGGCCTCGAAATCCCGGTTGATCAGATGCACCACCGCCCCGGTAAGAGTAAGCCTGTCCTTATCACTGATCGAATCCATCATGCCAAAATCAACATAAGCCATGTGGCCTAAGTCGCCGGTGCGGCCCGATAGGGCAAACAGGTTGCCTGGATGGGGATCGGCATGGAAATAACCGAATTCCAGCAGCTGGCGCAACCCCGCCACCACCCCGGTTCGGATCAGGGCCGCCGGATCCAGGTGGTGGGCTTCCAACTCGCGGCGACTCTGGAGCTTGACGCCATGGATCCATTGGGTGGTGAGCACCCGCCGGCGACTCAGGGAACGCTCCACCCGCGGCACTGTTACCTCAGGATGGTTGGCAAAGAGTTGGGCAAAATACTCGGCATTATCGGCTTCCTTGTAGTAGTCGATTTCGGCGAACAAGCTTCGCCCAAATTCATCGATAATGTCCCCCAGTCCAAAGCCCAGATTGAGGGGCAGGAAGGGGGCCCCGATCACCCCCAGGGCCCGGATGATGGCCATATCCCTTCTCAATATGAACGGCAGATTGGGCCGTTGCACTTTCACCGCTACAAAACGGCCATCGGCCAATCGCGCCTTGTAGACCTGTCCCAGACTGGCTGCTGCCATTGGGTAATCGGGGAATTCCTCAAACAAGCTCTCGGCCGGGGCCCCCAGTTCGCCCTCAATCACCTTGAGGGCAGTGGCGTGATCAAAGGCGGGCAGGTCGTCCTGCAGGCGCGTTAGTTCTTCAAGCCAGTCCCGTCGCACCAGATCGGGGCGGGTGGAAAGGGCCTGACCCACCTTGATGAAACAGGGCCCCAGGCCGCTCAAGGTGGTGAGGATGCGACGGGCCAGCCGCTTCTGCAGTCTGGGATCCCGGCTGCGGGACTGGCTCACCAACACCAGGGCCAGGGTTCCGAGCTGCCAAAGCACCACCAGCAGCCGGCTGATCAGGATCCAGGGGCGCAGCAGCAGCCAGCGCAGGTCCGCCTTGGGGTCGTAGCTGGGGGCTTCGTCTTCGTCCGATCGCTCTGCGGGCAGGGCTGCGGGATCGGGCTCGGCGCCGGGGCCCACTTCAAGGCGGCTGCGCTGCGGCGGCCCTGGGGCGGGGCGAGGCGCCGTTGGCACCGAAGGCGCTGAGGGAGCAGGCGCAGACGCGGCAGCGAAGGTCAAAGGCCAGGGGCCAGGGGTGATCAAACTCTAGAAAGACATGCGGGGCACCATGGCTGGGGCAGAAGGTGCGGGTATTGCCGAGCCGCTGCTGGCCTTATTAAGGCAATCGGCATCACGGCAATCGGCGCCCCTGCCGTTGCATCTGCCCAGCCATGGCCGAGGTGCGGCCCTGGCCCCAGAACTGCGGCGTCTGCTGCGCCAACGGCCTGGATCCTGGGACCTGCCCGAACTGCCGGCCTTCGGCGGTCCCCTCGAAAGCCAAGGAGCCGTGGCCGAAGCCCAGCGGCGGGCCGCCAAGGCCCTGGGGGCCGATGCCTGCTGGTTCGGGGTAAATGGCGCCTCGGGGCTGCTGCAGGCGGCCCTGCTGGGGCTATGTCCGCCCGGCTCGCGAGTGCTGTTGCCCCGCAATCTGCACCGCTCCCTGCTCCATGCCTGCGTGCTCGGCGACCTGGAGCCGCTGCTTTACGGGCTGCCCCTGGATCCCATCAGCGGCCATTGGCTGCCGCCCCCGCCCGAGCACCTCAGCCAGGTGCTGAGGGCCGCCCTTAGCCAGGGTCCCGTCGCCGCCTTGGTGCTGGTCGATCCCACTTACCAGGGGCGGGGGGCCGATTTGGCGGCCCTGGCGGCCCTCGCCCATGGCAGCGCTGGTGGTGCGAGGGGGCTACCGGTGCTGGTGGACCAGGCCCATGGCGATGGCTCCGCCCTGGCCGCCGGGGCCGATCTGGTGGTGCTGTCGTTGCAGAAGGCCGCCAGCGGCCTCGCCCAGAGCGCCGTTCTGCTGGCCCAGGGTCCCCGCATTGATCACCAGGCCCTGGAACGCTCCCTGCTCTGGCTGCAGACCTCAAGCCCCAGCGCCCTACTGCTGGCCTCCTGCGCCACCGCTCTCGACGATGGCCTTTCGGCCGCGGGGCAGCGCCGTCGCCGCCGGGCCAAACGGCGCGCCTTGGAGCTGCGCCAACGGCTGGAAGCGCTGGATTTGCCCTTCGTCCGCAACGACGATCCACTGCGGCTGGTGCTGGCCACCGCCCCGATGGGTATCAATGGCCTGGAGGCCGATGCCTGGCTGCTGGAACGGGGCGTAATCGCCGAGCTACCCGAGCCGGGCAGCCTCACCTTCTGCCTCGGCCTGCGGCCCCCACCGGGCCTTGAACGGCGTCTGGGCCGCCAGCTGCTGGCCTTGCGTGCCGCCCTGGGCGGTGCGCCCTTTCCCCCCTTTGCGCCGCCGCCGTTACCCCTGGTCGCCAGCCTCGCTCTGCCCCTGGGGGTCGCCTGGCGGTCGCTGGCCGTGGAGCGTCCCTTGCAGGAGGCCACGGGGGCGATTGCGGCCCGCCCGCTGGTTCCCTACCCGCCTGGTATCCCCCTGCTGATTCCCGGCGAGCGGCTGGATGGGGAGCGCACCAGCTGGTTGCTGGAGCAAAGGCATCAGTGGCCAGGCCAGATCGCTGATACGTTGTGGGTGGTTGCCACGGTTTAATCCCCCTGCCCGACGAATATCGCTGGGATTTCGTCACCCCGGGTCTTCCCGATGGTGTCTTTGAAGATGCTCCGGGCTTCAGCCCAACCCCCATGGAGCTGCGGGTGATGTTGCTGGCCCACCTCAGGCCCCGGGCCGATTCCCTCGTCTGGGATATTGGGGGAGGCACGGGGGCCCTGGCCCTGGAAATCGCCCGGCTGCTCAGCACCGGTGCCGTTCACACCCTCGAACGGGATCCTGAAGCGATCGAACTGCTCGAACGCAATCGCCTGCGCTTTGGCATCACCAACCTCCATATCCATGCTGGCCAAGCCCCGGCCGACCTCAACCAGTTACCACCGCACCCTGATCGGGTTTTGCTCGAAGTCGGCCGCCCCCTGGGGGATGTGCTTTTGGCGGTCTGGCAGCAACTGCGCCCCAGCGGTCGCCTGGTGATTAGCACCGTCAGCCTGGAAGGCCTGGTTGATGCCACCGATACCCTTAGTCAGCTGGGTGCCCTTGATGTACAGGTGGTGCAAGCCACCGTGCATCGCATGCAACGGCGCGGCAGCCAGGCCAAGTTGGCCGCCGCCGAGCCCCTCTTTCTGATTGCCGCCGAGCGTTAGTCCATCCCGAGCCCGTCTTGCCGCCGCTTCCCCAGCCCCGCACCCGCACCTCCCTGGCCCGCCTGGCCAGTGGCTGGGCAGCTGGAGGTATCGGCGTCCTGGTGGTGGTGCTGGGGGGCTGGTTTTTCACCCTGGCCGTGGGGGTGATCGTGCACCTGGGACTGTTGGAGTTTTTCCGCATGGCCCAGTTCAAGGGAATCCGGCCGGCGGCCCGCACCACCCTGGTGGCCGTGCAATTGCTGTTGTTCAGCACCGAGGCCGCCGCCGGTGGCTGGCTGGCCCACAGCGCCACCTCCACGACGGGGGCGAGCGTGGGGGACGTGGCAACGGCGGTACTGCCCGCTTCCGGCGCCGTTATCTGCGGTTGGCTGATGTTGCAGCCCCGTACGGGCACCATCGCCGACATCGCCGCCTCCATCTTTGGCCTCTTTTACCTGGGTTTTCTGCCCAGTCACTGGATCAAACTGCGCGACCTCAGCGATCCGGCCCTGGCCCCCAATCTGACCGGCACGATGCCGGGCCTGAACCTGCCCTGGACCTCAGGGCTGGCGCTCACCCTGTTGGCCTGTTTCCTAATTGTGGCCACCGACATTGGCTCGTATGTGATCGGTAGGCGTTGGGGAAGCCGGCCCCTCTCTCCCATTTCCCCCGGCAAAACCGTGGAAGGGGCCCTGGGGGGCGTAGGTTGCGCGGCCCTGGTGGGGGCCTTTGGCGGTCTGCTGCTGGGCTGGAGGCTGGGCTGGCTGTCAGGGGGGGGGTTGGGGATTGTAGTTGCTCTGTTCGCCCTGGTGGGGGACCTCACCGAATCGATGATGAAACGGGATGCGGGCCTCAAGGATTCCGGTGACGCCATCCCAGGCCACGGCGGCATCCTGGACCGCATCGATAGCTATTTATTCGTGCCGGCGGTGGTCTATTCCCTCGTCACCCTCGCCCTGCCCCTGCTGCAGCGGCCCTGACGGTTCCTTCCAGCCCAAGTACTCCAGCCCCTAAGGCCGGTCAGGGCCGCACCAGGGCCTCGCCCTCCAACAGCAACATGCCGGCCTCCAACTCGGCCCGCTCAATGTGAATCGCCGGATCCATCGGCAACCTGTAGATCGGTCCTTGCGCCTGGGTTTGAAGCACGACGGTGCCCCCGGAGGCCGCCAGGGTCGCTGCCACCTCAATGGGCCGGTCCTGGCCGGCGCTAGGGGCGCTCAAGATCAGGCGCCTATCCAGGATGCGAACCCGCATTAAGGGGGAAACCCCCAGCAGGGCCTCTACCAGGTTGTCGCCCAGTTGGCGCCATTGGGCCGAGCCGAGGGAGCGGTTCAGGTCCTCGCTGTTGAGATATAGCTGACCCCGCACCCGAAAGGGCTCCCGCAGCAGGCTGCCCTGGCCCCGCAGGGCCGCCCTCGGCCGCAGACGAATGGCCTCGCCCCGCAGTTCGACCGATTCGAAGCGCAGATCTTGAAAAACCACCCGCCGGGCCCGCAATCGGGCCGCCTCCAGCTGGCCTTGGAGTAAACGGGCGGCGGATCCCTCCAGCTGGATCTCCAGGCTGTCGATCTGTTGACATTGCTGCCGCAGCCAGAGTTCCAGGGCCCGAGCCAGCAGGGCCAGAAGCGGCCCACCACCAGAACGCTCCCCCGCAACACTGGGCGTAGCCCAATCGGGCGGGAGGGAAGAACCCGAACTCATTGGTGGCAAAGATTTGGCGCTAAGGGCATTCTCTAATCGATCCGCGCTCGGCGGCCCGCCAGAAAGGCTTCCGCCGCCGTGACCAGGGCCAACAGCACCAGGCCCGCCAGGCCGACCAAGCGGTCGGACTCCTGGGTGGCACCCCGGTTCTGGGCCAGCCAAGCCCCCAGGGCAAACCAAGAAGTGCTGATCGCACTGGTGATCCAATAGGGCCGCCAGCGACGTTGGTAGAGATAGCCCGCCCCCAGGCCTGGCAGCACGTTCAACAGGGCCGCCAGCCAAGGGGCTGCCCAGGCCAGGGCGAAGCGACGATCTGCAGCGGTGGGCTGGTTCCAGTTGGCTGGAACCCTGGGGTCAGGCGCCAGGGGGGAGGGGGTAGCCACAGCGAAGTGCCAAGCAAGGGTTAACTCACTCTGGCGTTGCCGCCACCACATGGGCGTCCATTAGGGCCCGATGCAGACGTTCCAGCCTCCTGTTATTCACCCCCAGATCGGAATCGCCCAACCTGGAGGCCGAGCGCACCTCCAGCTCGTGGCTGGCGGGGAGGGTGTGAATTTCCAGGTCATCGACAAAACCAAACAGGCGGCTGCTGGCCGTGGCGTGCAGGTATCCCGCCCGGGTATCGACCACCTCCACCCCTTCGAGGCCCAAAATCACGGGCACCAATTGCTCAAGGCTGGTGCCCGCTTGGGTCAGGGGCCAGCGGGCGCTGGCGCAATGGGCTGGCGAACCACAGGGCGCCAGGTGGTTCTGCTGTAGCCCGAGGTTGGCGGGTACCGGGCCGGCCAGATGCAGCAGGGAGGCCAGGGCCGGCGCCCCGGCCAGCGTCTGGGATAGGAACAACAACCCTGCCACAACAAGCGACTTGAGACGCTGCAGCAGCCCGTGGATCCGAACGCCAAAAGGGGGCAAGGCAAGGACCGCAAGGATCGATCCATCCTGGGTGATCAGGGCCCACCGCTGTGATCAGTGCCCCTGTTCGCCTAGGTTGGGCTTGCGCCAGGCGGCGGCCACCTTGGCGGGCTGGTCGAGATGGGGCAAATGGCCACAGGCCTCCAACTCCTCAATGCGGTTACCCAACAGCGCCTGGGCAGCGCGTTTCTGGGGCGCTCTCAGGATTCGATCGTCCTTACCCCAGAGCACGGCCAGGGGCTGGGCCGGCAGGGGGTCGCCACAACCGGCAAAGCCGCCGGAGCGGGCAAAGCGTCGCAGGGCTTCGGCCCAACCGGGGGTTGGCAGGTGCACAGAAGCGATCTCCAGCTCGGCGGGGCCGACGGCGCTGTCGGGATCGGCGAAGGCACTGCGGCACAACCCCTGGCGCACCCCCGGCCGCGCCAGGAAGCGCACCCCCAAGGCATCCAGCAGGGGCGGCACCGGCATGGGGCGCCCCGTCAACCCTGCCGGGGCCAACAGCAGTAAGCGAGCAATCGCTTCGGGGTGACGCCGGGCCAATTCCACCGCCACCGAGCCACCCATGGAGGCCCCAATCACACCCACTCCTGGGCCGAGGCGGGGCAGCAGGGCCTCCAGGTGGCGCAGCACCGCCTCCGGGTCGTAATCCGCATCCGCGGGACGGGGGCAAAAGCCGAAACCATGCAGGTCTGGAATTACCAGGTGATGATCGCTGGCCAGCAGGGCTGCCAGGCGCCGGAATTCCAGAAACGAGCTGTCAAAGCCATGCAGCAACAGCACGGTGGGTCCCTGGCCTAACACCGCCACCGGTGTCTGCAAGCCCGCTGCGCCCGAGGCCGCGACTGGGCCCTGCCACCACTGCACCGAGCTGGCCAGCGCCCGGGCCTGGGGGTCGATCAGGGAGCGGGCGGCCGCCTCCACCAGCGCCCGAGAGGCCGCTACCAAGGGATCGGTGGCGGCGGGATCGGTGCCTGGGGCAGGCAGCTTGGGCAAGCCGCTCAGGGCCAAAGGACCTCGGCGGTAGTGCTCACTAAGGCGGCCATCAAATCGGTGGGCTGGACCGGAAACGGCAGCAGATGCAGGTCGGATCCTTCCTGACAGGCGTGGTCGCAGACCAGCTGCAGGTCCTGGAGGCAGGTCTGGGCCAATCCCAGTTCCGCCAAGTCCACGGGCAGTTGCAGGGCCCGGAAGAATGTCAGCAACTGGCGGCGGGCCTGGCCCGCCAAGGGGTGACCCGCCAGCATTTCTTCGAGGCGCAGTTGGGCCAGGACCCCAAAACCGACTTTCTCGCCATGGAGATGGTCAGCGCTGGCCGGGAGTTGGGTCAGGCCGTTGTGGATGGCATGGGCCGCCACGGTGCGGCAGCGGGCGCCACCCAGACCTCCCACCAAGCCGGCGGTCAGGGCACAGCCTTCGGCCACCCGCACCCAGGCTGCTGAGTGGGGGTCGGCCATGGCGGCTTCGCCATCGAGCAACAACTGATCCCGCAGCGTGCGAGCCACCTGCAGGGCCTGCTGCACCAGCCCATCGTCACTGGAGCCACTGCTGACGGAAGCCTCGTACCACTTGGCCATGGCATCAGCAATGCCACTGGCCAGGGTTCGGGGCGGCGCGGTGCGTACCAGGTCGTGGTCAAAAACAAGCAGTTCGGGGCAGCGAGGTAGAGCCACG
Source organism: Cyanobium sp. (assembly GCA_044233545.1). Classification (GTDB taxonomy): domain Bacteria; phylum Cyanobacteriota; class Cyanobacteriia; order PCC-6307; family Cyanobiaceae; genus Cyanobium. Next base: position 8,704 of record JBIIJV010000044.1, read on the forward strand.
TCCCGCCGAAAGGCTCCCTGGGGGGAATACAGGTTGGCCAGGGCCGTCCAACCGGCGCAGGTGGCCGCGCTGGTGGGCACCGTCACGCAGGGGAGGCCCAGGCGATGGGCCAACAATTTGCCGGCGTCCATCACCTTGCCACCACCGATCGCCACGACAGCATCAAATGGTTCGAGGCTGGGCTGGTTGGAGATCAGTCGATCCAGGTCTTCGCTGCAACAGTCGAAGACGAGTTCCGCCTGGGTGGCTCTAATTCCATGGCCGGCCAGATCATTGATGCACTGCTGGCGCAAGGAGGTCGTGGCGGTACTGCGTCCAAGCAGCAGGGGACTGCGGCTCAGGTCCCGGATGTCATCAAGCGAATCACGCCATGCTCCTGGCCCCCGAACCACTTGGGGAGGGGCCAGGGCTTGGTGAGTCACACTCGACGGGGAATCAGAACCAGCTAGAGAGGCACTCACCGCTGGATTCAGGTGCCGGCACCGGCGAGTTCGGGCAGGGCCGCAGGGGCCAATTCGCCCTGCTTGAGGATCACTACTTGCTTGGCCTCGTTGATGTCGACGACGGCTGAATCGCCCTCGCCGATGCGACCGGAAAGGAATTCCTCCGCCAAGGAATCTTCCAGTAGACGCATCACGGCACGACGCAGGGGTCTTGCGCCATAGCTGGGGTTGTAGCCCTCTTCTACCAGCCGTTCCTTGAAGGCATCGGTAACGGAAAGGTTGATGCCTTTCTCGGCCATGCGACCAAAGACTTCACGCAACATGATTTCAGCGATCAGCTTGACTTCATCGCGGGTGAGCTGGCGGAACACAATGATTTCGTCCAAGCGATTGAGGAACTCAGGGCGGAAATACTGCTTGAGTTCTTCGTTGACCAAGGAACGAATCCGATTATATTGGGTTTCTTCCTGGGCGCCACCAGAAAATTCGAAGCCCAAGCCACCGCCGCCCTTCTCAATGACTTTCGAACCAATGTTCGACGTCATGATGATAAGGGTATTTTTGAAATCAACCGTCCGGCCCTTCGAATCGGTGAGGCGACCGTCTTCAAGCAACTGCAATAACAGATTGAAAACGTCCGGGTGGGCTTTCTCGATTTCATCGAAAAGCACTACGGTATAGGGGCGACGCCGCACCGCTTCGGTGAGTTGCCCGCCTTCATTGAAGCCGACATAACCCGGAGGTGAACCAATCAGCTTACTGACGGTATGGCGCTCCATAAATTCACTCATGTCGAGGCGAATCATGGAATCTTCGCTGCCGAAGAAGTAGGCCGCTAACGCCTTGGTCAACTCGGTTTTACCCACACCAGTGGGTCCGGAGAAGATGAAGCTGGCGATGGGACGGTTGGGATTTTTTAAACCGACCCGTGCCCGACGAATCGCCCGGGAAACCGCCTTGACCGCTTCGTCTTGGCCGATCAGCCGCTGATGGAGTGTTTCCTCCATGTTGAGCAGTTTCACCGATTCGCTTTCGGTGAGCTTCTGGACCGGCACCCCGGTCCAGGAGGCGACGATATGGGCAATGTCCTCCTCCGTTACCACCGGGGTGCGCTCTTCTGGGGACTGGGCGACCTGGACCTGACTGAAGATCGGTTCGACACCGCCTTCGGGAGCGACAGCCTCCGAAGGCGAGGGCTCATCATCGCGCCTGGCTTGAAGAATGCCACGAATCTGGTCGCGAAGTTCGACCTCTTTGTCGCGAAGTTCTCCAGCTTTGATGTAATTTTGATCGCGAACCGCTTCTTCTTTCTGTTTTTGAACGTCGCGCAATTGACGGTCAACTTCCTTGGCGGCAGGCGGCAGTTTGGAATTCATCAACCGCACCCGGCTACCGGCTTCATCGATCAAATCGATCGCCTTATCAGGAAGGAAACGATCACTGATGTAGCGATCACCCAAGGTGGCGGCGGCAATCAGGGCTTCATCAGAGATCTTGAGGCGATGGTGTTGTTCATAGCGCTCCCTAAGCCCACGCAGAATTTCGATCGTATCAACAACGGAAGGCTCACCCACCATCACTGGTTGGAAGCGGCGTTCAAGGGCCGCATCGCGTTCAATGTGCTTGCGATACTCGTCGAGAGTGGTGGCGCCGATACATTGAAGTTCACCGCGGGCCAGGGCAGGCTTGAGAATGTTGGCCGCATCTATAGCCCCTTCGGCGGCACCGGCACCAATGAGGGTGTGGACCTCATCAATGACAAGAATCACATTGCCGGCACTTCTAATTTCTTCCATGATCTTCTTGAGGCGCTCTTCGAATTCGCCCCGGTATTTGGTGCCAGCCACCAACAAACCTATATCCAAGGTCAGGACCCGCTTGTCCTCAAGGATGTCCGGCACTTCGCCCAGGGTGATGCGCTGGGCCAGACCTTCGGCGATGGCCGTCTTGCCAACTCCAGGTTCACCGATCAAGACCGGGTTGTTCTTGGTGCGACGACCGAGAATCTGGATCACCCGCTCAATCTCGTTCTGACGCCCCACCACCGGATCAAGTTTGGACTCGGCGGCCATCTGGGTCAGGTTGCTGCCAAATTCATCCAGGGTTGGCGTTTTGGTTGATCCCTTGCCGCCGCCGCCTGAAGCAACTTCGGCAGTTTCACCCAGCATGCGAATAACCTGAGTGCGCACTTTGGCAAGATCGACACCAAGGTTCTCCAGAACCCGGGCCGCCACCCCTTCCCCTTCCCTGATCAAGCCGAGCAGCAGGTGTTCGGTGCCGATGTAGTTGTGGCCCAGTTGGCGTGCTTCCTCCAAAGAGAGCTCTAGAACCCGTTTCGCCCTTGGGGTGAAAGGAATCTCAACGGCAACGAAGCCCGATCCGCGGCCGATGATCTTTTCCACTTCGACGCGGGCGTCCTTGAGGTTGACGCCCATCGATTTGAGCACCTTGGCCGCGACGCCAGTGCCCTCGCCGATCAGCCCGAGCAGGATTTGCTCAGTGCCCACAAAGTTGTGGCCCAGCCGTCTGGCTTCTTCTTGGGCCAGCATGATCACTTTGATGGCCTTCTCGGTAAACCGCTCGAACATGGGCGTGAGCCTGGGCACGTGAACCCAACCTATCAGGATCTCAGGGGTGATTGGGGTTCACCAGCTCAATACGGGAAATTCCTTTGTGGCGCAGAGGATCTTGGCAACTACGCCATCAATGGAAATGCGGATTTCACCCCTTTATGACATAGACAACTACGGGTTTCCCCACCCGGTTGTCTTTGCCAGATTGAGCCATTGGATCAGGGCATCTTCGCCATTTCGGTAGTAAGCGCGACGGACTCCCGCTTCTTGAAAACCAAACCAGCCATAGAGGGCCCGTGCCTCGACATTGGCCCGTCCCACTTCCAGCGTGGCTCGGATCGCCCCCAACCCTTGCCCCCGCTTGAGCAGGAGAGCCAAAACCTGGCGGCCTAGACCCTGGCGACGGCGTGCGGGCGCCACCGCCACCGCCGTGATGTGCAGTTCGTCGAGCACCAACCAACCGCAGGCCAGCGCCAACAACTCCCCCTGCTGGCGCAAGCCCACCACCGGTCGCGCCGGTTCGTCCAGCTCGGTATGCCACTGCTGCGCTGTCCACAGGCCGCCGAGGCTGAGCCGGTCCAGGCTCAAACATGCCTGCAGATCGTCACAGCCCAGGTCGCAGGATTCAATCAACAAATCACTGCTGCCGGATCCGCCATCATCAGCCGCCGGCCAGGGGCCTGCCTACCATCGACTTCAATTCTTTCTACCCCCTTAAGCGTCATGGTTCCGCCTGTGCCCTCAGCCGCTGCGCAGACGCTCCGTGCCCCTGAGGCAACGGGGCCGGAGGGGGGAGCAACAGCTTCGGGTCGTCCCTATGAAAGTGAGGTCGATGCGAGCAGTCCCAATCGCAACCTGGCGCCGATCAGTGCCTGCCTGGATTCCCAGGAGCGGCTGCTGGTGGGGGGATGCCTTCTCAGCGATTTGGCCCGAGACTACGGCACGCCTCTCTACGTGCTGGATGAAGCCACCCTGCGGGCAGCCTGCCGGGCCTATCGCCAGGCCCTTGAAGAATTTTATCCCGGTTCCTCCCTGGCTCTCTATGCCTCCAAAGCCAACAGCTCCCTGGCGATCACGGCCCTGGTGGCCTCCGAGGGATTGGGGCTGGATGCCGTCTCCGCCGGCGAACTGCTGACAGCCCTGCAAGGGGGCATGCCCCCCGATCGCATCGTGTTGCATGGCAACAACAAGTCCCGGCAGGAACTGGAGCTGGCCCTGAGCTACGGCGTCACCGTGGTAGTTGACAACTGGCTCGATCTTGAACTGCTCAGCGCCATCGCCCCGGCCCACCCCGGCCCCGTGCGCTTGATGTTGCGTTTCACCCCTGGGATCGAATGCCATACCCACGAGTACATCCGCACCGGCCATCTCGACAGCAAATTCGGTTTCGATCCCGACCAACTCGAGTCGGTGTTGCGCCACCTGGCTGGCTGTTCCTGGGCCTGGCTGGATGGGCTCCATGCCCACATCGGCTCGCAGATTTTTGAATTGCAGCCCCACCGTGACCTAGCCGGTGTCCTGGCCGAAGCCCTGGCCCTGGCCCGCTCCTTGGGCCATCCCTGCTCCGATCTCAATGTGGGTGGGGGCCTAGGTATTCGTTACGTCAGCTCCGACGACCCCCCGTCAATCCAGCAATGGGTGGCCGATGTCGCCACGGCGGTGACCAGCGCCTGCGCCGAGCGGGGTCTGGCCTTGCCACGGCTGCTCTGCGAACCCGGCCGCTCCCTGGTTGCCACTGCCGGAGTCACCCTCTATGGGGTCGGCAGCCGTAAATCGATCCCCGGCCTGCGCACCTATCTGGCCATTGATGGCGGCATGAGTGACAACCCACGGCCCATCACCTACCAATCGCGCTACACGGCCGTGTTGGCCGATCGCCCGACCGCCCCGGCCACCCAGCCCATCACCCTGGCGGGCAAGCACTGCGAATCGGGAGATGTGCTGCTAAGGGACCTGGCCCTACCCGAAACCACAACCGGCGATGTGGTCGCGGTGTTTGCCACCGGTGCCTACAACGCTTCGATGGGATCGAACTACAACCGCATTCCCCGCCCCGCCACCGTGCTGGTGCATGGCGGCATGGCCGATGTGGTGCAGAAGCGGGAAGAGCCGGTCGATTTACTGCGCTATGACGTTCTTCCCCATCGCCTCAGCAAGCTAAACTGAATAGCAAGTGGGGCTTGTTGTCTGCCCTGGGTGTTTGACGTGATCTGGCAGCAGCACAACGATCTGCTCCTTTTCCTCTTAGACCTTCTGTTTGCCTCCCTATTTGTGGTCCTGTTATTGGGCCGCATAGGTGAATCACGGACCCTTTGGCTACTGCGTGGCTATTTGTTCCTGGTGTCATTGGCCTGGCTGATCCAGCGGTTCGTGCCCCTGCCGCTGACCAGCAAATTGCTCGATGCCCTTGTGCTGGCCTGCAGTCTGGCCCTGGCGATTCTCTGGCAGGGTGAGTTGCGCCGACTGATGGAATTGTTGGGCACCGGGCGTTTGGGTGTGCTTTGGGCCGACAGGAGCCGGGACCAGCTGGTTTCTGGCTCGGTCAATGTGGTCACGGAGGCGGCCGGACGCTTGTCCCAGGCACGCCGGGGTGCCCTGGTGGTTCTTGATCTGGGCAGCGATCTGCGCCCCGAGGATTTCCTTAACCCCGGCATACCAATCGACGCCAAACTCTCGGTCGATCTGCTACTCAATCTGTTTGCCGCCGATACCCCCCTGCACGATGGGGCTGTGTTAGTTCAGAAAAATCGCATCATCGCCGCCGGGGTGATCTTGCCCCTCTCGCGCCAGGGAATTCACCGCTACGGCACCCGCCATTTGGCGGCCCTCGGCCTCACCGAGCGCCATGAGCGCTGTCTTTGTGTCGTTGTCTCCGAGGAGACCGGCACCCTGTCCTTAGCCCGGCTGGGCCGCCTGGAGCGGCCGATCACTAGCAGTCGCCTGCAGGATCTGCTCAGCGAAGCGGTGGCCTCCGTTCCAAGTGGGCGTAGCGTGGCCCAGGACACGCCGGATAACCGCGGATGAGTCGCGCCCTGGCGACAGCCTTTTCACCCCAGAGACGGCCCTTACCCGCCGGCCTGGATCCCGAGCGGCTGCCGGCCCACGTCGCCTTGATCATGGATGGCAATGGCCGCTGGGCCCGCCAGCGTGGCCTGCCCCGGGTCATGGGCCACCGGGCCGGGGTGGAAGCGCTCAAACGCACCCTGCGGCTCTGCAGCGATTGGGGCATCGGCGCCCTCACCGCCTATGCCTTCTCTACGGAGAACTGGACCCGTCCAGGCGAGGAAGTCACCTTCTTGATGACCCTGTTTGAGAGGGTGCTGGCACGGGAACTGGAAGCGCTGGAGCGGGAACAGGTGCGGATTCGTTTTCTTGGCGATCTGGAGCAACTGCCGCCAAGCCTGCGCCAGCAGATTGATGAGGCCAGCCAACGCACGGCCAGCAACACCGGCATCCGCTTCAACGTTTGCACCAACTACGGCGGCCGTCGGGAGCTGGTGCGGGCAGCCCGTCGTCTGGCCGAGCGAGCTGTCGCTGGGGAGCTGGCGGCGGAGGCCATTGATGAGGAGGCCTTTGCCGCCGAATTACTCACCGCTGGCCAGGTGGACCCCGATCTGCTGATCCGCACCAGTGGTGAGCAAAGGATCAGCAATTTCCTGCTCTGGCAACTGGCCTACGCCGAGCTTTACATCACCGAGGTGCTGTGGCCTGATTTCGATGAGGAGGCCCTGCACAAGGCCCTGCTTGAGTACCAGGGTCGTCACCGCCGCTTTGGGGGGGTCCAGGGAAGTCGATGATGCTGCGCCACGATTGGACCACCCCTGAGATTGAGGCCCTTCTCACCCTGCCGCTGGTCGACTTGATCTGGCAGGCCCAGTCCGTGCATCGCCTGGCCAATCCCGGTTATCAGGTGCAGCTGGCTTCCCTGCTGAGCGTCAAAACAGGGGGTTGCGAAGAAGATTGTGCTTACTGTCCCCAGTCGTTGCACCACAGCAGTGATGTGACCGACCGATCCGACTTTGACGTGGCCGGGGTCCTGCGCCGGGCCCAGGCAGCCCGCCAGGCCGGGGCCCAGCGCTTTTGCATGGGCTGGGCCTGGCGCGAAATCCGGGAGGGGGCCCCCTTTGAGGCCATGCTTGAAATGGTGCGGGGAGTGAGGGCCCTGGGGCTGGAGGCCTGTGTCACAGCAGGCATGGTCACCGAATCCCAGGCGAGCAGGCTGGCGGAAGCCGGGTTAAGCGCCTACAACCACAACCTGGACACCAGTCCCGAGCACTACGGAGAGATCATCACCACCCGCTCCTATCAGGAGCGCC
>JBIIJV010000045.1:0-16013 GCA_044233545.1 Cyanobium sp.
CACCCCCGAACGGCGTGCCTTGCTCAACACGATTCGCTACGCCGAAGGCACCTGGATCGGAGGCAGTCAGGAGGGCTATCGGATGTTGTTTGGCGGCGGTCGCTTCGAGCGCCTCGACCGCCATCCCGAAATTGTGGTGCGACTGGAATACACCAGTGCGGCGGCAGGTGCCTACCAGTTCATGCCCGCCACTTGGCGAGAGGCGTCCATCAAACTAGGTCTCAATGACTTCGGGCCAGCCAGCCAGGACCAGGCAGCTCTATACCTGATGCAAAAGCGAGGTGCCCTGGAAACCTTCGATCGCCGCGGCCTCAACCTTGAGGTGCTCAACCGCCTAGCGCCAGAATGGGCCTCCTTGCCAGCCAGCCATGGTGGCAGCTTCTATGGCCAACCGGTCAAGGACGCCGATGAGCTGAAGGACTTCTATGTGGCCGAGCTCCAGCGCCAGAAAAGGCTCACTGCAGCGGGTTCATCGGCCGCCTGAGGGCCCGCTGCTCAGGGTTCGAGATAGATCACCCGGCCCCGTTCGTCATTGCCCACGTGCAGCAAATCAGCCTCCAGCAGCCGCTGAATCTCCTTGGTGATCGACGCACTGCTCTGGCCTGGAAGCAGATCCACCTCCAGCAAGGCGTCATTGAGGGTGAAGCCCCCGGGGGTCCTCTGACGAGCTAGCTGAAGCAACTGCTTCTCCAGGGAGGGCAGCACGGGCAGATTTTGGCCTCCTTGTACTTGCTGTACTTGCTGCAGCAGCAAATCCTGATTGGCCTTCTCAACCATCCCGGGTATCAGGAACAGGTCAATCAACTGGCCGATGCCAAATAAACCAAACGTACACAGCCAAAGAATGCCGCTCAGAGGTTTGCGGTTGTAGAGACGATGGACACCGCAGACCCCCACGAGGGAAAGGCACCAGAGGCCATAGCTGAACGCCACGCTGCGACGCTCGTTGAAGGGATCGAGGCGCAGCGGGCCAAAACCGGAGCGAGACGCCAATGAGGGGCAGGCACTGATCAACCGATTCTCCTGCGTAGGATCGCAATTCCCCAGAAGCGGATTCCCGTGCCTGCCTCCGTGAGCGCCGCCGACACTGGCGCCGACACTGCCAATGCGCACGAGGCCGGCAGCATCGCCACCGGTTCGGCGCCGCTGGCGATGGTCCTGCCGAAAACGAGTGAGAGTCCCGAGCTGCTGCGCATCCGCCATTCCATGAGCCACGTGCTGGCCATGGCGGTGCAAAAGCTGTTTCCCAGGGCCCAGGTAACCATCGGCCCCTGGACTGAGAACGGTTTTTACTATGACTTCGACGCCCCCGAGCCCTTCAGCGAGGCCGATCTAAAAGCCATCAAGAAAGAAATGGTGCGGATCATCGCCAAGAAACTGCCGCTTGAGCGCATTGAGGTGAGCCGGCAAGACGCCGAGGACCGCATCCGCAGCCAGAACGAGCCCTACAAGCTGGAGATCCTGGCGGGACTCCAGGATCCCATCACCCTCTACACCCTTGGTGACGAATGGTGGGATCTGTGTGCCGGCCCCCATGTGGCCAACACCAGCGAGCTCAACGCCAAGGCCTTCGAGCTGGAGAGTGTGGCCGGGGCTTACTGGCGCGGCGATGAGAAGAAGGCCCAACTGCAACGCATTTATGGAACCGCCTGGCAGACCCCAGAACAGCTGGCCGAATACAAGCGCCGCAAGGAAGAGGCCCTGCGCAGGGACCATCGCCGCATCGGCACCGATCTGGACCTGTTCTCGATTGAGGATGAGGCCGGGGCCGGCCTGGTTTTCTGGCATCCGCGCGGTGCCCGCATGCGCTTGCTGATCGAGGACTACTGGCGCAGCGCCCATTTCGAGGACGGCTACGAGCTGCTCTACACCCCCCACGTTGCCGATATTGACCTGTGGAAGACCTCAGGCCATCTCGACTTCTACCGGGAGAGCATGTTCGGCCCCATGCAGGTGGACGAGCGCGAGTTCCAGCTCAAACCGATGAACTGTCCCTTCCATGTGCTGACCTATGCCAACCGGTTGCGCTCCTACCGCGAACTACCGATCCGCTGGGCCGAACTGGGCACCGTCTATCGCTATGAACGGCCGGGGGTGATGCACGGCCTGATGCGGGTACGGGGATTCACCCAGGACGACGCCCACGTCTTTTGCCTGCCCGAGCAGATCGGCGATGAGATCTTGCGGGTGCTCAACCTGACCGAACGCATTCTTTCGGCCTTTGATTTTCGTCAATACCAAATCCACCTATCCACCCGCCCAGAGTCCTCGATCGGCGAAGATGCCGTCTGGGATCTGGCGACCCAGGGACTGATCGAAGCGCTGGATCGCAAGGGATGGGCCTACAAAATCGACGAGGGGGGCGGAGCCTTCTACGGTCCCAAGATCGACCTGAAGATCGAAGACGCGATTGGCCGTTTGTGGCAGTGTTCCACCATCCAACTCGACTTCAATCTCCCCGAACGCTTCGACCTCGAATACGTGGCCGCCGATGGCACCCGCCAGCGACCGATCATGATCCACCGCGCCATCTTCGGCTCGCTGGAACGGTTCTTCGGGATCATGACCGAGAATTACGCCGGCGATTTTCCCTTTTGGCTGGCGGCTGAGCAGATCCGCCTGCTGCCCGTGACCGATGACGTGCGCCCCTGGGCCGAAACCCTGCAATCCCAGTTGGCCGCCGCTGGAGTGCGGGCCAGCGTCGATCGCAGCGCTGACCGGCTGGGCAAAATGATCCGCACTGGTGAACAACAAAAGATTCCCGTGCTGGCCGTGATTGGCGAACGGGAGGCCGAAGCGGGTGGGGCCAGCCTGCGCAGCCGCCGCGAAGGGGACCTGGGGTTGGTGCAGGCCCAAGCCTTGATCCAGGCCGCCGTCGCCGCCAACCAGGCCCGCGCCGCTGGGCTCCGGATCAAGGGGGCGGTGGGGATTGGAGCGGCGACCGTCTCGGCCCCATGACCACCCTGCTCGCCGGCGATATAGGCGGCACCAAAACCCTGCTGAGCCTCTACGGCGCCGACGCCCTCGACCTACTGGCCCAGGAGCGCTACATCTCAGCCGACTGGGTCGATCTGGCGCCGATGGTGCGCCATTTTCTGGATCAAGCGCAGGTCCGGGCCCATCCCCGCCCCGGGGCGGCTTGCTTCGCCGTGGCCGGACCGGTGCATGGGGGCCAGGCCCAACTCACCAACCTGCCTTGGAAGCTGGCTGAATCCCGATTGGCCTTGGACTGCGATCTCGAAAGGGTCGCCCTGGTCAACGATTTTGCTGTTCTGATCTACTGCCTGCCCCATTTGACACCGCCCCAGAGGGCCAGCGTCCGCCCGGGTGAAGCCAGTGCTGGAGAGCCCGTACTGGTCTTGGGGGCCGGCACCGGACTGGGGGTGGCGATCGGTTTGCCCACTGATAACGGGCTGCTGGCCATGGCCAGTGAGGCCGCCCATGGCGAATTTGCCCCCCGCAGCGACGCTGAGTGGCAGCTGCGCCAATGGCTGCTCGACGATCTGGGCTTGCAGCGCCTCTCGATCGAAAGGGTGGTGAGCGGCACCGGATTGGGCCATGTGGCCCGGTGGTTGATGGACCAGGAACAGGTCGCCTGCGACCATCCCCTGGCGGTGTCGGGTCGCCGCCGGCAAGGGGAGGATTCCGCTAGCGAAGGCTCCCGGACCGTCCTGCCGGCGGCCGTGGCCGCGGCCGCCGGCGCCGGAGATCCCCTGGCCTCCAGGGCCCTCCGCCTCTGGCTCGGCTGCTACGGCGCGGTGACCGGCGATCTGGCCCTGGGCTGCCTGGCCCGTGGCGGCATCTGGCTCGCCGGCGGTACGGCGGCTAAGCAGCTGGAAGGATTGCGTTCGACCCCGTTTAGCGAGGCCTTTTTAGCCAAGGGTCGCCTGCGCTCCACCCTGGAGCCCATCCCGATCACGGCTATCCTCGACCCGGCGATCGGCTCCTTCAGCGCCGCCTGTCGGGCCCGCATGCTGCTTGGTTGATCAGCTCCACCCCAAGGGACCGGGAAGGCCAGGTGGGAGAGTGGGGTCTGTACTTGGATGCAAATGGCGCGCCCCCAGATCGGCCAGGGGGTGGTGGTGGATGTTCCCGCCACCACGGCTAACCTGGGCCCTGGTTTTGATTGCCTCGGAGCGGCCGTCGACCTCAATAATCGCTTCGAACTGCGCTGCCTTGAAGGCGGCAGCGAACGCTTCGATCTGATTATTGAAGGTAGCGAAGGTAGTCACCTGCGCGGCGGCCCCGACAACCTCATGTATCGAGCCGCCCAAAGGGTTTGGCGGGAGGCGGAACTCGAACCGGTGGGACTTGAGGCCCGCGTGCGGCTGGCGGTGCCGCCGGCCCGCGGGCTGGGCAGCAGCGCCACTGCCATCGTCGCCGGTTTAATCGGGGCGAATGCCCTCGCCGGCGAACCGCTGGGCACCGAGAAACTCCTGGAGTTGGCGATCGAATTAGAGGGCCATCCCGACAACGTGGTGCCCTCCCTGCTGGGGGGCCTCTGTCTGACGGCCCGCACCTCCTCGCCTAGCTGGCGTGTCTTGCGCTGTGGCTGGGATCCTTCTGTGCAACTGGTGGTGGCGATCCCTTCGATCCGCCTCAGTACCAGCGAGGCGCGTCGGGCCATGCCGCGCAGCATTCCGATCAGCGATGCAGTGCTCAACCTGGGGTGCCTCACCCTGCTGTTGCAGGGTCTGCGCACGGGCGATGGAGCCCTGATCAGCGACGGCATGCAGGACCGTATCCACGAGCCCTACCGCTGGGGGCTGATCCAGGGTGGTCGCAGCGTGCGTGAGGCGGCCCTTGGGGCCGGAGCCTGGGGCTGTGTGATCAGTGGAGCCGGACCGACCCTGCTTTCCCTCTGCTCCGCGGAAACAGCCGTGGCAGTGGGGGATGCCATGGTGTCAGCCTGGGAATCGGAAGGAGTTAGCAGCCACCGAGCTGTGCTGGCCCTTCAACACCGAGGCAGCACCTGGACAGCCCTGCCGGACCAGGTTCGGGCCAATGGCCGTCCCTAAGCTGGCCCTAGGCCAATGGGTAGATATGCTCACTTATCTGATCGGGCCAGGGATAACGCTGCGGCGCTTCCTCCCAGGTCCCTGCCGGTCGGTACCCTCGCCGGCGTCCCTTCACCCGCAATCGCCCTGATGGACGTCCTCCTTGCCCTGGCGACCGCGTCCACCGGATCAATACCGCTTAGCCCCGAGATCGGTACCCAGGCCGGGTCCATACCATGGCTAAGCTTGATTGTGCTGTTGCCAGCCGCTGGGGCCCTGTTGATGCCCCTGCTGCCAGGGGACGGTGATGATCCCCGGGCACCCCGGACCCTGGCCTTGGGCACCTTGGTTGTGGACCTGGCCCTGATGCTCTGGGTCTTTTCGCGCCACTTTGATGGCTCGCTTAGCAGCTTGCAACTGGTAGAGCGGATCAATTGGATCCCGATCCTGAACCTGGAATGGTCCCTGGGTGCCGACGGACTTTCGGCGCCCCTGGTGGTGCTCAGCGGCTTGGTCACCTTGCTAGCGGTGGCGGCGAGCTGGTCAATCAAGAGCAAGACCCGTCTTTATTTCGGCCTTTTGTTGCTGCAGGCGTCAGCCCAGGCAATGGTTTTTCTTTCCCAGGACTTCCTGTTGTTCTTCCTGGCCTGGGAACTCGAGCTGGTGCCGGTTTACCTACTCATTGCCATCTGGGGTGGTACCCAACGCCAGTACGCCGCCACCAAATTCATCCTTTACACCGCCACGGCCTCCCTGCTGATTTTGATCAGCGGCCTAGCCATTGCCCTTTCAGGCGACACCTTCACCCTTAATCTCAGTGAATTGGCCGCCCGTTCCCCCGGGGGCACCTTTGGTCTGCTCTGTTATCTGGGCTTTTTGATCGGTTTTGGGGTCAAGTTACCGATCTTCCCCCTGCACACCTGGCTTCCCGACGCCCACGGCGAAGCCAATGCTCCGGTTTCGATGTTGTTGGCAGGAGTGCTGCTCAAGATGGGCGGCTATGCCCTACTGCGCTTCAACGTGCAGATGCTGCCCCAGGTACACCAGATCCTGGCGCCAGCCCTGATCGTTCTGGGCATCGTCAACATCATCTGGGGGGCCCTCAATGCCTTTGCCCAGGACAACGTCAAACGACGCATCGCCTGTAGTTCGGTGAGCCATATGGGCTTCGTGCTGCTGGGTATTGGGGCAATTGATGCGCTCGGCATGAGTGGCGCCATGCTGCAGATGATCAGCCATGGCTTGATCGCAGCTGCCATGTTCTTCATCACAGGCGTCTTCTACGAGCGCACCAAAACCCTTTCGATTCCCAACATGGGTGGCCTGGCCAAGGCGTTGCCAATCACCTTTGCCTTCTTTCTCGCCAGTTCCCTGGCCTCCCTGGCCCTGCCGGGGATGAGCGGCTTCATCAGTGAAATCACCGTCTTTCTTGGCGTCACCTCCAACAACGACTTCACCGTGCCCTTTCGGGTCATCACCGTTGTTCTGGCGGCCATTGGGTTGGTGCTAACACCTGTTTATTTGCTCTCCCTGTGCCGCAGGGTGTTCTTCGGTCCCCGTATCCCCGCCCTGGCGGAAGTGGGCGACATGAAGCCCCGAGAACTGCTGATTGGCCTCAGCTTGCTGGTGCCCACCCTGGTGATCGGTTTCTGGCCCAGGGTGGCGATCAATCTCTATGAAGCCAGTACCAATGCCCTGGCCAACGGAGTCGCCAACCAGGCTCCGCTGGCCTTGGCAGGCTTCGGCGGCCTCGGTTAACGCACCCACCAATTACGCACCCTCTAACGCACCCCACCAACGCCCCCAGACCTCCCCTCGCGGAGATCCGACCTGCCAGGGGTCCCAGTGCCGGTTCGGCTGAGTTGGAATAACCCCATCAACAACCATTTTTAACCCATGAGCGCCTCCCTCGAACGTCCCGCCCTGTTGGCTGGTGAAGGCCTGCCCACGTTCGAGGCCATCACGCCTGACCAGGTCACCAGCCACATCCCCGAGCTGTTGAGCCAACTGGAAAGCGAACTGGATCAACTGGAAGCCACCTTGGCGCAGGCCCTCGAACAGGGCCGCCCCCTCGGCTGGCATGAAGTCATGGATCCCCTGCATCGCCTGGGGGAACGGCTGCGCTGGAGCTGGGGTGTGGTCAGCCACCTCAACGGTGTTTGTAACACCCCCGAACTGCGCGCCGCCCACGCCAGCCAGCAGCCGGCGGTGGTGGCCTTCGGCAACCGTGCTGGCCAGAGCCGCACGGTCTACGCCGCCCTGCGGGCCCTGGAGCGCCAGGGGGGCTTGGATGGCACCCAGCAACGCATCCTGGCGGCCGAATTGCGGGACATGGACCTGCGCGGGGTCGGCCTTGGCGGCGAAGCGCAGCAAGCCTTCAATGCCACCAACCAGGAGCTGGCTGAACTGGCCACCCGCTTCGGCAACAACGTCCTCGACGCCACCAACGGCTGGACCCTGCTCCTAGAAGCCCCAGACGAGGTGGCAGGCCTACCCGAGAGCGTGCTTCAGCTGCTGGCCCAAGCGGCCGTCGAAGCCGGCCACACCCAAGCCGATGGCTCCGCCCCAACGGCCGCTGCCGGCCCCTGGTTAATGGGCCTGGACATGCCCCGTTTCGGCCCCTTCCTGCAATATGGCCGCAACCGGGCCCTGCGCGAGCGGGCCTACAAGGCCCATGTCAGCCGGGCCTCGGGTGAAGAGGCTGGCAACTGGCCGCTGATCGAACGGATCTTGAGCCTGCGTCTGGACCAGGCCAGGCGGCTGGGTTATGCCAACTGGGCCGAAGTCAGCCTGGCCTCCAAGATGGCGGGCTCTGAACAGGAGGTGGAAACGCTGCTCGAAGACCTGCGGGTCGCCGCCCTGCCCGCCGCCCGGCGGGAACTAGCGGAACTGCAGCAATGTGCGGCCCGCGCTGGGGCTCCGGAAGCCGCCGATCTGAAGCCGTGGGATGTGAGTTTCTGGGCCGAGGCCCGCCGCCAGGAACTGTTCGAGCTCGACAGCGAGGCCCTGCGGCCCTGGTTTCCCCTGCCCCAGGTACTGGCAGGGCTTTTCGGGCTATGCGATCGGCTGTTTGCGATCACGATCGAGGCCGCCGATGGCGAGGCGCCCGTCTGGCATCCGGAGGTGCGCTTCTTCAGGGTCCTGGACCGCGACTGCGGCCAACCCCTGGCCGCCTTCTACCTCGACCCTTACAGCCGTCCCGGCAGCAAGCGTGGCGGCGCCTGGATGGATGAATGCCTGGTCCGCCAGACCAAGCCAGACGGCACCCCCGTGCTGCCTGTGGCCTACCTGGTCTGCAACCAGAGCCCACCGGTGGGCGAAACCCCCAGCTTGATGACTTTCCAAGAAGTGGAAACCCTCTTCCACGAATTCGGCCATGGCCTCCAGCACATGCTCACCACCGTGGAGCGTCCCCAGGCCGCCGGCATCAACAACGTCGAATGGGACGCGGTGGAATTGCCCAGCCAATTCATGGAGAACTGGTGCTACGACCGAGCCACCTTGCTGGGGATGGCACGCCACTGGCAAACGGGTGAACCCTTGGCCGAAACGGAGTTCGCCAAACTCCAGGCCGCCCGTACCTTCATGGGCGGTGCCGCCACCCTGCGCCAAGTTCATTTCGCCCTTACAGACCTGAGGCTGCACAGCCAATGGACACCGGAGGCAGGGGTGACTCCAGAACAATTACGCCGGCAAATTGCTACCACCACGACGGTGCTGGAACCCATTGAGGAAGATGCTTTCCTTTGCAGCTTTGGCCATATCTTTGCCGGCGGCTATTCGGCCGGTTATTACTCCTATAAATGGGCCGAAGTGCTCAGCGCCGATGCCTTCAGCGCCTTTGAGGAAGCCGGTCTCGACAACGACTCCGTGGTGCGCGCCACAGGTCGCCGCTTCCGCGACACCGTTTTGAGCCAGGGGGGCAGCCGCCACCCCAGCGAGGTGTTCGAAAGCTTCCGCGGCCGCAGTCCCTCAGCCAGCGCCCTGATCCGCCACAGCGGCCTGGAGGCGGGCAACGGGCGAGTCGCAGTAGCATCCGGGGCAGCGGGCTGAGCCTGGAGCGGCAACCATGCGGCGCCATGGAATGGATCTGGAGGGGCTGGAGTACGGCAATGCCTGGGAACTCCGCCCCCCCGACCAACCTCATAGCAATTGGATCATCGGTGATCACCCGGCGATCCCCACAGATTCGCTGCGGTTTGTGCGGCACCGCTCCGGAGCCCCTGGCCGAGAAACTCCCTCCTTGGTTCAAAACCTCTCACTGAAGTGGTTTGAGCACCAGCTGGGCGACTGCCCGGCATGGGGCCAGGCCAAACCACCCAGCCAGGGCCGCAGCCTCTCGCTTTTGGCAGGCGAAGGGGAATTTGAGCTGCGGTTCCGCCGTGGGGCGAGGGAGCTGGTTCTGGTGCTTGATGTCCCCGGGGATTACGCCCTCTGGGGCGAGGGGTTGGAGCACAGCTGGCGGCCGCTGCGACCCTCGTCCCTACTGACCCTGCGCTGGCAACCCGCTGATGAGGCGGCCAACCAGGCAAGGCCCTGAGCCCCTTAAATCGACACCCCATCGCCATCAAAAAGCCGCCAGCCCGTTGGATCCACCTCCAAATGCACCTGCTGGTCAAGCTGGATGCGCTGCTCCGGCGGTACCCGAACCAAGACAAGATGCTCACCGGCATCAAGACGGCAGGTGACCAATTGCTCGTTGCCCAGGGCCTCCAAATGGCAGACGCGGGCGGCCAGGGTTTGGGCCGTGGCCGCACCAGCAACCCGCAGATGTTCGGGCCGCAGCCCGGCGGTCAGCGATTGCCCCAGTAGGGGCCCCAGGTGGGCGGTCCCCTGGGGAGCAATGTTGAGCAGTTGTTGGGCCAGCACTAGCTGCTGGGGCCCAGCAACGCTCACGGGCAGCAGGTTCATGGGCGGACTGCCGATGAACTGGGCCACAAAGAGATTGGCGGGTTGGCGATAGAGCTCCAGCGGCGTACCGAGTTGCTGCAGGTGGCCCTGGTTCAGCACGGCAATGCGGTGGCCCATCGTCATCGCTTCCACCTGGTCATGGGTGACATAGAGCGTGGTGGTACTCAGGCGGCGCTGCAAGGCGACGATCTGGGCGCGGGTGCCATTGCGCAACTTGGCGTCGAGGTTGCTGAGGGGCTCATCCATCAGGAACACCGAGGGCTGGCGGGCGATTGCCCGCCCCAGGGCCACCCGCTGCTTCTGCCCCCCCGACAGCTCTTTGGGGAGCCGATCGAGCAGGGCATCCAGCTCCAGCAGGCCAGCCACCTCGGCGACCCGGGCCTCAATGCGGCGCTCGCGCAGCGAAGACACCTGCAGGCCCTTGGGCCAGCTGCGGGCCAGTTGGTGCAGGGAATCCTGGAATTGCTGAGGCAGGGTACGGGGCCGACTGCGCCGCAGCCCAAAGCCGATGTTGTCCCGCACACTCAGGTGGGGATAGAGGGCATAGCTCTGAAACACCATGGCAACGTCCCGTTGCGAGGGCCGCAGCCCCACCACCGAGCGCCCCCCAACGCTGATCACTCCGCTGCTGGGGGTCTCCAGGCCTGCCAAAAGCCGCAACAAGGTGCTTTTGCCGCAGCCAGAAGGTCCCACCAAGACCAGGAACTCGCCATCGGCCACTGCCAGATCCAGATCCCGCAAGACGGTCACCGGCGCTGCGCCCCGGCGGGGGGGGTAGATCTTGCTGACCCCCTGGAAGTGAACCTCGGCCAATCCGGCGCTGCGACGGGCGGATCTTAGGGTTACAGACTGGGCCCTGCGGCATCGTTTCCCGTGCAGTTCATCGATCAGGCACGGATTGCCGTGCGTGCCGGCCGCGGCGGCGACGGCATCATGGCTTTCCGCCGTGAGAAATACGTGCCGGCCGGGGGCCCCTCCGGCGGCGATGGGGGCCGGGGCGGCGATGTGCTGCTGGAGGCTGATGCCAACCTCCAGACCCTGCTCGACTTTCACTACCGGCGTCTGTTTGCCGCCGACGACGGCGTCAAGGGAGGTGCCAATCGCTGTTCGGGCGCCAGCGGCCACCCCCTGGTGATCAAGGTTCCCTGTGGCACGGAAGTTCGGGATGCCCGCACCACGATTCTGTTAGGCGATTTGACCACACCCGGTCAGACCCTGCTGGTGGCGGCCGGGGGCCGGGGGGGGCTGGGCAACGCCCACTACCTGAGTAACCGCAACCGGGCCCCAGAAAAATTCACCGAGGGCAAGGAGGGTGAATCCTGGCTGCTGCAACTGGAATTGAAACTCTTGGCGGAGGTGGGCATCATCGGCTTACCAAATGCCGGCAAGAGCACATTGATTGCCGTGCTCTCAGCGGCGAGGCCCAAGATCGCCGATTATCCGTTCACCACCTTGGTGCCCAATCTTGGCGTGGTGCGGCGCCCCAGTGGTGATGGCACCGTGTTTGCCGATATTCCGGGCTTGATTGCCGGCGCTTCAAGGGGGGCGGGCCTAGGGCACGCTTTCCTGCGCCATATCGAAAGAACCCGAATTTTGATTCACCTCCTCGATGCCGGCAGCGAAGACGTTGTTTCAGACCTCAAGGTGGTGGAAGCAGAACTAAAGGCCTATGGCCATGGACTGGAGGGTCGTCCGCGCCTGGTAGTACTCAACAAAATTGATGTGATTCCCCCGGAAGATCTGGAGGCCCTAACTGAATCGGTAAGCCAAAACTGCGGCGGTAATCGGCCCTTACTGATTTCAGCCGCCACATCCAAAGGGCTGGACATCCTGCTGGTGGAGGTATGGAAACAACTCAAGCAGCTGGACGAGGCTCAACAGATCCTTGAGAATTCAGCTAGGGAGAGTTTGTCTACTGAGGTCTCGTCCATTGCACCTAAAGCCGCCTATCAATCGTCGTAGACGCGACATTCGGGGGCTTCGGGGTTGAGATCGCAGTAGACCTCGAGGGGGCTGGGGTCGTGGCTGTCTTCGGGATGGTGCTCCTTGTACTCCTTCAGCCCCTTTAGTTCCTCTTCCAGATGGCGGACCTTGCCCAAGTTGCCTTCGGCCTTGGCGGCCTCGATCTCCACCTGATCCTTCTGGATGTGGTCGTCGATGCTTTTCATGACGTCGCCGGCCCGGAGGGGCCGGAATTCGGCTCGCCCACCATACGGGGGGGGAGCCGCTGCGGCGGACTTCTATCGGGTCTTGTGCGTTGGCGCTGATGAAAAGCTGAACCAGGGGACCCTGGAACGCCTGCTCACCCGGCCAGATCACTCAGCTCCAGCCAGCGTTCTTCAGCGCTGGCAATGCGTTCCAGCAAATTGGCCAATTCATGGCTGAGGACCTCAAGTTCGCCGTAATCGCCACCGGCGGGAAGGGCCATCTGGTGCTCCAGCAACTGACGCCGCTCTTCCCAGGCCGGCAGATCCCGCTCGATGGCCTCTAGTTCACGCGTTTCGCGAAAGCTGCGGCGGCGGGGCATCGCTGGGGCAGATCGACCCTCGGCCGCTGCAGGTAACGGATCGGTTCCGGCCCTAGTAGCGGTCAGAGGGGGCGAGGCGGTCGGGGCCTGGGATGCTGCCGCACTGGCTAGCTGGTGCTCCAGGTAGCCGCTGTAGTTGCCCTCAAAACGCCGCAGCCGACCCGCATCAAAACTGAACAGCCGATCCACGGTGCGATCCAGAAACCAGCGGTCGTGGGAAACGACCACCACGCAACCTTGAAAATCCTCAAGAAAGTCCTCCAGCACCGTCAAGGTGGCCACATCCAGATCGTTGGTCGGTTCATCCAGCAACAACACATTGGGGGCGCTGATCAGCAGCCGACACAAATGCAGCCGGCGCCGCTCGCCGCCGGAGAGCCGGGCCACAGGCTGGTGCTGCTGGGCAGGAGGGAACAAAAAGCGTTCCAGCAACTGGGAAGCACTGAGCTCCACTCCATCCACCTCGACCCGGCTTGCCTCTTCTTGAACCACATCGATCACCTTGCGCTCGCCCCCCCGCCCAGCATCGACGGGCTGCAGGGCGGCACTGTGTTGATCGAAATAGGCCAACCGCACGGTGGAACCGAGTTCCAAGCGTCCAGAAGTGGGGGCAAGACGGCCGGCGATGGCATCCAACAAACTCGATTTGCCGACCCCATTGGGTCCGATGATGCCGATCCGGTCCTCGGGTCCGAAGTCATGGCTGAATTCCTCCAGCAAAAGGCGATCCCCAACCTGGATTGCGAGGTTTTCCGCTTCGATGGCCCGTTTGCCCAGCCGCCGGGCCGTCGAACCCATCTGTAGAGCTGCCTTGGCCTGACGCACCGGCTGCTCCCGCATCGCTTCAATACGCTGCAGACGGGCTTTCTGCTTGGTGCTGCGCGCCTTGGGGCCCTGGCGCAGCCAGGCCAGTTCGCGGCGGAGGCTGCCCCTGAAACGGGCTGCCCCGGCGATCTCGGCCTCCTCCTCTTCGGCGCGGCGGGCCAGATAGGTGGCGTAATTACCCTCATAGCCGCGGGCCTCGCCCCCCTCCACCGCCACAATCCGACGGGTGACTCGATCCAGCAAATAGCGATCGTGGGTGACGAGCACCAAGGCGCCGCGAAAACGATCCAACCAGCCCTGCAACCACTCGACCCCATCGGCATCGAGATGGTTGGTGGGCTCATCCAGCAGCAGCACATCGGGCTCGGCTACCAGGGCAGCGGCCAGGGCGACACGGCGGCGATTGCCACCGGAGAGATCCCCCACCCGTTGGTGGGGATCCCGCAGCCCGACCCGGGCCAGAACCTCCTGGCAACGCCGCTCCAGGGTCCAGCCTTGGCCGGCCTCAAGACCTTCATGCAGCTGACTGAGGCGGGATTGCAGGACCCCATTAGCCGGGTCGTCCGCCAGGGCCTGGCTGAGCTGCTGATGTTGCTCCAGCAGAGCCAGAGTCTCGGCGCACCCGGAGCGCACTTGCTCGATCACCGTGAGATCGGCATCCAGGACAGGGTCCTGATTAAGTAGCACCACTTTGAGCCGGGGAGAGCAGCGACGCTGGCCCCGGTCCAGGGGTTCGACCCCGGCCAGGACCCGCAGCAGGGTGCTTTTTCCGGCGCCATTGGGTCCAATCAGCCCCAGGCGCTCGCGCTCACCGACATGCAGATTGAGGTCGGCGAAGAGGACGCGCAGGCCAAAATCCTTGCCTGCCCCCTCCAGAGAGATCAGGCTCACGAAACGGGCACGACAGGTTGGGATTCGCCGCGACGTTGGCGCTCCAGGTGGGCGAAGACGCTCTTGTCACCGACGTCGGCGGCGGTAGGCATCGGGAACTTGCGCAGGCAAAGCAGCAGCAGCAGTCCGGCCTGCAGGGCTAAAAGAGCCATGGTCAGCTCGGGGCCCAGGACGCCGGCCAGGCGACCCAGCAGGGCCAGGGGCAACAGCAGGGTGACACCGATGGCCTCCGGCCGCTGAAAACAGAAGAACTCTTTGAAGCCCACCCCGGCCAGGGCGGCAAAGAAGGGACCCACTGCCAGGATCCAAAGGGGCTGGCGGGCCAGCACCGGCAGCATCTGATTTGGTCCGACCCTGACAGCCAGGAACAGGCCGCCAAGGCATCCCAGCAACCAGAAGGCCTTCAGGGCCAGATGCAGGGGACGCAGATAGATGTGAATCCGCAACAGGGCCAGGCCCAGGCCCGCCGCCATCAGCAGCAGCCAGGGCCAGGCCAGGGACGGACCCCAGCGATACCACTGCACCAACAGAGCGAGCTCACCCAGGGCAACGGCGCTGAGGGCGAGGCGATAGGTGAGAACCTCCCGCTGATCCTGCTGGGTGATCGTGAACTCACCAAACATCCCTTGGTGAACCGCTGGCGACGCTGCGGTGGGAATGCTGCTGGTCATGGAAGGGCCGGCGGTTGGGCTTGCACCAGTGTGCTCAGGTCAGGGCCCGCCGGAACGATTCCGGAGGGGTGCAGGGGAAACAGGGCTCCGAAATAGTCGCGGCGCCAATGCTCGCTCGCACAGGTGGCCGCCACTCCGGGCAACCCATAGAACCGGGAGCGCCAGCGCCAGAGGGCCGGCAACTGCCAGAGGGGCCTGCGACTGCAGCCGAACAGGGGGGAATAGACCATTTCCAGGCGAATCAGGGTGGGGAAAAGCACCACATCCGCCAGGGAGGGCTTGGCCGTGCCGGCCAGCCAGGGGCCACCCCCGTCCTCCAGCCCAGGCGGTGGGTTCGCCTCGGCAACGGCCAATGAGCGATCCGCATCCTCCAAGCACTGAAACAGGGCCGCCTCGGCCTCGTCGTAGGCGGCCTGGGTCCGGGCAAAACCACAGCGATAGACACCGTCATTCACCTCCCCCTGCAGCCGCTGGCGCCAGGCTTCGATGGCGTTGCGGTGGGTTTCGGGAGCCAGGTCGGGCCCACTGGCCTGGGGCCAGCCGTTCAGCAATTCGATCAGCCTGGCGCTTTCGCTCAGCACGATGGTCTGGCCTGAACGGCCATACAACGCCGGCACCGTCGCCCTGGTGCCGGCAGGGGCGCCACTGCGCCGGTAGAGGTCGAGCAAGGTGGCGCAGCCCTCAAAGGGTTGGGGGAATCGCCAACGGCCGGCCTGGGGGTCCGGTTCCACCAACTGCAGATCCACCCAAGGCTGCAGGCCCCGCAGGGTCCAGGTGATCCAGGCACGATGGGCCCAGGGACAGCTGCGGCCGACGATCAACACATGGCCGCCCGGCCGGCCGGCTTCCGCCGACTGGGGCGGCAGGGTGGCAAACACGGGGGCCGGGCGGAGATAGCGCCCCTGGGCATCGGCCGGGCCGAGCCCCGCCATCAATTGGCGCCACTGGCAATGCCAAAAGTGGCGAACACCGCGGACGAGGGCTGCCGGGGGAGCCATGGCCATCGCTTCAGACAAGATTGACTCTGGGTCAGCGCCGGCCCCAAGGCAGCCAAGCAGTCAGCGGGGTTCCGCCAAACTGCAATTCAGAAAGGGGGGCCTCCGATGGACCACGGCAACGGCGGCGACCATCGGCAGGGGCGCGTCCTGCTGGTCGGCGGAACCCATGGCAATGAACGCAATGTCCTCTGGC
>JBIIJV010000238.1:0-4113 GCA_044233545.1 Cyanobium sp.
GCCATCACTCGGATGCGGCGCCAGGAGGGTAGCCCCGACCACCTGGCCCGGGGGCTGGCGATTGGGGTATTCATCGGCTGCCTGCCGATCTTTGGATTACAGATGCTCGTCAGCTTGGGGCTGGCCAGCACCATGCGCGGCAACAAGTTCCTGGCGATGGCAGGCACCTGGATCAGCAACCCCATCACCAACCTGCCGCTGTTTTGGCTTAGCTATCAGCTGGGAACGCTGTTGCTGGGGCCGGGGCCGGCTGGCTTGCAGCTCAAGGATCTCAACCCCAATGATCTGGCCGGCCTGGGCTGGGCCTTCTCCATTCGGCTGATCCTGGGCTCGGTTTTGATCGGTGGGCTGCTTGCCGTAGCCAGCGGTGTGGTCTACAGGCAGTGGCTCCAACACCGCCGCCGTCGGCTGGCCACACCACCGCAGTGAAATTGGCACAGGGGATGGGCCGCCGGATTGGTTCAGGAGGCAAATCATTCAGGAGTTGGTCAGCCCAGGAAACACCATCAGGTCGATGTGGCCACCGATCGGCTGGCGCCATTCGCGGAATTCGGCCGCCAGGGCGTTCTGCTCGGCCCGCAACGACTGGGATTCCAGGTCCAGCAGGCGCTGGTGCACCAGGTCGAGGGTGTTGTCGATCAGCTGGGCAGCCTGTTCAGAGGTCATGTCACGCAAGGCGCAGGGACGGCAGACGATTCGATCGCCGTTTTCTAGGTATGACGCCCCATTAAGGGTGTAACAGCAGACACCAGCCACCCCGCTCCGATGGGCAGATGCTCACCGCACTGCCGCACTAGCTGATGGAAGGCCCTCAACCAATCCCCGTCCGGGCCAAATCCAGCACATCCGCCATCGAACGGATCTGGTCCATCGTGTCGCACAGTTGGTTGGCGCTATGCAATTCAACCCGTAGATCGATGCGGGCCGGTTTGCCGGCACTGGTGCGCACCCGAGCATCGCTGACATTGATGCGGTGGTCGGAAAGACGGGTGAGGATATCCTTCAGCACCCCCACTCGATCGAGAACCTCAATGCGTAGCCGTACCGGGTAACGCCGCTGCTGGCCCTCCACCGGCCCATTCCAGCGCACAGGCAAGCGGCGCTCCACCGGCACCTGGGCCACATTGCTGCAATCCTGGCGGTGGATGGTGATGCCGTGATTGCCGAGGGCCACCGAACCCACAATCGCCTCCCCCGGCAGGGGGCTGCAGCAGCCTCCCAGCCGATATTCCAAACCCTCGACCCCCAAGATCGGGCTGCCACTACTGGGCAGATGGGGCAGTGTCGCCGACTCCTTACGGGCCACGACCCCAGCGGCCACCTCTTCGTTGCTGGGGGGTGCCGCCACCGCCTCGGTGGCCAGGCGCACCTCCTCCCGCAGCCGATTGACGACCTGCTGCAGGGTTACCCCACCAAAACCGATGGCCGCCAGCAGGTCTTCGGTGCCCACCAAATTGCAGCGCCGGGACACCCGCGCGAGGGCCTCACCATTGAGCAGGGCATCGAAGCCATCGCGGCCCAACTCCCGCTCAAGCATCTCAGTGCCGCGCACAATGTTGTCCTGGCGGTGACTGCGCTTGTACCAAGCACGGATGCGATTGCGGGCAGTGGGGGTGGCGACAAAATTGAGCCAATCCAGGCTGGGATGGGCACTCTTTGAGGTGATCACCTGCACGAAATCACCGTTCTTCAGCGGTGTCGCCAAAGGGCAGAGGCGGTCATTGATGCGTACCCCGTGGCAATGGTTGCCCACCTCGGAGTGGATGCGATAAGCGAAATCAACGGAGGTAGATCCCTTGCGCAAACCCACCACATCGCCCTTGGGGGTGAACACAAACACCTCCTCATCGAAGAGATCTTCCTTGATTGAGGCCAAATAGTCGCTGCTGTCCTCGCTGCCCCCCTCTTTTTGCCAATCCACCAGCTGCCGCAACCAACTGAAGCGTTCGGCATCGCCACCGGTGGCGGCGGGAGAGCCCCCCTCCTTATATTTCCAGTGGGCGGCGATGCCGTATTCGGCCACCTGATGCATCTCTATGGTGCGGATCTGCACCTCAATCGGCCGATGGCGACCGATCACCGCCGTATGCAGGGACTGGTAGCCATTCGGCTTGGGTAAACCGATGTAATCCTTGAACCGCCCCGGGATGGGCCTGAAGGTGTCATGCACCACCGCCAGGGCGCGATAACAACTCTCGAGCGTCGGACAGAGAATGCGCACCGCAGCAACGTCATAGAGCTCGTGGAACGCCTTCTGCTGGCGCTGCATCTTGCTCCAGATGCCATACAAATGTTTCGGCCGACCGCTGACATCACAACTGCCCAGTCCCACCGAAGCCAGCCGGTCCCGCAGCAGCTGCACGGTGACCCCCAAGCGATCTTCCCGTTCACTGCGCTTGGTGGCAACCTGCTGCTGGATCTCCCGAAACGCCTCCGGCTCCAGGATCTTGAAGGCGAGATCCTCCAATTCCCACTTGAAGCGACCAATGCCTAACCGGTTGGCCAGGGGGGCGTAAATATCGCGGGTTTCACGGGCGATGCGCTGCTGCTTCTCGGGCTTGAGGGCCCCGAGGGTGCGCATGTTGTGCAACCGATCGGCGAGCTTCACCAGCACCACGCGGATGTCACTGGCCATGGCCAGAAACATGCGCCGCAGGTTCTCGGCCTGGGCCTCGGTCTGGTTGGTGAAATGGATGCCCCCCAACTTGGTGACCCCCTCCACCAGGGCCCGCACCTCGGCGCCGAATTGGGCCTCAATTTCCTCCGGCGTCACCTGGGTGTCTTCGACCACGTCGTGGAGGAAGCCGGCGGCGATGACCGAACTGCCGGCACCAATATCGCGCAGCAGATCGGCCACAGCGATGGGATGGACGATATAAGGCTCGCCTGTGGCCCGCATCTGGCCATCGTGGAGTTGATGGGCGAAATCAAAAGCAGCCGCCAAAAGATTGTCGTTGCTGCGGCTGGCCTTGCCAGGCTCAGCCAGGCCCTGGGGGCCCTGGGCACCTTGGGCAGCCAGCAGGGAATCTCTCAACCAGACGGGCAGGCTGACCCCATAGGCTTCAGTGGGGTCAGCAATGGCCATTGGATTGGCAGCCAATGCCGGGACCGACAAGGTCGTAGCCGGCAGGGCCGGGACCGGCAGGGCCGGGACCGGCAGGGCCGTGGCCGACCCATCCGTTAGCGGCTGATCGGTGGTGGAGGCTTCGGGAACGGTTTTAAGCATCTCGTTCCGCAATGTTCTTCCATGGTATGCAAATGCCGCCGCCTCGACCGCCATGTCCGGGGACGGCGATCAACCCGCCGACAGCCCTCCCCTAACCCAATGGCGCCCAGCTCCGCCGCCCCCAGTGCTCCCCGGGAAGTCCTCTGTCTCCAGGGCCTGAAGGTGCGCTACCCGGGTAGCCCCACCAACGTGCTGGATGGCCTGGACCTACGGCTCAACCAGGGGGAAACCCTCGCCCTGGTGGGGCCCTCCGGCTGCGGCAAAAGCACCGTCGCCAGGGCCGTATTGCAGTTGCTGCCCCCGGGCAGCCTCTGCGAGGGCAGGCTCGAGCTCACCGGCAAGGATCCCCGTCGCCTCAGCGCCAGCTCCTTGCAGCAACTGCGGGGGCAGGCGGCGGGGCTGGTGTTTCAGGACCCGATGACCCGGCTCAATCCGTTGATGACCGTTGGCGAACACCTCAGGGACACCCTGGAGGCCCACCGCTGCCAACGCAGCCTCGAACGGGCCCAGGGCCTGCTGGAACGGGTCGGCATCAATCCCGCCCGCTATGGCAGCTATCCGCACGAGTTCAGCGGTGGCATGCGCCAACGGCTGGCGATCGCCCTGGCCCTGGCCCTCAACCCGCCCCTGGTGATCGCCGATGAACCCACCACCAGCCTGGATGTGGCCGTCACCGCCCAGGTGATGGCTGAGCTGAGCGACCTCTGTGCCGAAGCGGGCAGCGCCCTGTTGCTGATCAGCCATGACCTGGCCATGGCCGGCCGTTGGTGCCAGCGGATCGCCGTCCTTGCTGACGGCCGCCTGGTGGAGGAGGGTCCCAGCCACCAGCTCTTGACCGCGCCGGTGTCTGATGTGGGGCGCCGCCTGGTGCAGGCGGCCCGCCAGCG
>JBIIJV010000239.1:0-4106 GCA_044233545.1 Cyanobium sp.
GTGTGGATCAACAAGCCACCAGAAGCCCACCAATCCAATCAGGCGCTACCATCTATCCAAGCCGTCTGAAAGGCGGCCAAGGAGTGACACCTTTCCTGAAAGTCACCGGGCTCAGATGACAAGATCAGGACATGTCTATGTGATTAGTAACGTCGGTAGCTTTGGCGAACATGTCTACAAGATTGGGATGACTCGTAGGCTTGAACCATTAGATCGTGTTCGTGAGCTTGGAGATGCTTCGGTTCCGTTCCCATTTGACGTACATGCGCTTATCTTCACAGACGATGCACCTTACCTAGAGAATACTCTCCACAAGCGATTCAACTTTCGTAGAGTTAACTTTGAGAACATTAAAAAAGAGTTCTTCCGAGTCACAATCGAAGAGATCCGAGATGAATTGCACAAGATCCACCAAGAAGTAGGTATTGAAACAGAGCTACGTCTCACACTTGTCGCCGAAGCAAAGCAGTTCCGACTCAGTGAAGCAAAGCGTAGGGAATTTGAGCGCTCCTATCTTGTTGATGAGCCTGCGAGTTTGCCACCTCCGCCACCGCCAGCCTTGTTCGGACAAGATGACCCATTGGAGACATAGGGTGTTTCTAATATCAAGATCTAAAGGTCAGGTTCAGGGGTTCTTTCCCGAATCTACGGAATTTCCACCCGCCTCTGTTCTTGTGCGTTATCCATGTCCTGCAAACCGCCGAAAGGAAAACCGAGCCTGGTACCCATCGCCCGATACAGACAAGCAAATCCTCACGATGTAGAGGAACGGCTAACATGCCCAGTTTCATGAAGTACCGCGCTTGAGTGAGTCCAACTTATCGATTCCGATAAGGTGATTGTCAAGTGATTTACTCGGTAGATGATCAGAGTAGATTGGTGGGTGTTATTAAAATTGGATATAGATGAGGCGTATGCCGCAGAGTCTAGTTTCTAACATCTGCCGGCCATTGATAGCTCACCTTCAGACCATTGAGATGGGTTCGTGGCAACCACCCCTCATGCTGCATGCGCCCCACCACGATGCCCGGGGCAATGCCGAGGGCCGTGGCGGCAGCTTTAACCTCCTGTTCTGAGCGCAGCCCTTGGAGCTTCAGGGCCGCAGCAGGCGGAATCAACTGATCCGCAGCGAAGCGATCGGCTTCGGTCTCATGCACTTCATCCACACCATTGAGGCCATCCACAAACGTTGCCTTCTTGCCGTGTTTGAGGATATGGCCAGCTTCGTGGAACAACGTGAACCAGAGGTGATCGTTGGTTTTGTGCCGCAGGCTCAGGGCGATCAGGGCCCGATCCGGGCTGAGCCACTGGGTGGCCCCGCTCACCCGGCATCCTGGAGGTGCTGGCACGAACACCACCGCCACACCGGCGGCACCGGCCAGGGCCTGCAGCTGCGGCACAAACACCGTGTGATCCGCTTCGCAGCTGAGGGGTCGAATCTGTTGCAGCGCCGCTCGGAAGGCCTTGGCTTCATAGGGTCTGCAGGCGATTGCGGCCGCTTGCGTTTCGGCGCGGCGCAGCCAGCTGGCCAGGGCGCCCTGCTGGGTGGCGTCGATCGACGCCACCGCGAAGTACTTCAGGCACGCCGAAACCTGCTGGCCGGCATGGCTGCAAGTGTCAACCCAGCCCTTGCCTTGCATCCAGCGCAGTGGCAGCTCCTTCAGCCAGTCCTATTGGCTGGCCAACTGATCGAGCTGCTGCAGCCGCACAAGATCCTGCTGGTAGTTGGCCTCCAGCCGCAACCAGAAGCCGGCGTCATGGCCCAGCACCCGCTCCAGCCGTTCGGCAGTGTCGGCCGTGATCGGCGCTCGGCCTTTGAGCAGTTCGTTCACTTGCTTGGCGCTGAAATCCAGTCGCTGGGCCAGCTCGGCGCGGGTCCAGCCGCGCTCCTCCAGGACCTCCTCGATCAGTTCTCCGGGGGGGGAGACCCAGTCGGCGTTGAAGCCGGCGTTGGTGGTGGGGGTGGCGATCTCAACCATGGGTGTCTCCAATCTCCAGAAGCCGCACACTGTTCACCTGCTGCCAGTCGATGCCGCCGGAGAGCAGGGATGGCGGAGGTTGATCGGTGGGCTCGAACACAAGGCGCATCGGTCCATCAAGGTCGACGGAATACTGGCCGGCTCGGTCTGCGGTGAGGGCGTGGGGACGACCCAGCTGAAGCTGGCTCACGTTCTCCACTGCCCGCAGCTCGCCAAGACGGTTCTTGAGCCGCTTGGCGCGTTTCTCGCCGAGCTGCTTGCGCTGGTGCTTGTCCTCTTCGCAGAGGCGCTGGATGGCTTTGCTGGCGTAGGTGATCTGCATCCTAGGCCGTCACTCTTGGATTTCCTTCACCGCATCGGTAAAGGAAACCTTACCCACAAGCCCATCAAGCAGGTCCACCAGGTCATCCGGGCATCCAGTTCAATCGGCACCGTAGCCGGCGAGACTTGGTTCCATTCCTTCTGCGCACCGCCATGGCCAACGGCATCACCGTCACGTCCAACCCGGATCCGGCCCAGCTGCAAAGCCTGGGTGTGACGAGCTGGCCCACCTGGGGCTGTGGGGTCAGCACCTTCCCCTGGAGCTACGAAGAGCAAGAGACCTGCCTGCTGTTGGAGGGTGATGTCAGCGTCAAGCCCGAAGGCGGTGAGCCGGTGCGGTTCGGGGCCGGCGATCTGGTGGTGTTTGCTGCCGGGCTGAGTTGCACCTGGGAGGTGCATGCACCGGTGCGCAAGCACTATCGCTTTGGTTGAAGGGTGGCGGCAAAGCAGAGTCCCGTGGAGTGGTGTAACTCAGGAAGCGAACCGTCAGCCCCGGCGCCCCCCTAGGCCGCAGGTCTTCCGCTTGCGGTAGCTGAGGCAGGGCAGCTTCTTCCCCAACTGGCTGGAGCGACGCAGCTTCCTGTCCGAGGCCACCATGGCCAAGATCCCCGAAGCGGATGGGCAGTTAGAGCTCACCGGTGCTGATTTAGCTGATCCCGCTCCGCCAGTTCCTGCAGCCATCGCTGAGCCTCGACAGCGCCGCTGCCGATCTACACAATTGTTCTCGATCGCTGAGTTCTATATTCAGCGATCAGGGTATAAACTGTTTCAAAAGAGCTGCGTAATTCAGCTTAAAAGCAGTCATTCACTGACTGCTCTTGTTCACCCAACAAAAGCGTCCCATGTCCTCCTGAGTTACACCACTCGAAGGGGCGCTACCGATTTCTTTATTTGAGCAACTCAGACATCTACCCCCAAGTCCAATGCCTCTTTCTTAATCTTTACAAACTCATCCATGAAGTCTTTGTTTAGTGTGACTAACTCAGTTGTAGCTGCTTGTTCTTTCTGTAACCCCAGGCTTTGCACTTGTCTGTTCTCTGCAAGATTTTCCAGCTGTATCATTACAGTTTTGAGTCCAATAGCACGCGCCCGAGATTTGGCAGGGTCAATAAATTGACCCGAAGTCGCAACTACTGAGCCAATCACAGCGCTAAAAATACCAATATATTCCTTTATACTCTTATACTTATTTTCATCTCCCATGGTTGTAAATGCAATCCCTGCCAATGCTATTAAGCCACCGCCTAAGCCAGAAATCCATCTGCCCCACCGCTTATACCCGGATGATCTCCTTGCTTCCCACTCAACAGTTTTAGCAAAATCAACCGTTTTTTGCAGGCGGTCATTGATCGATTTGATAAGATAGCTTTTTTGATCATCATTTAATTGTGAGGACTGTAGGTCCATGAGATTCGTAATGGGAACTCAATAAGAATGCACTCTCTCTTGGAGCTGTTGTCCATCTGTTTACAAAGCTCATCAGTGAAAGGTCCCCCTGCGTCATTCTTGCAGGACTTCGTTATTGCTGCTTCGGTCGCCTTTGAAGCTTTTGTGATACGATGTAGAAATATTTTGCGGATTCGCTCAACATGCATCGGGATAGGTCCTTGAGCCGTGAGATCCATTGCGGGGCAATGCTTCTGTCGTCTGTCAGCAGTGCGAGTGCTGCGTCATAGGCGTATAGTTAGGGGCTAAGGTGTGACTTAGGGAACCTCTGAAAAACCCGCTAAAATCCATCCAGATCCAAGACTGAGACTGGTCGTATGCCTGCTCCTCTCCAGCTGGGCTTTACGGACTATGAGCAGG
>JBIIJV010000240.1:0-4074 GCA_044233545.1 Cyanobium sp.
GATTGAGACCCCAGCAACGCCGAAGGCGGTGCCGATTTTGCCGATCACGCCGGCCTCATCGCGGGTGAGCAGCCGTACGTAGTTGCGGTGGCGGGTGCGGGCGCCGTCTACCAATGCGCACTGGCGCCAGCGGCTGGCGGCCAACAGGGGATCGAGGGCACCGGCGGGGGCCCCGAGCTGGCTGATGCCGGCAATGTTGAGGATGTCGGCAACGACGGCGGAGGCGGTGGGGCCGGCGCCGGCGCCGGGACCGAAGAACATCACCTGCCCCACCGGCTCCCCTTCCACCAGGATGGCGTTATTGACCCCATGGACGCCGGCCAGGGGGTGGCTGCGCGGCAGCAGGGTGGGGTGGACGCGGACATCCAGGGCCACGTCGTTGCTGGCGGGGACGGGGGCTGGGGGCGCGTCGGGGCTGGCGCTGGGCTCGAAGCGTTCGGCCACGGCCAGCAACTTGACGACATAGCCCAGCTGGCTGGCGTAGGTCACATCCCGCGCTTCCAACCGATCAATGCCTTCGGTGGGGATGGCGGAGCGCTCGATGCTGCCGCCATAGGCGAGACCGGCCAGGATGGCGATCTTGTCGGCGGCGTCGCCCCCCTGGACATCGGCGGCGGGGTCGGCTTCGGCGTAACCCAGGCGCTGGGCGTCGGCCAGCACATCGGCGTAGGCGGCCCCCTCGTCGGCCATGCGGCTGAGGATGTAATTGGTGGTGCCGTTGACGATGCCGCTGACCCGCAGGATGCGGTTGCCCCCCAACGATTGCTTCAGGGGTTCGATGATCGGGATGCCACCGCCCACCGCCGCCTCAATCAACACGTAAACGCCCCGTGCGGCGGCGGCGGCGGCGATTTCTTCGCCATAGCGGGCGATCACCGCCTTGTTGGCCGTGACCACCGACTTACCGGCGGCGATGGCTTGCAGGATCAGGCTGCGGGCCGGCTCCAGCCCCCCCATCACCTCGACAACGATGTCGACGGCGGGATCATCTACTACCAGGTGCGGGTCGGTCACCAGCAGGGTTGGATCGAGGCTGACGGCCCGGGCCCGGCCCGGATCGCGCACCGCCACGCGGCGCAGGGCCAGTTGGCCCACCAGGGGATGGCGCCCCTGGGGGCTGGCCAGGATGGCGGCCACCCCCGCGCCCACCGTGCCAAGACCAAGCAAGCCGATGCCAATGGCCATGGGCCGCCGTGTCACAAACATCCCATCCTAGAAATTCATGCTTCGGCTGGGGCGGCCAAACGCACAGCCTGGGCCTGCATGGCCCGCAGGATGTTGAGGAAGCCATTGGCCCGCGAGGGGGTGAGGCTGGCCTGCAGCCCCGTGTCGGCCAGGATCGCCGGGTCGAGGGCCGCCGCCTGCTGGGGGGTCAGACCCTCCAATCCTTCGATAAGCAGGGCCAGCAGCCCCTTGGTGATGGCGGCATCGGAATCGCCGCGCCAATGCAGGGTGCCGTCCTGGAGCGTGCCGACCACATACACCTGGGAGACGCAGCCCTTGACCTTGTAGTGGTCCTGGCGCAATTCATCGGGCAGGGGTTCGAGCTTTTTGGCCAACCACAGCACGTATTCGTAGCGGCGCTTGGGCTCCGAGGTGCTGCCCAGCCGTTCCACCAAGCGATCGAGGGCTGGGCTGCCGCTACTCATGTTGTTCGCACGGGGCGCATCGGGTTCGTTTTGGGTTTCAGCCGTGGGGGGTTCTCACGACCCACAATCCCGCCAGGGCGCCCACTATTCCCAGGCCTAGCAAGGGGGTCAGCAGGCGGTTGGGGGGATTGGTGGAGTCTTGAGGCTGCACCTTAAAGGTTGTGGCGGCAGGCCTGACGGCGCCTTTGGGCAGTTCGAGGTAGTCGCGGTGGCCGGGGCCCCCATCCACTTGGATCTCCCAGTCGGAGCGGGCCCCGGCGGGCAATTGGAAATTGAGCTGGCCGCGGGCGTCGGTGCGGCCCAGGGCAATGGGGGTGCCACCAGGGGGCACCAGCTTGACGGTGGCATCGGCCACCGGCGCTCCTGTGGAAAAGCTGCTGGCCAAAGCAAAGCTGGTGCCTGCTGCGCCCGTGCCTGCTGCGTCGGTGCCTGCGCCCGTGCTGGAACCCGTGTATGCCCGGCTGAGGGAACCCAGGGTTTCAAGGGTGGATTGGATGGCGTGGGCGGAAGCCGCTTGGGGATGGGCGCAGGCCAGCAGGGCGGCGCTGGCAAGCAGCACTGGCGCGCCAGCCAAACGGCGGAGCTGGGGTAAACCGGGGACCATGGCCAGCATTTAGGTGGATTTCCAGCGGTTATCGCTGGATCTGCCGGCTTGCACCATCCGGGCGATCGAACTGACCATCATCGAGAGGGCTTCGCAGCTGCTGGCCCGATTTTTAAGTTCGGCGGCCAGCACCCGCTCGGAGGCGGTGCGGCTGCCTTCACCAGTCAGGGAGGCCACTGCCAGTTGCAGGCCCGGGGGCTGGGAGGCATCGCGACGGCATGGCCGGCCCTGGGGCTGCAAAGGGATGGAATCCAAGGCCGATCAATGAGCGCTGGCCGAATCTTGGCAAATGGCGGCGACCAGCGGGGCGATCTGGGGTCTTTAGTTAAACCCTGAAACCTTGGTTGATCCGCCGCTTTCATCCAGCCAGCCCGTGAAGGGCACATCCCAGGGATCGGCGGGCAAAGAGGGCGCCAGGCAGGCGGCGGGCAGGACCGCCAGGGCGGGCACCTGACGCCAGGCCGGGTCGGCCCGCAGCCGGTCGTACCAGCCGCCGCCCGATCCCAGCCGAATGCCGCGCTGATCGATGGCCAGGGCTGGCACCAGCAGCAGGGCCAGCTGATGGGCCTCAAGGGGCGCTGCGGCCACGGGGGCCGGGATGCCGCAGCCATCGGCGAGCAGGGGATCGGCGGGGTGCCAGGCCCCATAGGTGAGCCGCCCTACCCCGCCCTCGCAACGGACCACGGGCAGGGCCAGGCGCTGGCGCAGGGCCTCGGGCCAGCGCTCTAGCAGGGGCCGCCAATCCGGTTCGTGGCCCACGGGCCAGTAGAGGCCGAGGCGGCTGGGGCCCGTTTGGGGCTTGGCCTTGGCGTCAGCTGCCTCCAGGGCTTGGGGCAGGGTGGTGGCCAGCACCTCCAGCAGGGCCGCTTCAGCTAGCGGCAGGCTCTGGCGCCGCAGCTGGCGGTAGTGGCGCCGCAGGGAGTCTTTGGAGGCCCCGGCCGGGGGTGGGGGCGGCAACGGCTGCATGGGGGAATGCCCTTACTCAGCGTTGGAACCAGCCGGTGAGGGCCACCGCCAACGCATCGGCGGCGTCGTCGGGGCGGGGCGGGGTGTCGAGGTCGAGTTCGCGCATCACGGCGGCCAGCACTTCATCCTTGGGGGCATGGCCGTGGCCGGCCACCGCCAGCTTGATCTGCATCGGCGGGTATTCGACCACCGGAATGGCAAAGCGGGCCAGGGTCATCATCACCACCCCCCGCGCCTGCACTACGGCGATGGTGTTGCTGGAGCGATAAAAAAAGAATTTTTCGACTGCCGCCAGCTGGGGCTTCCAGGCGCGGATCAGTTGGCGCAGGTCGTTGGCGATTTCGACCATGCGCTGGCCTTCGCCCTGGCCGGGATCGGTGCGGATCATGCCGCAATCGAGCAGGCGCTGACTGCCGGTGACACCCCGCCGCCGCTCTTCGAATTCGATGACGCCGTAGCCCACCCGGGCCAGGCCGGGATCAATACCGAGGATTCTCATGGGGGCCGACACCTGGGCCCATGCTGGGGGGCCGGCCGCGGCGGTCAAGGGGTGCTGAGGGGTCTAACCCAGACAGCACGAGCGACTGATCAGGTCTTCGACGCGAACAATTGGGTCAGGAAGAATAGGGAGAACAGCAGGCCGGCGCCTGCCAGGGCCGGCAGCACAACGGGGATGCCACCGGGAGCGGTGGTCGAGGCGAAGGTCAACCAGGTCATGACCAACAACAACAAAAGGACGCCCTGGGATTTAGCACCCCTCACCGATCGACATCCGGGGGCTGTAAAGAGTTGCAAAGTTTTCTTTTAATCTGCCGCCATGGATTCGCTGCAGGTCGTCTGGTTCAAGCGGGATCT
>JBIIJV010000111.1:0-9042 GCA_044233545.1 Cyanobium sp.
CCACTGGAGAAATACTCCGCTTTGGAATGGCCGAAGTGGTGGCGGTTATCGGCCGGTTTGGCCGCCAGGGTGAGGGCCCAGAACGCCCCAATCGCCGCCACCAGATTCACCCCCGATTCCAGGGCGTCGGATAGCAACCCCACAGAACCGGTGAGACGCCAGGCCTGGGTTTTGAGCGCAATCGTGGCTACCGCCGCCGCCACCGAAACCAAGGTGTAGGTGCGGGGGTTGTCAAAGGCCATGGCGAGCTGCGAAGGGCCTCAGCAAGTGAGCTGCGCCTGGGATCCGTCAATGTATCGGGGTGGCCAGTCAGCGCCCGCGGCCCACCAGATTCGCCAATGGCAGCAGGGCCAGGCAAAGCACCCCGATCAACGGCCCCGGGGGCAGGTTGATGGCCGGCACCAGGGCCAGGCCAAAGCCCAGGGCCGT
The DNA here is from genome assembly GCA_044233545.1 of Cyanobium sp. Taxonomy (GTDB): domain Bacteria; phylum Cyanobacteriota; class Cyanobacteriia; order PCC-6307; family Cyanobiaceae; genus Cyanobium. The sequence goes on from JBIIJV010000111.1 coordinate 430, forward strand.
AACCGCCAGGCCCACCGCAGCGGCCCTGACCAGGGCCGCCCGCAGACTCACGGCCCCCACCAGGGCCACCACGGCCGGAGCCCCCATCAACGCCATCACCAACACCACCCCCACCGCCGCCATGGCGCTGACCACGGTGAAGGCGGTGACCAGGGTCATCAGCGCCTGCAGGCGGGCAACGGGCACACCCATGGACGCCGCCCCAGCCGGATCCACCCCCAGAAACACCAGCTGGTCGTAGCGCCCCACCAGCAGGGCGAGCACCGCCCCCAGGGCGACGAGGGCCCGCAGCAGATCGGTGGGCCCCGCCGCCAGCAGGTCGCCGAACAACACCGCTTCGAGATCGATGCGTAGGTGCAGCAGGGGAATCAGCAACACACCCAGCCCCAGAAAGCCCGCCAGCACGGTGTTAAGCACGGCCTCGTGGCTGCCGTCAGCGGCAGGGGCATGGCGGCTGAGGCGATCGGCCACCAGGGCACCACCCACCCCACTCAGCACCCCGCCCAGGGCCGGATCCAGGCGCAGGGCCAGGGCCAGGGCCAGTCCTGGCAGCACGGCGTGGGAGATCAGGTTGGCCTGAAACAGTCGGCGCTGCACCAGCAGCAGAGTGCCGGTGAGGGGACACAACAGCCCGCTCACCAAGGCCAGTAAAAGGGGCACGGCCCACCAGAAGGCCCCCAGGGCCTGGGAATCAGCCACAGCCATGGGGGGCCAGGCGTAAATCACCCAGGGTCTGGCGCACCTGGGCCGGTGTCCCCTGGGCCAGCAGGTGCCGATCCAGGACCAACACCTGGTCGTAGGCCTCCAGATCCGAACCCCAGTCGTGGCTGCTCACCAACAGGGTCAGGCCGGCATCTCGCAATTGGGCCAACACCGCCAACAGGGCAGTGCGGGAGGGCGGATCGATAGCCGCACAGGGTTCGTCGAGCAACAGCAGCGGCGCTTGTCCCACCAAAGCGCGGGCCAACAGGGCCCGCTGCTGCTGGCCGCCGGAAAGTTGGTCCAGGCGCCGGTGGGCCAGGTCCTGCAGGCCCACCCGTTGCAGGGCCCCATCCACCTGGCAACAGGGAGCCCGTGAGCGGTCGGCACCCTTGCCAGCCATCAGACCAAGGGCCACCAGCGCCCGCACCGTGATCGGAAAATGCCAGGCCATTTCACTGCGCTGGGGCATCAGGGCCAGACGCCCAGGCCGTTTCAATGCCGCCCCCTGGGGCTCGCCGTCGATCACAATCCGCCCCTCTGCCAAGGGCAGCTGGCCGGCGATGGCCTGCAACAGGCTGCTTTTGCCGGCGCCATTGGGCCCCACCAGGGCGGTGAGGCTGCCGGCTGCCAGCGCAAACGTCAGATGCTCCAACACGGGGCGCTGGTCACGCCGCACCGTCAGGTCCGCAATGTCGAGAGCGGGAGCTGGGTACAGGTTGACCTTGCTGCTGCCACCAACCTAGCGATCGTTTCGATGAAAACCATTATCATTGTTGGGGGCTATTTTTTAAGGCCCTGTTTTTGCTTTTGCCTTAGGTGCTGTCTCGATCCAATTTGCCGGCCTGCCCCCTGGCATGGCGGGCAGCCTTGCCTGCCCCAGACAGGAGGGCAGCGGTGTTGCTGGCGCTGCTGGCAACCCTGGCTGGCTGCCGCCAGGGCCCCCAGGCAGTCACGACCGCTGCTGGTGTGGAGGGGCCCCGGGTTATCGCCGGCGACGGCGTTCTTTGCGATCTCAGCAAGCGGTTGGCGCCCAGCCAGGTCCAGGTGGACTGCCTGCTGGGCCCCGGAGATGATCCGCACCATTTTCGTCTCACCCCCTCCCAAAGCCAGGCCCTGGCCCAGAGCAGCCTGCTGTTGGTCAATGGCGGCGGCCTGACCCCAGCCCTGGAGAGGCTTCCAAATAGGGTGGCCATCATCGATCGCCTGCCGGCCCCTGGCGACCTGGACCGCCAGGATCCCCACCTCTGGCACGATCCGGCCCAGGCGGCCCTGATGGTCAGGGAGGTGGCAGCCCAGTTGGCCGTATTGGCACCCCAGAGTCGGGGGGAGATTGAGGCACGCTCGGCCGCCCTGCAATCACTGCTGACGGATCTGGATCGCTGGAACCGGCGGCAACTGGCCACGATTCCGCCGGGAGCCGACGGCCAACGCCCCCCCGTGGCCATGGCCCACCGGGCCCTCAGCTCCTACAGCGGTGCCTATGGCCTGCAGGAAATGCCCCTGGTGGATCAGGACAGCAGTAGCTCCAGCCTGCGGCCGGCCCAGTTCACCGCCGTGGTAGCCCAACTGGGCCGGCGGCGGGTGCCGGCCCTGTTTCCCGAACCGGGTGAGATCGGGCGCAGCTTGCAGCGCATCAGCGAGCTCAGTGGAGTGCCCATCGCCCCGACCCCGCTGGTGGTCGATGGCCTGGCCAGGGCCGCTGATGGGAGTCCGCGCAGCCTGATGGCCACCTTGGTGGCCAATACCTGTGCCCTCAGCCAAGGACTAAAGGGCCAATGTGACAGCGATGCAGGGGCCCGGCTGCAAAAACAGTGGGAAGCCATCGGAACAACCAATGCCGCCCAAGGGCTTTAGAAAAACAACAAAAATGTGGCACCAATTATGGTGTCAAAAAATCTAAATATAAAAGCGAATATGGATAATGTGCAGAAATTTCCATTTAGCGAAACCCAATTACCATTTGGCCAAACCGAATAGCCATAGGTCACAGCCCTTAGATATAAGATGTTAGAGATAGGTATTGATCATGCACTCGAAACGCCATGGTAAGCAACCTAAACGAAATTTTTACTGGATTGCGTCAGGAATTTCTGCTTAAGGGCGGAGATTTTGAATGCTGCCGCAATTTCAGGCACACCCTTCCCGAGGCGGCCCATGAGGATGCCCGCAACCAGGCCTCTGCGGCCCTGCTGCGGCGCCTGAGGCTGGAAAAGGGATTGGACTTACGCCCGGAGGACCTGCAGGTGGACCATCGCGCCGTGCTGCATTGGCGTCAGGTCTCGGACGACAGCCGCCATGCCTACCAATGGAACCATCGTTCGATCGGCACGCTGCCAGCGGCTCCCACCTACGTGGGCTTCGTCTATTGGCTGCCCAAGGTGCCAGCCAGCGGCGGCGATCGGGACCTGGGCAGCAGCGACGCCCGCTTGGATCTGATGCGGCAGCTGCTCCACAACCGCTAGGCCCCTGGCGCCACGATCGGGGCTGAAGCGGGAAATCCGCATGCAATCGCCCTGGCCAAGGCCGCAGCGCCAAGCGCTGTTGCATCAAGATGGCTTTACCGGTTGAAGTTTGTATGGGTCTACTGCTGCTGACCGCCCTCGCGGGCTTGCTTGGTTACGGCCTCGGCCAGGGTGTGCCGCGCTTGGTGCAGCGCTCCGGTGCCTTGGCCCGGCGCTCCCAAACCAACCAGTTGGGGCTGGGCCTGCTTTTGTTAACCCCCTGGCTGGTCGGTGGCCTGGGCTTGCTGCTGGCCATCAGCCAACTCAGCTTGGGTTTGCTCGTGCCTCTGGCTGGCTATGCCGTTGGCATGGTCTTGGGGCGCCAAAAGGTGGGTTTGTAGGCAAGCAGCCGATTCAACTATTTGTCTGAAGATGGCAGGAGGCAGGAGGTATAGACCTGTTGATATTTGTATAGTCAGCGCTTAGAGTCAGCGCTTAAGGTTGGCGCTGAAGGTTGGCGCTTAAATTGATCTGCTTCAGGTCGCTGCAACTCAAACCCGCACCTGGGCGATCACTGCATGGTGCCGGGGGGTGCAGGGCTGTATTTGCACCGCATCAAATCCCGCCGCCAGCAACTCCTGGCGCAGATCCAGGCCGAAGTAGGCATCCATGTATGGCTCCGTGCTCTTGAGCAGGGTCATCACAAACGCCGGCATGGTCTGATATGCGCCGCTGGCGGGATTCATGTCCATGAAGGCGAAGCAGCCACCCGGGGGCAGCAGGCGACGCACTTCGCGGAAGATGCGGCGGCTAGTGCCCTGTGGCATCTCATGGAACAACAAAAAGGCCGACACCAGATCAAAACTGCCGTCGGCTAGGCCGGTGGCCTCCGGCAGGGCATGGACCCACGCATCCACCGCCGAACCCTTTTGCGCGGCGTTGTAGGCGGCCAGGGCGAGGTAATAAGGCGAGAAATCCAGGCCCGTGATCGTGGCGCTGGGAAAGGCCTGCTCTAGCCGGAAGCTGCTCAAGCCCACGGTGCTGTGCAGATCGAGGATGCGGGCCGGGGCCTGGGGGAACTGCTGTTGCAGCAATTCGTGGTAGCCCTGTCGCAACACCTGGTCGCTGTGGGCGCCCGCTTCCGGATAAAGGCTGGAATGCACCGCATTGAAGGCCACCTCAAACTCATAGGCCGCCTCCCAGCAGAGGTGGCCGGCGTCATAGCCGTGGAAGGAAGCGCGGTAATTGGCCGGCAGGTCGACACCTTCGCGGTAGACCTGATCCCAGAGGGGTTGCCAATCCCGTTGCGACAGCTCGGCGACGGTCTCGCGCCAGGGAATCCCCAACCGTTCGGCCCGGCCGATCATCATGCGTCGCGCCTGGGCCTTGGCCAGGGCCCACACGGGCTTGACCGCCAGCGCCTTGCCAACCAGCAGGCTGGTGAGATCGGGCTGGCGGGCGAGGCTGGCTTGGGTCATGGGGGTGGCTGGGGGGTGGCTTTCCCATTGCGAAGCTAATCGTGCGGGCAGGCAAGCGATCGCTGGGTACACCGGTGGCACTGAAGAGTGTCGCCGTTTTTTTCGCCTTGGCCACCCGCGCCGTTTACAGCTTCATTGGCTTTCCGGGCAGCCCGGAGCAGCATCTCTATCTCCACCACGACGGATACCCCACCGGTGCGGCCTGGCGCTTTGCCACGGCCCGCCGCCTCAATGGCGACCCGGCTGCCTTCCTGCAGGCCTTCGTGGCAACCCAGCCTGGAGCTGAACAACTGTCCGCGCCCCAGCAGGCCGCCGACGCCGAATACCGCTACCGCGTCGCCCTGGACGCCAGCACCACTGCCGAGGTGCAGGTGCAGGTGCAGTGCTGGCGGCGGTTGCCGGGCAGCAGCGACTGGCATCCCCGCTGCACCCGGGTGGCCCTCACTGATTTCATCCTGCGCTTCCTGCCCGGCGCATTCGATTGATCCGGCCCCATCGGGCCCATGGGCCAGGGGTCAAGGTGCCGCCGATCAGTGCGGCTTGGCGCCAGGCAGGCAGCGATGGCCCTCCAGGGGGCCAAGCCAGGCGGCCACCGCCAACCAGTGGATGAGCACAGGCGCCCAGAGGGAGCCGCTGGCCCTGTAGGCGAGCACGCAGGCACTGCCAAGCAGGGTGCACTGCAGAAGGAAGCGCGGATCGTCGAACACCGCCGGCTGGCGCCGGTCCCAGAGACGGGCCGCCAGGGGGTGATACACCACAAACAAGCCCACGTTCAGGGCTCCCCAGGCCCAGAAGCTCGCAAAGTTGGGACCGCCTGCGGGGTGGGGCAAAAGGGCGACGCGAAAGAGCAGCTCTTCCCCCAAGGCGGGCATCAACAGCAGCGGCAAGGAGCCGCGCAGCAGCACCCCAAGGGGCGGCCAGCGCCATAGCGCCAGCAGAAAGCCAGAGCGACGGCCAACTCCGAGGGCGAGGGGGGCGTAGGCCCCCAGGATCAGGCCTGTGTGGCCGACGGCGGCGCCTGTCAGTGGGGTGAGCAGTGCATCCCGGACCCGATCTAGCAGGCTAGCGAGGTGGGGCAATGGCGCCAGCAGGTTCACTGCCAGTTGCAGGAACGTTGTCACTTGGCTGCCGTTGGCAGGCGCTTCAGGATCAGAGCGAGGGCGCCATCGGCGCGGCGCAGCTCCAGCCGCTGTCCCTCGTGGCGCAGCGTGGCCACCGAGGCCAGGGACGCCAGGAACTGCCGTTCCTGCTCCATCACCCCTGGCGGTTCGCTGCATATTCGCCGGGTGCTCAACGGAGCTGCGATCGTCACTTTGCTGCCCTGCACTTGAATCTTGGCGCTGTAACGATTGCAGCCACTGCTGCCGCCGATCCGGCCGCCTTCCAGGAAGGAGACATCGAGAACCGTGCCCAGTAGGGGACTGACCACCGCCTGGCGGCCGTTGTTGTAGGCACTTACCTGCCAACTGCCGGCCAGGGTTTTGGATTGGGGCACCAGGGTGGCGCGCACGCTGCCGTCCGCAGCGAGCAGCCGCAGGTTGGCCCCATCGCGGCGGAAGAAGCGGGTGGCGGCAAGGGCCTGGTTGAACTTGGCGGCCTGCTGCATCACCGGTGGCGGGCAGGCCATCTGGGTGGCCGCCAGCGGGGGGCCGATCGTCAGGGAGGTGCCGCGGCTTAAGTAGGGGCCGTTGAACCGGTTGCAGCCGTCGCTGCCACTGACCCGGCCCTGCTCAAACAGCAGGCTGACTGCCTGGTTGCCGGCCAGCATCCAGGCCGTGCCCTCCAGGCTGGCGGGCGTCGCGGCCAGGGCGACTGGGGCGATTGCGGTGAAAGCAAGGGTTACCAGGGGCACAGCTGCCAGGGGCAGGACTGCCAGGGGCAGGACTGCCAGGTGAAGAGCTACCAGGAGCATGGATTCCGGCAGTAGGGACTGGAGCCTGCCTGGGCGGGTTCGTTGCCGCGATGCCACCGACTTGCTCCATTCTGACCAACACCCTACGTTTCAGGAAGCGACTGCTCCAATGGAGCCAGGCAACGTCTGCGGCGCAGGGCTTGCTGAAGGGCTCTGAGGAAGTGCATCTACTATTGGCTGAAAAGCCGGATCAGGGTGGCTCCAGCGAATGTCCAACAGTGCAACATCTCATGGGCGGAATGATAAAATTATAAACCAGGCTGGCAGCAAAGCCTTTCTTACTGGCTTTCCAAGCCAACAAATTTGCGGCAATTGCATCCCCTGCTTGCTGCCGAAAGAATCACCAGATTTCCATTGAACTAATGCTTAGATTACAGCTCCTTTTGTATTACCGGCAAGACTAGCTCCACAGGTTGTCAGCAAGGTTACAGGTAGATGGCATCAACTTGACAAGTAATCAACAGCGAGAAGACATCAGGTAAGCGTTGCACGATTTTTCTTTTGTCTAGGAGGATTAATCTTCCTGCAATCAACTCTCATTCTTGGAGGTGCCTCGTGTATTGCCCCAACTTGCGCCGTGAGCCTAAGGTTGGAGATAATTTAGTTTATTCCTATTTCGATATCCATACTGGTGAGAAAATTCTTTTGGACATTCCTCCAGGCTGTGGCTACCATTGCGATGAAAATACTGGTAGATGGTATGTCAAGTGCCCCATCACTGATCCTCCTGTATGATCCTACTAAGATTGAGCAGTCGGAACATCCAAAGCCTGATCCGTTTAATCTCTGTTTTTGCGTAGTAGGTCAGTGATCAAAATATGGCCAAGGAAGCTTGTCACACCGTACATGTCCCTGGCCATCTATTCATTTCTCTGCAATTCAACCGATTTTCAGCCATGACCATCAACAGCATTTGCCTAGGCATCAGCCGGGCTTCCATTTCTCTTTTGAGTCAATTAAACCTATCCGCATACAGTGCTCTTAGCCTTGGAGTTTCGCTTGCATTTGTCTACCCTAGTACGGCACAAGCACAAGCTATCGGCTACGGTAGAGGTCCTAATTTAAACTATTTCACCCCTGCTGTTACCGGCGATTCCTTTAGTCCCTCGTCTGGTATAAATTGCCCGACTCCTACTTTTAATATTGGTGCTTATGGAGGAGGCGGTAATGACTGGTCAGATAATTTCTCTCCAACCTATGCATCGTCTAGCGCAGGTGTTAATAACTACGGAGTTGCAGCGGGACTGCGTCTCCCCTTAGGAGCTGGAGAATTGACAAGAGCCTGCAAGGACTATGCTAAGTTTAAGTCAGAATTTGAACGCATTAATACTGAGAACTTTCGAAGGAATGCACAGATCTCTCTTTTCAGGCAATGTAATTGGCTTAAAGATAATCACGTTGATCTTTTCCAGAATGCCTTCAATAACCCGGTATTCTCATCGTTGAAAGCATGTTCATTGTTAAACTATGTGCCAACTCAGGGAGGTGTCAATCGACCTGATAAAATCAGCAAAGATGGTCCAGTCGAATCGCAAGTAACTGTTACTACTACTCAAACATTACAAGTAGAAGGAGTGCGAAATATTCGTCAAAGTTGTTGAATAGTGTCCATGTCTTGTGCTCGATTAAGTGATGCCGTGATCTTCGCGACGACACTAGATTCAGAAAACCTGAGCAACTTAAGGTTGGATATCAGGCTTCCGGAGCCATGCTAAAGGGGTTCTTTATCCAGTTTGTCTAGCACCTTGCTGCCAGACGATCACAGTGTAGCGGCGGAGTAACCCGACACTATTTCAACTGAGCCAGGCCAACTCCAGGACAAGCTGGCGGAGGCCTACGGCTCCTAGAGCGTTATTACTCTGCCATTTCAGTGTCACTAAGATCACGCTTCCACCCGATGTGTCACGTAAACATGTCAATGCCTATCATTTCCTGCGGCAGCACTTAAAAACTGCGATCTGGACCTCACTGTATGTCGGAATCTGGGGGTGCAATTTGCACTGGCCTTGACGGTTCGACGGCGGTAACACCTTTCACCTTCTTGAGTTGTTCGATGCTCTTTTCCTCTGCCAAACCGGTG
>JBIIJV010000171.1:0-6474 GCA_044233545.1 Cyanobium sp.
ATAATTCCGAGATTTTCTAGCGGCTCGGAGCTGACTTCGAGACCGTTATTCTGGAGTTCCGAGGCGATTTGCTTTAGCTTGGCTCTGCGGTCTTCCGCAACGGTGATGATGACTTCAACTTTGGGTTGAGCGAATTCGCCCATGGTCGATTCCTCTTGGGATAGCCGCCTGCTGAGTCACTCCGCAGGGAGTGGCATCAGCGGGCGGGTTGTTTCGAGTGATTTTAGGAAGTTACAAGTCTTTTCGGCACCGAAAGGTTAATCCGAAAAGCTATGGCGCCTGGACCAGGCCACGGCCCACATCAACGATCGGCAGTGAAAGCGCGCGGGAGCTAGTGATCACCCGCTGCCACAGGGCTGCGCCGCGGGAACCACTGGCTTGCGCCCAGAGAGCGGCAATGCCGGCGACATGGGGTGTTGCCATGCTGGTGCCGTTGATGGTGCGATAGCGAGTCGGCATCGGCCAGGAGGAATAAACGACGACGCCCGGAGCGGCAATGTCGACAGCCGTACCGGCGGCACGGGCCGTGTCGCGGGCTGAGAAATTACCCATCCTCAGGTTGCCATCCAACGCTCCTACGGCCATGAAGGACCTGCTGTTGGCCGGCCGACCCACGAAGCCGAAGTTGCCTGCGGAGCGGTTTGCGTTGTTGCCTGCGGCGGCGACGATCAGGCTGCCAGCATTCAGGGCCCGTTGGCCGGCGGTCTCGTAGAACGTAGTAGTTGTCGGAACATTGGCTCCCAGCGACATTGAGATCACCTGGCACCTGTTGGCGATCGCCCAGTCGATGCCCGCCAGGATGCCGCCGTCGCTGCCACTGCCCTGGTCGGAGAGCACCTTGCCGATGTAAATGTTGGCCTTGTGAGCGATGCCGTAGCGCGGCCCGACCGCAGGCTTGAATGCACCGCATGCCGTTCCCGTGCAATGGGTGCCGTGGCCATGGCCATCGTTGGCGCTCACCACGCCGGAGATGAACGACCGAGAGACGATTGAGCGGCCGACGAAATCGGGGTGGGCTAGGAATAGGCCGGTGTCCAGTACTGCGACGTTGATGCCTTGGCCGGTGAATCTCGACAGCGAGGCCCTGGTGGCGATCAGGCCCCAAGTGTGGGTCGGGCTGTCAATAAACCCTGCCGCTTCAATCAGGTCGGTACCTTCCTCGCCCCCCGGCGGCGTGGTGGATGCCGAAACGTAAAGGCTCTGGGCGCAGTCCCGGAAGCCGCGCAGGTAATCGAGGGTTACTCCCCCCAACTCGCTGAGGGCATACATGATGCCTTCTGGCTCGACCGCGAGGATCGCGGATTCTTCGCCCGCCTCCATGGCCAGTGCTCCCGCAGCATCGGGGGCGACGTTGACTACGGCCATGCCGAGATTGCCCAGTAGGGCACCGCCCTCGGCGGGGACCTGGTCCATATCAATTCCGGACTCGGCGAAATCGCCACTCCGGAGCAGATTGGCCTCCCTGACGCCGGCGCTGTTCACCAGCGCGGCGAGGGCCTGATCGGAGGCGCCTTCTCTGAAGGTGACGATATAACGGCCGGTGGTTTCTGCTTCGCTGGGGATTGTGAATTCAGAGTTCATGGATTTGTTCCTTTAAAATGGGTGAAGGGTTTACTTGGGCGCTTAGGATTGGGCGCTTAGGGACAGGGTGAATCCAGGTTCGCAAGCGCGGTCTGACGGATTGATTCGTCCACTCTTCCTTGTGCAATAGTCAATAACCAGCATTCCAGTGACTGACCGGTATCCACCAGGTGTAGGGCTGTTCCGTTGTAGCGGACCGCATTAATTGCCCCACCACCGACCTTGACGTCGATAATTGTATTGGCCGACGATGGTTCGTTAATACCTTGCCGCCCAGGCAGCGGTGCGATATGCAAACCTCGATAGCCCAATACCTCGGGCATAGCGACGGGCGAACCGGTAGGCAGCGTGGCAAGGCGAGCCTTGAGCTCGGAGACTTCGGCAGCGGTGAGCTCCCAAGCGGGATTGGGTCTGCCGCTGAAAAGATCTATTTCGACTTGCATGGTGGGCACGATCATGATGGCTCGCTGCGTCCTTTATACATTCACCGGATGAGTTGGGAACGGCAGGTATAGAAATAACCACAGAACTGTGTATAAGGCCCCCGGTTGCAGGTCTCCGGGTTGGTGATTACCCTACCGCTGTTGTCAGTGTTTCGGGCTGCGGTGCCGCCCGGCTTGTGGCTCCAGAAACCTTCCGAATTCCTGCGGTACCAGTGGAAATCGTTGAAACCGGGTCCAGGAGCGATCACAAGTGCCACTAGATAGCGAGGCTTTTCGCTGTCGGGAAAACAGACAAATCGCCTGTGCAGGCGGTCACAAAGCGCCGCACGCGATACTTCGGCGCAGTTGATGGCGGTATACATACGGCCACAACCTCGACCGGGCTGGGCAAAAGTGTCGGTGCGTTTGTTGCTCGCATAGTTGTAGCAGTTGTTGCGGGTGCGAACGTTTGCGTTGTTGTTCCAGAATCCGGGGTTGTAAGCCGCATATTCGACCATGCAGGTCACCGCAGCAGCGGCCTCCACGGACATTTCGTCGGACTCTGCAGCGGCCGCGGCGGGACTCGCGTCAGCCTCGCTGGTCCCGGTTTCCTTGCCCAGCTTCTGGCCGAGGAAGCTGCGCAGCAACTCGGGGCTGAGGGTTTCCGCTGCTTCGAGCCCCTCAGCCGCCATACCCACGGAGAGGGACTCCTCGGCAGCGAGGTTGACGAAGCGTTCGGCCAGATTCCGCATCGGGCCGGTGGAGCCTGGCTCATAGGGCAAGTAGAGCGCTGAGTCGAGGCCGTGGTCAGCGGCCAAATGGTCGCTAGCTACGTCGACGTAGAAGCCTCGCAGTTCGCCCAGCTTCCCCTCTGGTGCGCTCTGCGTAGCCATGAGATTGCTCACTTTGGTGACCTCGCTGAGGGCAGCGGAGATTTCGGCACTGTCCGAGACTACCCAGCTCGGGTTGTCGCGGCCAGAAAATATATCAGCAGTAATCTTAAGCATGGCAAGATCTCCGTTTCTTGGGGTTGGCATGAACCTCTGGAAGGGAGAGAGTTCATGACTGCATTTACCTTATCCATTGCCAAACAACCATAAACATATCGCTTAACTTTCTGACATCATGCCAGCTTAAATAGGTTACGATTTCGTGGTTTTTGCAAATATCAGCGCTGCATTAATCCGTGCACGCAATCTTTAAAGTTGGCCCGCCCGGCTCCTGTTCTCGTGCATCGCATCAATCGGCAGAGCCTTCCTGCTGGCATCCCAAACCAACCACTCTCAGCCCCCTGCCCCAGCCAAAGCAATGCGTCTAAAAACCGATTGATTTCGCCGGCCGCCAGGGCGAATCTGTATTCACAAACCCAGGAGGCGCCCACGTTGGACGACACGCCACCCCGCCAGCAACCCGAAGCAAGCTGACTTCAGGCCCCTGCTCCAAGATTCTCCACCCCACCAGGGGCGAGCCGTTCGCTCCAGCCAACGGCACTCCAACTGCACCGATCAAGGTGCCCTGCGAGTCCATTGCCCCTCACCTGGATCCCTAGGCCCCAGGTCCCCTGCTCAGCCGCTTCAAACCGTGGTTCAGCCTCGTAACCACCCTGACCCCTGGGCCCGGCCCGGGGGTTTTTGATTGGCTGGTGCCGCGAATGCCAGCCCCCATGCCTCGATTCCCGGCCAGCCCTTGAGCCCTGGCCTTGCCCTGTTGGGGCAATTCCGTCGCTATGACGAAGGCCTTGTTAAGGGCGATGGCGACGCCCTGGGTACTGGCTGGATCGACCTTACGTTGCAGGTATGAGAGAGATCCCTGCCGCCATCACGGCCCGGGCCCTGGTGCTGTTGGCCCAGCTCAGCGAGGCAGAAAAGCTGGCCCTGCTTGATGGCGACACGCCCTTCTGGTCGGGGATGGCCGACATCGCCCTCGGGGATGCCTCCCACAGCCACCCCTGGCCGGCGGGCCAGCTGCCCCGCTTGGGGCTGGCGGGATTGCAATTTGTCGATGGGCCGCGGGGCGTGGTGCTCAAGGGCGGCGCCACCACCTTTCCGGTGCCGATGGCCAGGGGCGCCAGCTGGAATCCGGAGCTGGAGCAACGCATCGGTGAGGCGATCGCCCTGGAGGCCCGTTCGTTTGGGGCCAACTGGGTGGCGGCGGTCTGCGTCAACCTGCTGCGCCATCCCGGCTGGGGCCGGGCCCAGGAGACCTACGGCGAAGACCCGGTGCACGTTGGTGCCATGGGGGCCGCCTGCACCCGGGGCCTGCAGCGCCACACCATCGCCTGCGTCAAACACTTCGCCCTCAATTCGATCGACAGCTGCCGCTTTTTGGTGGATGTGCAGGTGGACAAGCGGGTGCTGCACGAGCTTTACCTGCCCCACTTTCGTGATTGCGTCGAAGCCGGCGCCGGATCGGTGATGAGCGCCTACAACCGGGTCAATGGCTCCTGGTGCGGCGAACATGCCGAACTGCTGAATTCGATTCTGAAGCGGCGTTGGGGATTCAAAGGCTTTGTGGTCAGCGATTTCATCTTTGGCATTCACGATGGCGTGGCGGCCGTTCTGGCCGGCCAAGACCTAGATATGCCGTTTCAGATGGTGTTTGCGGGCTGCCTGGCGGAGGCGCGGGCTGAGGGCCGGTTGCCCCATGGGCGGCTCGATGATGCGGTAATGCGGTTGCTGCAGGCCCAGCTGGCCGTCCCCGCCGGCAGCTACCCGGCGACGCTGCGCTCTTGCCCGGCCCACCGCGTCCTGGCCCGGGAGGCGGCGACCCAATCGATCGTGCTGTTGCGCAACGAGCTGCCGCGCCATGAGCTGCCGCGCCACGCCCTGCTGGCCGGCCAGCAGCCCGCTGCTCCGCAGCCTGCTGTTCAGCAGCCCGTGTTGCCCTTCCGCGATCTGACCTCGTTGGCGTTGATCGGCCCCCTGGCGGCGCTGCCGAACCTGGGCGATCGCGGCTCCTCCGACACCCGGCCGTCAGCCGAGAGCGTGGTGACCCCCCTGGAGGGCCTCCGCCAGGCCGATCCCCAACTGCGCATCAATTATCACAACGGCGAGGATCCGCTGGCGGCAGCGGCCCTGGCCGCCCGTTCGCAGGCGGCCGTGGTGGTGGTCGGCCTCGATTGGCGCCTCGAAGGCGAGCACATCCACCCGGGAGACATCGGGCCGATCTTGGAGCTGATGCCGCCCCCCCAGTGGTTGCTGCAAACGCTGGGGCCCCGCACCCTGCTGCCGTTCTGGAAACCGGTGGCCCAGCTGGTCGCCCGCATCACCAGCCAGGCCTCAGCACGCCAAGGGGGCGATTTTGCCGCCGGCGATCGCACCGATCTGCACCTGCCCGCCGACCAGGTGGCCTTGATCCGTCAAGTGGCCGCCGCCAATCCCCGCACCGTGGTGGTGTTGATGGGGGGCGGCGGCATGCTGAGCCAGGAGTGGCATGACGCGGTGCCGGGCTTGCTGCTGCTTTGGTATCCAGGCCAGGAAGGGGGCCACGCCCTGGCCGATGTGCTGTTGGGCCGGGTCTCCCCCAGCGGCCGCCTGCCCTTTTCCCTGCCCAGCTCCGCCGAGCAGTTGCCGCCTTTTGAACCCCGGGCCCGACGCATCGTCTACGACCTCTGGCATGGCTACCGGCGGTTGGGGCGCGATGGTCAGGCGGCGGCGTTTCCGTTTGGCTACGGACTTTCCTACAGCCAGTTCGAAACCACGGAGCTGAGCGCGACCCTGCTGCCTGCTTCAAACACCAGTTCAGACGCCGGCGAAACCAGTTCAGACAATGCTGAGCCGGCCATCGCTCTGGCCGTCAGCGTTGCCAACAGCGGCGCCATGGCGGCGGCGGAGGTGCTGCAGATCTATCTGGAGCCCCCAGGCCTGGCTGTGCAGCGGCCGACCCGCGTTTTGGTGGGCTTTGCCCGGGTCCCTCTAGCCGCCGGTACCTGCCAACGCATCACGTTGACGATTCCCCTGCATCGTCTCGCCTTTTTCGATGTGCATCAAAATGGCTTCATGATCGAAGCGGGGATCCACCGGCTGGTGGTGGCACGCCATAGCGAAGAACCGGGGCTGGCCTGTGAGTTGCTGCTTGGGCCGACGTTTCTGGGTCGTTGAGGCCAGGCTGCTTGTTGGGACCCGAGGCGAGGGATTCAGGGGCGCAGCAGTTCGGCGGCCAGGGGCTTGATGGCGGCGGCATCGCGCAGCAGCTGGGGATGGGTGGCCACCGGCAGCTCCGTTTGGGGCCCGATCGGCAGCACGGCACGCCAACCGGGCAGCACCGCCAGATCCAGGGCCGAGTAAAAGCTGTGGCAATCGACCGACTGCAGCAGCTCGCTGTTGCTGTTGAGCTCCCGCAGCAGGGCACTGTCCCATTTGAGGTCGGCGAGCCCTTTGAAGATCTGCCCCGGCCAGGGCTGGGCGGTGAGGGTGCCCTGCTGGGGGCTCCCCAGGCTGATGAAGCGCCGCGTGCGCCGGTGCCCGCCGAG
>JBIIJV010000050.1:0-15399 GCA_044233545.1 Cyanobium sp.
AGCCAGCGGCGCAGCAGGGGCAGCTGGCTGCAGCCCCCCACCGTTAACACCGCTGCGATGGCGGGGCCCGCCAGGGCTTCACTGCGGGCGGCCGCCAGCACGGAATCGAGCAGGGCGTCCAGCTGGGCCAGCAGGCCCCGTTCCACCAGAAGCTTTTCCAGGCGGGGGCGATCGAGGCGCAGTTCCCGGGTTGTGCCGGATGGATCCAGCCACAGGCCCAGGGCCTCTTCGCTCTCACTGAGGCGACATTTGATTGCTTCGGCCACCGTGAGCAGGGCCGGATCCGGCGCGACATCGGGGCAGAGATGGGAGGCGATCCAGCGGTCCAGATCACGGCCCCCCAGGGCCACCCCCGCCTTGCCGATCACCCGGGCCGTCCGCAGGGCCTGGCCGCTGGCCCCCAGGTCGCGCCCAGCGAAGCGCAGCAGCTGGGCGATGGGCGCCGCCCGGCCCTCACCCCCTTCCAGCGCCACGAGCGAAAGATCGAATGTGCCGCCCCCGCCGTCGACCACTAGCACCCGGCTACCCGGGGGCAGACCGGCCCCGATCGCCGCTGCGGTCGGTTCGTCCACCAAGGCCACTTCGGCAACGGGCAGCTCCCGGCTGACCCGCTCCAGCCACTGGCGGTAACCCCGGTAGGTCTCGATGGGGGCCGTCAACACCAGGCGATCGGGGCTCAGCTCGGCCGGTAGGGCTTCCCAGACACAGCGCAGCAGCAGGGCGCCAGCCGCTTCGGGATCCAGCCAGGGCGAATCCTGCATCCCCCCTGGCTGGTCAGGCTCGGGCCAGGGGCCAGCGCTGGCGGCACTTTGGCCGATTCGCCGTTTGAAATCCCGCAGCAGCCCCGGGCCTGGCTGGTCGGCCAGGCCGGCGTCGAGCACCTGGCGACCGATGAGCGGACGACGTTGCTGGGGATGGCTGAGCCAGAGCAGGCTCGGAATGGTCGTGGGGTTGGAGCCGCTGTAGGGGGGCAGTTCCAGCAGCCGGGGCGGCGCACCGGCCTCCTGCCAAGCCACCACCGTGGTGCTGCTGCCCAGATCAATGGCGAGGGTGCCCGGCATGGGGAGGGATGGGGAGGGAGGTCAAGCCGCCGTGGAGTGCTGCCCTAAGTTGGCATTAAAGAAGCCTTCCGAGATGCTCACCAACAGTGATCTGAACCCCAAGGAACTGGCCAAGCGGGCCGACAGCCTGATTCGCCATTCCAGCAATCGTTACCTCACCACTGTGCGCATCGCCTTTCGGGCCAAGCAACGACGGTTCGATGATTTCGACGGACTGCTCGACGATTCGATGATCAAACCTGTGCAACGGGCCATCATCGAGCTCAGCGACGAGCAGGACCAACCTGACCTGCTGCCCGGCTGAAGGCGCCGTGCAGGTTGGGGAAGGCGATGGTTGGCGACTGGCATTCAACCCCCTTAAGTCACCGTTTCCCCTGTTGGTGGGGGGGCGCCACTGGGCGGCGGAATTGACTCTGGAGGAGGCGCAAGTCTTGCAAAGGGCTGTTGCCAAGTTGGTCCAACAACATGCTGGGTTGGTGGACCAATTGCTGGCGGAGGAGGCTCTGAGCCTTGAATTGGAGACTCGCCTGGCTGGTGAGGGCCAGCTTTGGCTGAGCCTGGAGGGAGATCGGAGCCAATGGTGCCTTGGTTTCGTCTTGACCCCGGAACCCGGGGTTCGGGGCCTGGAGGGGTATTGGGAGGCCGGGGCGACGGCGGCCTTTGCAGCAGCCTTAGGTGCCCTCCGCCTTGACCCTGTTGAGCCCAGCGGGCGGCCTAGCTCGGCGCCCCTAGCAATTCATAGAGGCGGGTAGCGCTTGCCTCAGGCACCGGCAGAATCGAAAGCCTGTTGCCGCGGCGTACCACCGCCAATTCGTCGGGGCTGAACTCGGCGCGCAGGCGGTCCAGGGATAAAAGCGGGGTGAAGCTCGCCAGATAGGACAGCCGCACACAATCCCAGCGCGGAGCTTGCGGCTTTGAGGCGGGATCGAAGTATTTGGATTGCGGATCAAACTGACTGGGATCTGTGAGTCCCACTTCTACAACTTCCATCAGGCCGATAATGCCGGGTGGGGTGATATTGGAGTGATAGAAAAAGGCCCGGTCACCGATGGCCATCGTGCGCATGTAATTGCGGGCTTGGTAGTTGCGGATGCCATCCCAGAGCGTGGTGCCTTCGGCCTTGAGGTGATCAATGCCATAGATATCTGGTTCGCTTTTCATTAACCAGTGGGCCATGGCTCTCCAGGGGGCTGAAGTATCAAAGTGCGGCCACAAGGGCCCGAAAATGGTCGCCGCGGGCTTCGAAATCGCTGTATTGATCGAAGCTGGCACAGGCGGGGGATAGTAATACATTAGTTATACCAATTGCCTTTGCCAGGCCGGCCGCCAGCGGTACCGCCTGTTCCAGTCCTTCGACCCGATGCAACTGGCCCGGGTAGCTGTCTTGGCGGAGGAGGGCTTCAAATTCTGCGGCAGCGGCCCCGTAGACCACCACCGCTGCCGCCTGCTGGCGCAGTTGGGCGAGCCAGCCCCGGGAGTCCCCTTGTTTCGATTGGCCCCCGGCCAGCACCACCAGGGGACCTGCCAATGCTTTGAGAGCTACTTCGGCAGCGTCGTAATTGGTGGCCTTGCTGTCGTTATACCAGGTGACTTGCCCAAGTTGCCGCAGACGTTCGAGGCGATGGGGCACACCGGCAAAGCAACGCAGGGCCGCTTCCATCTGCCCAGGGGTCAGACCGGCGTGCAGGCCGACGGCAGTGGCCAGCAACATGTTCTGGCGGTTGTGGGCCCCTGGCATGGCCAGGCAGTCGGCCGCAAACAGGGGTCCTGAGCGTCCTAGAACCTGCCCGTCCGCAATCGAAAGCAGGGGGTCCATACCCGCTGGCAGATCGCTGGCGCAACCCGCTGTGACCCAGTCGACCCGGTCCCAGCTCGGCGCCTGGGAGCGCAGGTCGGGATCGTCGGCATTCAATATGCGCCGCTGGGAGCGTTCGATCAGGCTGCGTTTGATGGCCCGATAGGCCTCCATGGTGCCGTGGCGTTCCAGGTGATCGGGGGTGAGGGTCGTCCAGACCCCGATGGCGGGTGCGAGTTCCGGTGCGGCTTCAATCTGGTAGCTGCTGACTTCGACCACCAACCAGTCCGGAGCCTTGGCGCCGGGCGCCTGGCGTTGCAAGGCCAGTTCGGCGGCCGAGATGCCGACATTGCCGCAGAGGGGCGCATCCAGTCCGGCCTCGCTGAGGAGGTGATGCACCAGATGGGTCACCGTGGTCTTGCCGTTGGTGCCCGTGATGCCGATCCAGGGAGTTCCGGCCGTTGCTCGCCACGAGGAGCTGAGTTCCCCTTCCACCTGGATGCCTTCACGGCGCCAGGCCAGCAGCAGGGGATGGTCCCAGCGGATGCCGGGGCTAACCACCACCCGCTCGGGCAGGGGCAGGCCTCCGAAAGTTTCAGGGGTTAAGGGGGCTGCCAGCAGTACGTCGATGCCTTCGCTGGCCAGGCTTGCTGCTTGGGCCCGCAGGGCCCCGTTGTACCGGCTTTCTACAATCAACACCCTATGCCCCTGGGAACGGAGCAGCCTGGCGGCACCGATGCCGGACCTGCCGAGACCCAGGACCATGGTCGTTGGGAGGGCCTCGGTGGCCATAAAAGAACCTGCCAAAAGAATTGAAAAAGATGGGCGATACTGGAATCGAACCAGTGACTCCTACCGTGTCAAGGTAGTGCTCTACCTCTGAGCTAATCGCCCGACTCATCGCCTGGAAACCAGGTGGCCCTTGGGCTGCCGAAGAACCTAATTCAGTGTTTCGGCTGACCCGAAGAAATTAGCACCAGCCCAGTCGGCTCTCCTGCGGCGGCGCGACCTCAAAGCCAGCACTGCGTCGGCAGCAGCTCCGGCGCCAAGCACCGGTAGATCCCGTCAGGAGCGAATCAGATGGATCCGCCAGCGACCCCGTTTCGTTTCACTGACGCCCTCGACCCTCAACTCCCCCCGACCCTCCAGCTGCACCCGTTCCCCCACCACCAGTTCCCGGCTGGGGCTGGTCACCACCTTCCAGTTGATGCGGACGGCCCCCTCCCGAATCAGGGTTGCCATGCGGTTGCGGGAGAGGCCGAATCCCGCCGAGGCCACCGCATCCAAGCGCTGGGAGGCCTCCACCGTGTGCAGGTCGCGCTGGAGCCGCGGTGCCGGCAAGGCCAGTTCAGCCACAGGCCGCAGCTCAAAGCGCACTGCCACGGTGCGTACCAGCCCCTCGCTACCTGTCAGTTTCTGGGCCAGCTCGGCGCTAACAATGGCCTGGGCACCCCGGTCACCGCGGGGCCAGAGATCGCCGATTTGATCATCCCGGGCACCGACATTGATCAGGGCCTGGCGGAAATCAGTTGCGGCAGCAGGGTCAAAAAGAAAGTTCCCGGCGAGCTCCAAACCCATCACCCGGGGGGGCTGATCGTCCGCCGGCAGCAAGGCTTCGGTGCGTCGCAAAAGCAGTTGGCGGCGTTCGGCGCCGGGATAGCCGCCATCGCTGACCAGGGTCAACTCACTGAGGCTACCCAGCCGGATTTCCGCTTCTTCGCGGACCGCGGCGCTCAAAAAACCTGTCCAGACGGGTTGCCAGGTCCGCAGGGCCGTTTCGGCGGCCGCCAGCACAGGCTCCAGGGCCAGGGCCCAGGGGCTCCCTGCCGACAAGGTTTCGCGCAACAGCATTCCAAGCCGTCCAAACGGGTTCTAAGT
Source organism: Cyanobium sp. (assembly GCA_044233545.1). Classification (GTDB taxonomy): domain Bacteria; phylum Cyanobacteriota; class Cyanobacteriia; order PCC-6307; family Cyanobiaceae; genus Cyanobium. The sequence goes on from JBIIJV010000050.1 coordinate 4,735, forward strand.
CTCCCCCAGCCGCACCACCGCCTTGGGACGGGCCCTTTGCACTGTGGTCCAAGGAACCTCTTGGCCTGCCGCTGGCTCCAGCAGCAGCAGCCACTGGCCTTCCTCCAGTCGATTGCGCAGGCCCCGCACCCGATCAGCATCCTCGGAGGCCACGCTGAAGGCGGCGGCAAAGCTGCCCATCCAGCCGGATACCAAGCCCAACAGTCCCCCAACTACGGGTTCGCCCCAGGGGCCGAGGGCGGAGAAGGTGTGCAAATCGGTGATCTGGGTGAACGTGAGGCCCGCCAGGAAGCCGAAGGGCAGAAGCCAGCGGGCCATTGACCGCTGGCGGCGGCGGCGGGCCGTGGTGGGATCGAGCCGTTCGACCGTGGCCGGATCCGTTTCGCCAGGGCCAATGGCCAGCAATTGCTGCAAGGGAGGCTCCACTGCAGCCAGTTCCTGCCGCAGGGCGCGCAACCGCTCCCGGTCGTCCAGCACCACCACCACGTTCAAGGACACCCCAACCTCCCGCCCAGCTCGGGCGCCGACATGTTGCTCACTACACTGCACCCCTGGCATGCCCCATCGGGCTGACCCCCTCTTCACGCTCCCCAGGGGCCCACCATTTGCCCGACATGACAAAGGTTCTGGTCTCCGATCCCATCGACCAGATTGGGATTGACATTCTTTCCCAGGTCGCCCATGTGGATGTGCGCACGGGCCTGTCGCAGGACGAGCTGATTGGCCTGATCGGCGATTACGACGCCCTGATGATCCGATCCGGCACCCAGGTGACGGCTCCGGTGATTGAGGCGGCCCCCAAGTTGCGCATCATCGGCCGTGCTGGGGTCGGTGTCGACAATGTCGACGTAAAGGCAGCCACCCGTCGTGGCGTGTTGGTGGTCAATTCGCCCGAGGGCAATACCATCGCTGCGGCTGAGCAGGCCCTGGCGTTGATGTTATCCCTGTCCCGCCATGTACCTCACGCCCATGCCAGCACGATGGCCGGGGGCTGGGATCGCAAGACCTACGTCGGCAATGAGCTTTATAAGAAGACCCTGGGGGTGGTAGGCCTCGGCAAGATCGGTTCCCATGTCGCCCGGGTGGCCCGGGCCATGGGCATGGATGTGTCCGCCTACGACCCGTTTGTTTCACCGGATCGTGCCCAACAGATGCAGGTGAGGCTCCTGCCCCTGCCCCAGTTGTTTGCCGAAGCCGATTACATCACCTTGCATCTACCGCGCACCCCGGAGACCGAAAACCTGGTCAATGCCGAGCTGTTGCGCACGATGAAACCCACCGCCCGGCTAGTGAACTGCGCCCGGGGCGGCATCGTCGATGAGGCGGCGCTGGCTGAGGCCGTCGCAACGGGGGTGATTGCCGGCGCAGCCCTTGACGTTTACGCCAAGGAACCCCTTGCCGCCGATTCGCCGCTCCGCCAAGTCAAAGAGAGGCTGATTCTGACTCCGCACCTGGGGGCCTCTACCGAAGAAGCGCAGGAAAACGTGGCCATCGATGTGGCCGAACAGATTCGTGATGTGCTCCTGGGTCTGCCCGCTCGCAGTGCCGTCAACATCCCAGGCCTGACGCCTGAAGTTATGGACCAGCTCAAGCCCCATTTGCAGCTGGCCGAAACCCTTGGCCAACTGCTCAGCCAGCTCTCCGGGGGCCAAATCGGCGCCATGGAAGTGCGCTTGCAGGGTGACTTCGCGGCCCATCCCGCCCAGCCCCTGGTGGTGGCAGCTCTCAAGGGTGTGTTGTCTACGGCCTTGGGCGACAGCATCAATTTTGTCAACGCCGCCCTGGAGGCCCGTGATCGGGGTATCAAGGTGCTGGAGGTGAAGGATGACGCCAGCCGCGATTTTGCCGGCGGTTCCCTGCGCCTCAGTTGCGACGGAGTCAAGGGCCACCACTCCGTCACCGGGGCCGTGTTCAGTGACGACGAGCTGCGCATCATCTCCATCGATGATTTCCCGGTGAACGTGGTTCCCAGCCGCCACATGTTGTTCACCCGTCACCGCGATATGCCTGGCATCATTGGCCAGTTGGGTTCGCTGCTGGGTGAACACAACGTCAACATCGCTTCGATGCAGGTTGGTCGGCGCATCGTTCGCGGCGATGCCGTCATGGTGTTGAGCATCGATGACCCCATCCCTGGTGAACTCCTGAATTCCATTCACGCCATTGAGGGCATTCAGGAGGCCCATCCGGTGACCCTTTGATGGGCCCAACCCTGGATCCTGGCCTTCCCTCCTCGGCAGGCCCAGCGGGCTTGGCTGGTGCCCAGGCAACAGATGCCCAGGCAACTGGGGCCACGGCTTGGTGGCGTCTGGAGCTGGTCTGCGCGCCGGAATTGGAGGAGTCCTTGCTCTGGAAGCTGCCAACGCTTGGCATTACTCGGGTGGCCCTCAGCCATCGGCCGGAAGGGCCCCAGCGCCGCCTGCTGCTGGCGTGGCTGCCCGAAAGCGACTGGCCAGCCCCCGAGAGGGCCGAACTTGCCCAGGCCCTGGCGCCCCTGGGCGACCCTTTTGGACTCTCCCTGCCGCCGTTGGAGTGGCATCGCCAGGACGATGAGGACTGGAGTCTTTCTTGGAAACAGCACTGGCAAGCCGATCCCGTCGGTCAGTCGCTGTTGATTTTGCCGGCCTGGCTTGAGGCTCCCGCCGCTGAGGCCCATCGCCGGCAGATTCGGATGGATCCGGGCAGCGCCTTTGGCACCGGCAGCCATCCCTCCACTCGCCTCTGCCTTGAAGCCTTGGAAGACCTGGCTGAGCAACGGGGCGGTCTGGGGGGGGCAGCGCCCCTTGCCGGTCTGCGCGTGGCCGATTTGGGCTGCGGCAGCGGCATCCTGGCCTTGGCTGCCCTGCGGCTGGGCGCCAGCCAGGTGGCGGCGGTGGACACGGACAGCTTGGCCATACGGGCGACCACGGCAAATGCGCTCCTCAACGACTTCACCGTGGACGATGGGTCCCTTAGCCCAGCCCAGCTAAGCGTCGCCCTCGGCTCCGCCAGCACCTTGGAGACCCTGTTGGAGGGCCGCCCCGCCGATCTGTTGCTCTGCAACATCTTGGCCCCCGTGATTGAGGCCCTCAGCCCCTGCTTCGCTCGCTTATTGGCCCCGGCAGGGGTGGGTTTCCTGAGTGGCTTGCTGGTGGATCAGGCCCCTGGTTTGGAGAAGGTTTTGGCGGCCCAGGGCTGGCGGGCCCAACTTGTGGCCCGCCAGGAGAGCTGGGGGTTGATGCGCCTGGAGATACGGGCTGATGTTGCATAAGGCACGCTGATCACTTCAGGTCTTTTGATTGGCCTTCCCAGCCTGCGGGGCCAAGATGGCTGGGAATACCCCCCAGCGGGTGTAGGAAGGGCTCGTCCTTCAGGCACGGCTTCACCGTCGCCTGTGAGCTTCACTCCCTTTCATGGCTTCCTACAAGGTCACCCTCATCAACGAGAGCGAAGGCCTCAACAAGACCATTGAGGTTCCCGACGACCAGTACATCCTCGATGCTGCTGAAGAACAGGGCATCGACCTCCCCTACTCCTGTCGCGCTGGCGCCTGCTCCACCTGCGCTGGCAAGCTCACCGCCGGCACCGTGGACCAATCCGATCAAAGCTTCCTGGATGACGACCAAATTGAGGGCGGTTTTGTGCTGACCTGCGTGGCTTACCCCACCTCGGACTGCACGATCAAGACCCACGCCGAAGAAGAGCTGTACTGAGCTCGACTTCGCGATTCTGCGTTCGTCCGGTTCATTCCCCCGTCGCCACCCTGCCGGGTGGCTTTTTTATGACTGTTAAGGTGCACGGCCTGCTGGAATTCAGCAGTGAACATGCCAGTCCCGGAGGCCAGTTCAGCTTTCGGGTGCTTGGTCCTTGCTGCCGCCTGTTTGATCGCGAGGAATTGCCTTGGCCCTGCTGCCGCCTGGCCTGGCGGAGTAAGGAACCAAGTTGGCGACGCATCGGCCGTCGCTTCGTGCCTGACCTGGCGGCAAGGCGCTGCCCCTCCTACTCGGTGGAATTGCTGCAACCAGGCTCACGCCCCACAGCCACGGTGATCACCCTGTTCCCCCAGCGACTGGCGGCACCTTTGCAAGAATGGTGGTATAGCAAATTGCCTGGCTCTATGGAGCCAGACAAAAATCAACCCCCAGTCCCTGATGGGTCTGAGGGTTGGGAGTGATGCCAGATTAGAGATGCGGCAGCTAAGGAAAGCTCGGACGGATTGATAAGAAAATCGATTAGAAGTAGATCTTGCCACCGCCCCATTGAATCCCTTGCACCTTGGGGGCGACAAGAATGTAGCCTGCAATCAGACGGAGATCTTCATCGTCGAGATCACGCATCTTAACAAAGACATCGCTACTGCGCAGACTGGGATGGACATCGGAGATGCTGTATTCTCCGTCGAATGAAGTGGGGTCTTTCATAAAGTCCACCAAGGCGTCCACCGTGTTTCGGGGAGGGGTGGCCAGGGCCAGGGTCTCTGGATCCAGGCCCACGTTCTGGTTGGTTTTGGTAATACCGCCAGCGTGACAGGTGCCGCAGCTGTCGTTAAACAGCTTGCGACCGCTCTTGATTTCCTTCTCGCTGAACGTCACTGTTGTGCCATCGGCTGTTGCAGGAACCGTCAAGGTGGCGGAGTCCCACCTGGCGGCGGTGGCAGGGCCGGCAAAGCAGACCAGCAGCGCCAAGGGCAGAACCAGCAAGGTTTTGGCGAAGGCGCGAAGGGCTGAGTGGAGAAAGGGGGCCATGGGAGAAGCCGGGGAACTGGCGGTTAGACCGCGACTGAGACCTTGTATCACGGCCCGTGGGTGCACTGGTCGCGATCCAGGTGAACTGTTGCAGGCTCAGTCGGCGTGGGGGTCACTGTCAATATCGGCTTCTGCCCCTGGGCTCAAATCAAGCCGCAGGAAGTCCCGGGCCACCCGCGTCTCGGCAAAGATCGCCCGCGCCTCGGCTTCGAGGTCTTCGGGGGTCACTGGATTTCCCTGCACATAGCGGGGGCTGAGATGGGTCAGCACCAGTTGCTTGACACCGGCGGCCAGGGCTGTTTGGGCCGCCATAGTGCTGGTGGAGTGCTGTTTCAAGATGGCCATCTCCGCCTCTCCATGGGCAAAAGTAGCCTCGTGGATCAAAAGGTCTGCCCCGCGGGACAGCTCGATCGCCGCTTCGCAGAAGACGGTGTCCGTGCAGTACACCAGGCTGCAACCTGGCCGCGGTGGGCCGCACAGCCTTTCCCCGTGGATCACCCGACCGTCATCCAGGGTCACCGTCCGTCCTGATTTGAGTTCGGCGTAGATCGGACCGGGGGGGATTCCCAATTCCTTGGCCAGGTTCACGTCGAAACGTCCTGGCAGGGGCTTCTGGTCAATTCGGTAGGCGTAGGCGGGGATCCGATGGTTGAGGGGCGTGCAGCGCACGCTCAAGTCCCCATCGTCCAGCAGGACGTCACCGCTGTGGGCGGCCTGGCGGACCCGGTGGCTCCTGAGGGGATAGCCAATGCGGGTGGAGGATGTCCTCAGGACCCCTTCCAGGTAATCGCGTAAAGGATCGGGTCCGTAGAGATCGACCCCGGGGCAGCGGCCCGCCAGCCCCAGGCTGGCCAGCAGCCCAGGCAGGCCAAAGACATGGTCTCCATGCATGTGGGTGATGAAGATCCGCCGCAGCTGGGAGACCCTGAGGTCACTGCGCAGAAATTGGTGCTGGGTGCCCTCACCACAGTCAAAGAGCCAGAGCTCGGCCCGTTGCGGCAGGCGCACGGCCACCGACGAAACGTTGCGACCCCGGGTGGGAACGCCGGAGCTGGTGCCGAGAAAGGTGACCTGCACGTCAGTGCTGCCCAAGGGGCGCATGTTGCCACGGGCCATGGCAGGCAGGGCCCATGGCAGGCACAATGGCATGCCTTGTTCGATCCAGCTATGGCTTGTCTTCTTAGCTGGCGTTGGAGTCACGCCTTGGCTCTCCCCCTGGCCCTGGTGTGGGCGGCGCCGGCACGACCTGTCGGCACAGACCCCGTCTTGAGGATTCTTGTGCGGGCAGCCCCTACCATTGATCTGGGCGCCACTGGCACGGTCCTCAGGTTGAGTGATGCCCGGGGACAGGTGCTGCAGGTACTTGCCCCGGGCCAAAGTTTGAGACTGCGATCGGGGGCCAGGGGGGTGATCCTGGAGCGATCCAGCTCGACACCGGGGGTGCCTTCCGGGCCCTTTGCCAGGGACGCCAGCCGGCCGGCCGCCTTGGCCACCGTTGCGCCCGCCTTCGCGGGCGAGCTGCCAGAGGTCTGGGTCGACAGTGCCACCCCCGGTGGCCTGGTGCCCCTAGGAGCGGCTCAGTATCGCGGCCGTTTACGGGTCGTGCCTTTGGGAGATCGCCTGCAGGCGGTTAATTTCATTGGCCTCGAAAGTTATCTGCCGAGTGTGGTGGGCAGTGAGATGCCGGCCAAATGGCCTTTGGCCGCGCTGAGGGCCCAGGCGATTGCCGCTCGCACCTATGCCATGGCCCAACGGCGACCCGGTCAACTTTTTGATCTTCAGGCCACTGTGGCGAGCCAAGTGTATAAGGGGGTCGGGGCGGAAACGATTTCGACCCGCCAGGCTGTCGCCCAGACCAATGGCCAGGTGTTGCTCTATCGCGGCCGTCTGATTGATGCCGTATTCCACAGTTGTAGTGGTGGTAGTACCGAGAACAGTGGTGAAATCTGGAATCGTCAACTTCCCTATCTCACTAGCGTCCCCGATTTCGACCAGGTCAGTCCTGTGCGCAATTGGAGCAAGTCCTTTGAGCCCCAGGAATTGCGTCGCGCCTTTGTTGAAATCGACGGTGTCACCGCCATCGAGCCCTTGGTCACCTCGACCTCCGGGCGCATCCGCCAAGCCCGTGTCACGGGTCCCGGGGGCGAGCTGGTGTTGAGCGGCGCCGAATTGAGGCGGCGGCTCGGCTTGCGCAGCACCCTGGTGCGCTTCCAGCCGCTGGCTCCGGCCCAGCCCCAGGCGATGGCCTTGGCGGTCGCTCCGGCTAATGACGCCGTGGAACCGTCGACTGCGGAGCCCGCCCCGGGCCCAAGGCCGTCCCCCGGGTTCCGGTTCCGCCTGCCTCCCCCGCCACCGCCCCTGCCTCCTGTGGCCGGGCTCTCGGGGTCGGTCCAGCCGGCTGCTGCGCCCACTTTGATGGCCATCGGTCATGGCTTTGGCCATGGAGTAGGAATGAGTCAATGGGGGGCCTACGGCATGGCCTTGCGGGGGAAAAGCCATGCAGAGATCCTGCGTCACTACTACCAAGGAGCCGAACTGGGCCTCCGATCTCTCTGAGCCTTCTGCCCGGGTCCTAGGCCAGGCCACCCCGGGCAAGTCAATCCTGGAAGGGGCCTCCTGTTTAGTGGAGATCGTGCGTCTCGCCGACGCGGAGGCCGTGGGGGAGCAGGTGGCCCACTGGCTGTTGGCTTCCAGGTTGGCCGATCCCAGTCTTCCGGTGGGCCTGGCCACAGGACGCACGATGGAACCGGTCTATGGAGCCTTGGCCCGCCAATTCGCCCAGCGCTCCGCCGCCGAGCGCCAAAGGGTTCGTAGCCAATGGTGCAGCTTCAATCTCGATGAATACGTGGGACTCTCGCCTAAGGACCCCCGTTCCTTTGCTGCCACCATGGCAGCCCAGTTGGTGACTCCCCTGCAGCTTGATGCGGGGTCCGTGTTGCTGCCCCGTGGCGATGGGGGTGATCCGGCCGCTGAGGCCCTGCGTTATGCCTCCCTGCTGGCGAGCAAGGGAGGTCTGGGGCTCCAGATCCTCGGCATCGGAGCCAATGGCCATGTTGGTTTCAACGAACCCCCCTGTGGTCCCGAGGTGGTCTGCCGTTGTGTCGCTCTCACCGCCAGCACCCGAAACGCCAATGCTTTTGCCTTTAGGGGCGATCCGGCCCAGGTGCCAGATCAGGCCATCAGCCTTGGTCTCAGTGAGATTCTCCAGGCGCGCCGCATCGTATTGGTTGCCACCGGAGCGGCCAAAGCAGCGGTGCTGCGCCGCGCCTTTGAGGAGTCGCCAACGGACGATCTGCCCGCTAGCTGGCTTCAGTTGCACCCGGATGTGACTGTCGTGGCGGATGGGGCCGCCCTTGGGCGTTAACCACCGCGGGGGCGCCCCCTCTGTTGCCCTGACTTAGCTGGGGGCCGCAAGAATCTGTTCCAGCAGGCTGTCATCCACCTCCAGGTTGCTGACGACGCTGCGCACGTCGTCCAGGTCTTCGATGACTTCCAACATGCGTATGCAGGCCCGTAAGTATTCGGTGCTCTCCAGGTGACAGGGCGTGACCGGGATCCAACGGTGCTCCCATTCCCTTACCTCTAGGCCAAGGCGTCTCAAACCATCTTGGAGGGCTTCAAGGTCGGCGAATTCGCCAACGACTTCGGCCCCATCCGTCTCTATCTGCCAGCTCAGCACGGCAGGACCACCTGCTTCCTCCAGGGCGAGCAGGAGTTCCACAAACGTCTCTTCATCATTACTTTTGCAACTGTTCAGGTCGACACGGACCACTGATCGCTGCACAAAGAGATAGCTGACGCAGCCGGTTTCGCCGAGGTTGCCTCCCTGCTTGCCGAAGGCCAGCCTCAGATCCGCGGCCGTTCTGTTGCGGTTATCGGTGAAGGCTTCGACCAAAACAGCCACCCCTCCCGCCCCATAACCCTCGTAGCGCACCGCTTCAAATTGTTCAGCATCGGCGCCACTGGAGCCGGCACCCTTGGCGATTGCCCGATCGATGTTGGCATTGGGCACACCAGCGGCCTTGGCTTTTTCGATGGCAGTGCGCAACTGGAAGTTACCGGCTGGATCGGCGCCACCCCTCGCCGCCACCATGATTTCCCGACCCAAGCGGGTGAACACAGCGCCGCGCTTGGCATCGACAACTGCTTTTGTGCGTTTGATCTGGGACCATTTGCTATGGCCAGCCATCAGAAGCGGGGGAAACGGTGGGCGGGACAGGTGGACTTCCTGCAGCAAAATCCTGCCAGGTGGGCATTCCCTTGGGCCAGCTCAGCTCTCCGCTTGAAACACCAGCCGGGGCTGGAGCTGGTCGCCGGCCACGGCCCGGGCGATGCCGGCAAGCCGACCCTCCTGGTCTAAAACGGCCACAGCTTCGTCATCCAGGTGGTTGGCTGTTGCCGAGAGGCGGCGCCCACAGCTCCAGTCCAGCTCTTCGGCTGCCGTCAATTGGCGCCTGCCAAGGTGCGGCAGGGCCAGTAGGGGATCCAGCAGCGGAGGCCTGGGGTCTTGATTGAGTCTATCCAGGGGGATGGCCTGAGCGAGGCTAAAGCCGAGGGCCTCGCTGCGGCGGAGCTGGGCCAGGGCGCCACCGCAGCCCAGCTGTTCGCCCACATCCCTGGCTAGGGCGCGAATGTAGGTGCCGGCGGAACAGCGGACTCGCAGGGAGATCTGACTTAGGACCGGATTCCAGTTCAGCAGGCTGAGTTCGTGCAGGGTGACGCTCCTGGCCTCCAGGTGCACCACTTCTCCCCGCCGTGCCAGGACATGGGCCCTTTCGCCATTGACATGAACTGCAGAGACTTGGGGAGGGCACTGCAGATTGGTTCCCCTGAAGATGTCGAGCAGGTTTTCAAGCCGCTCAAGCGTCAGAACAGGAACGTTGGCCCGTTGCAACACTTTGCCTTCGAGGTCATCAGTGCTGGTTCGCAGCCCCAGCTGGATAATGCCTTCGTAGGCCTTGAGTCCCGGCAGGTAGGGCAGAAGGCGGGTTGCGGCCCCCAGGGCAATGGGTAGAACCCCACTGACAGCAGGGTCGAGGGTGCCCCCATGACCAACCTTCTTGAGCCCATAGGCCCTGCGTACCTGGTTCACACAGGTGTGGGAGGTGGGTCCGCAGGGCTTGTCGAGGACTAGAAATCCGCAGGGGAGAGCAGCCAGCTCAGGCGACAGCGATGTTGATGCGTTTGCGGTTGCGCAGCCCCCGTTTGATCGATTCGAAGTTGACGACGCCGTCCACAAGGGCATAAAGGGTGTCGTCAGAACCGCGACCCACATTGACCCCAGGCATGACGGCCGTGCCGCGTTGGCGGATCAGAATCGAACCGGCAGTGACGGTTTCGCCGCCATAGGCCTTGACTCCCAATCGCTTGGAGTTGGAGTCGCGGCCGTTGCGGGTGGAGCCTGTGCCTTTCTTATGGGCCATGGGAGGGGCAGTAAAGTGGTAGTAAAAAGGAGTTTTGTCTAAAAAAGGGACCTGGGGGATTTAGGCGACTGGTTTGCCCGCCACGGTTATGGACTGGACCATCACTCGGGTGAGCTCCTGGCGATGGCCGTTTTTGCGACGGGTTTTCTTTTTGGGACGCATTTTGTAAACGAGAATTTTGGGACCACGGCGGTGGGCCAAAACCTTCAGTTCGACCAGGGCCTGCTCCACATAGGGACGACCCAGGCTGGTCCCGTTGGCATCCTTCACCAATAGGACGGTGTCAATGGTCACGGTGCTATCGACGTCCGCATCAAGACGGTCCAGGTCGAGGTATCGGTTGGGCTGCAGCCAGAACTGCTGGCCGGAGGCCTCGACGATGGCGTAAGCGGTGCCTGGAGATGGAGCGGGATCGGTCATGGGGCAGGCGGGGCGCGGCCAGGCTGGAGGTCATCCCCTGGCAGGGTGCCGCCATTGGGCCTGGGCTCACGAATTTGGAAAGACAATCATAGATCCTC
>JBIIJV010000133.1:0-7731 GCA_044233545.1 Cyanobium sp.
TGAGGACGGCGAGGGCAGCCTGCAGGTGCATCTCGACCCCAGCATGAAGATTGAGGAGGGTGCCCTGGTGATCGCCGTCTACGGCAAGGGCGGCATCGGCAAATCCACCACCTCCTCCAACCTCTCGGCCGCTTTCTCCAAGCTGGGCAAGCGGGTGCTGCAGATCGGCTGTGATCCCAAGCACGATTCCACCTTCACCCTCACCAAGAAGATGGTGCCCACGGTGATCGACATCCTCGAAACCGTGGACTTCCACACCGAAGAACTGCGCCCCGAAGATTTTGTCTTTGAGGGTTACAACGGCGTCCAGTGCATCGAAGCCGGCGGGCCCCCGGCGGGCACCGGTTGCGGCGGCTATGTCACCGGCCAAACCGTCAAACTGCTCAAGGAGCATCACCTGCTCGAAGAAACCGATGTGGTGATCTTTGATGTGCTCGGGGATGTGGTCTGCGGTGGCTTCGCCGCACCCCTGCAGCACGCCAACTACTGCCTGATCGTTACCGCCAACGATTTCGATTCGATCTTCGCGATGAATCGCATCATCGCCGCGATTCAGGCCAAAGCTAAAAACTACAAAGTCCGCCTTGGTGGCGTCGTCGCCAACCGCAGCCGCGAAACCGACCAAATCGACAAATTCAATGCTCGCGTCGGCATGAAAACCATGGCCCACTTCCAAGATGTGGATGCCGTACGCCGTTCACGCCTCAAAAAATGCACCATCTTTGAGATGGAATCCAGCCCCGAAGTCGACGCCGTCCAACAGGAATACCTCAAGCTGGCCCGCACCATGCTCGAAAACGTCGAGCCCCTGGAGGCCGAATCCCTCAAGGACCGCGAAATCTTCGACCTGCTCGGTTTCGACTGAATCCCAGCACGGGAGCTGGTTCGTGCCGCTCCGCTGGGGGGCCCCAACCCCTTGGCCTGGCAGGCTAGCCCCATGACCCAGAGCCGTACAGACGCCCCCAAGGGGGTCAATCCCGCCGCCAGTGCCGAGGGCGGCGGCGAATCCCTGGCCCAGGCGGTGGCCAGGCGCCGTAATTTCGCCATCATCTCCCACCCGGACGCCGGTAAGACCACCCTCACCGAAAAGCTGCTGCTCTACGGCGGGGCGATTCAGCAGGCCGGGGCGGTCAAGGCCAAGGGCGAACAGCGCAAGGTCACCTCCGACTGGATGGAAATCGAGAAGCAGCGCGGCATCTCGATCACCTCCACCGTGCTGCAGTTCGATTACGCCGGCAGCACGATCAACCTGCTCGATACCCCCGGCCACCAGGACTTCTCCGAAGACACCTATCGCACCCTCGCCGCCGCCGATAACGCGGTGATGCTCGAAGACGCCGCCAAGGGCCTAGAACCCCAGACCCGCAAGCTATTTGAGGTCTGCCGGCTGCGGCACCTGCCGATCTTCACCTTCATCAACAAGATGGATCGGCCCGGTCGCGATCCCCTGGCCCTGATCGATGAAATCGAAAGCGAATTGGGGCTTGCCTGCTGGCCGGTCAACTGGCCGATCGGCGGCGGCGACCGCTTCCGCGGTGTCATCGACCGGCGCAGCCGCACCGTCATCCTGTTTCAGCGCGCCGAACGGGGCCGCCAAAGTGCCGAACGCACCCTGGCGATCGATGATCCTGAGCTGGCCAACCTGGTCGAACCAGAACTACTCAGCCAGGCCATCGAAGAACTGGAGCTGCTCGATGGGGCCGGCGCCGAACTCGATCTCGAGCTCGTCCATGCCGGTGATCTCAGTCCCGTCTTCTTTGGCTCAGCGATGACCAACTTCGGCGTGCGGCCCTTTCTTGATGCCTTCCTTGAACTGGCCCAATCCCCCATCGCCCGCCAATCTGCCGAAGGCAGCATTGATCCTTTAAGGCCCGATTTCAGTGGCTTTGTTTTCAAGCTGCAGGCCAACATGGACCCCCGCCATCGCGACCGGGTCGCCTTCGTGCGCGTCTGTTCGGGCCGTTTCGAGAAGGACATGACGGTGCGCCACGCCCGCAGTGGCCGCACCCTGCGCCTCTCCAGACCCCAAAAACTTTTTGGCCAAGATCGAGAGGTGGTGGAAGATGCCTATCCAGGTGATGTGATTGGCCTCAACAACCCCGGCATGTTCGCCATTGGCGACACCCTTTACAGCGGCCCCCGGGTGGAATACGAAGGCATTCCCTGCTTCAGCCCCGAAATCTTCGCCTGGCTGCGCAATCCCAACCCCTCGGCCTTCAAAAGCTTCCGCAAGGGCGTCAATGAGCTGCGGGAGGAGGGGGCCGTCCAGGTTCTATACGACACCGATGCCAGTAAACGGGATCCGATTCTGGCGGCCGTAGGCCAGCTGCAACTGGAGGTGGTTCTCTACCGGCTTGAGCACGAATACGGGGTTCAAGCCCGCCTCGAGCCCCTCGATTTCACCGTGGCCCGCTGGGTCAGCGGCGGCTGGGCGGCCCTGGAGGCGGTCGGCAGGGTGTTCAACTGCAAAACCGTGCGCGATCCCTGGGATCGACCGGTGCTGCTGTTTCGCAATGACTGGAACCTCAACCAGCTGCAAGAAGACCACCCGGAACTCGCCCTGGCGGCAGTGGCGCCGGTGGTGAGCGGCACCGAACCGATCGCCCTCTGAGGCCAGATCGGCCCATGGCCAGATCGGCCTATGGACCGTCAAGTTGGTCACCACGGCGCTCGGCGGGGCGCGCCAGAATGACTGCAACATCTCTTCATGCCTCCTCGGGCCGGTTCCATCCATGCCCAACCCCCTCTGGCTCGTTCGTCCCCGCAGTGATGGCGGCCGTGATTTCGTCAGCTTTCGGCCCTTCCAAAGCGATCCGGGCGCACCGATGATTGAAATCCGGGAGGGCAGTCACCTTCCCCCCCAGATGCCCCTGCTCAAACGCCGGCGCCGTCTGGCCATCGCCGAAGCCATCGCCTGCCGCCAATCCCTGCTGCTTGAGGCCGGATACCACCGCAGTGAACCTCTTTTCTGATCGCGATTGCCTACGCTCAGGCCATGACCAAAGGTTCCGATCCAATCCCTGAGCCCTTCAGGCCCGCGGCGGCTCCGTCCGACCCCTACCAAAAGCTTGGGGTGGCCCACGATGCCAGTTTTGATGACGTGCAGCAGGCCCGCCAAAGCCGACTTGATGAGGTGAGCGACGACCCGATGGAACGGGCCCGCATTGAGGCGGCCTACGACTCCATCCTGATGGATCGGCTCAAGGAACGGCAGCAGGGCCGTCTCAGCAGCGCCGCCCGCACGGCCTCCCAGAAGGAGCAAACGGCGGCAACTGAGCGTTCGGCTTTGCCCTCCCTGCGCTCCACCCCCTCTTTCCCCCTGCCAAAACTGGCCAGCCCTTCGCTGGCGGCGCTGCCCAACCTGACCATGGCCAACGGCCAGGAGCGGCTTTTTCCCCTGGCCGCCCACGGGCTGCTGTTGGTGCTGTTACTCGCCCTGCCCCAGGCATCCGGGGCGATGCTGCTGGCCCTGGCCTGCCTGGCCACCGTATTCAATCTGCTCAGGCGGCAGGTCAAGTTCGGCCGGGCTATCGGCTGGACCCTCGGCCTGCTCCTGGTCGGCCTACTGGTGGGCAACCTGGTGCTCCAGCTAGTGATGCAGCTGGTGCCCGCCGTCATGCTGGCCACCATGCCCTTGGGCCCCATGCAACTGCTGGGTGCGCCGGTGATATTGGTGCTGCTGGCCGGGGCCCTGCTGCTGGCCTGAAGCCAACTAAAGCCCGAGTTCAGGCCAGGGCAAAGCCATCAATCAGCGTTTGCAGACCAGCCGCATCGAGCCGATATACAGAATTACAAAAATGACAGGTGAGTTCGGCCTGGCCATCCTCCTTAAGCATGGCTGTCAATTCGTCGCGACCCAGTAATTTGAGCGCACCGATGCTGCGGTTGTAGCTGCAGGGACAGCGGAAGCGCACCGGCGTACTCGCCTGCGGGTCTGCCCCGGGTTTGGCATCAAGGTCGGGAAAAATGTCCTCCAACAGCCCCTCCAGGTGGTCCCCATGGCTGGCCAGGCGGGCGCTGAAATCATCGATTTCGCGGCAACGTTCCTCCAGCAAGGCCACCAACGCCGGTTCCCGTGCCGCCTTGGGCAACACCTGCACCAAAACTCCACCAGCGCAACGCACACCACTGCGATCCAGCCGTTCACCCACGAAAACCGCCGAGGGAGTCTGCTCGGAATGCAACAAATAGGAGGCGAAATCATCGCCAATCCCACCACTAACCAGCTCCACCGTGCTGCTAAACGGCACCCCCTCGCCGATATCACGAACGACGTGCAGATAGCCGGTGCCAGTGGCCCGCTGAAAATCAAATTGGGGCGGACCGTTGTCGCTGGCCAGCAAATCAAGTTCCAGGTCCGGTTTGCCCACGTAGCCCCGCACCGTGCCGTCGCGCCCGGCATCCACCGTCATCCCCCGCAAGGGACCATCGGACTGGATGCGCAGATTGACCCGGCCATGGGCCACCTTCATCGAACTGGCCAACAGCAGGCCCGCCGTCATCGCACGCCCCAGCAGCGCCGTCGTCAGAAAAGACAGTCCGTGGCGGCGCCGGGCCTCGGCGCTGGTTTCGCTGCTGTTGACCGCCACCAGGCGGATCCCGCCCCCCGCGGCGGTGGCCCGCAGCAGTTGATCCGCCATCAGCTTGATCCGTCTGCAGGCATCGTAAGAAGCCTGGTGGGGAGCAGGGGCTCCAGCACGCCATCAACCAGCTGCCAAGCCTCGCTGATGCGACCAGCAAACAGCTCCGGTTCGTGGGTCACCACCAACAGGGCCCGCTCCTTTGCCAGCTGATCCAGCAGCCCCAGCACCTCCTCCCGCACCGTCCAATCCAGGCCAGCGGTGGGTTCATCAAGCAACAACACCCGCGGATTGCGCAGCAGCTGCACCGCCAGGGCCAGGCGCCGTTGCTGGCCGCCACTGAGACGCTCGGGAGCCTGCTGCAGGGAGATGCCGGCAAGGCCCACTTGGGCCAGCACCTGCTCGATCGCCTCGCCCCCCAGACGCCGCTGACCCAGGCGCAATTCCTGACCCACGGTCAGGCCCAGGAAATGGCGTTCGGGAAACTGAAACACCAGGCCACAGAGCCAGCGGCGCTGCCGGGCCGCCACGGGCTCGTTGTTCCAGAGAAACCGGCCGCCATCGGCCTCAGCCATGCCACTGATCAGCTCCAGCAGGGTGGTTTTGCCACTGCCGCTGCGGCCCGCCACCAGCACCGGTGTACCGACGGCCAGCTTTAAATTCACCTGCCGCAGCACCGGCTGGGGCAAGGTGGCGGGGTGGTAGCGGACGTCCTGCAACTCAAGCATCGACCCAGCATGCCTGGCTGGCGATCGTGTTGGATGGATAGGCCTAGGGCCTGCACCTTGACCATGGAGGTTCGCTTTCGCGAAGTCGATCCGTTCAATTGCTGGATTTGGCTGCGCTTTGCCGATCCCCCGGGCCAGGCGGAGAGAAGTTATGTCGAAACCGTTTTCGATAGCTGGTTTTTTCTGGGCAAACTGGGGGCCTTCAATGCCGAAACCCTGCAGGCCCATGAAGCGGGCGCCGATCTGAGTTGGTTGGCCTGGGAAGCGGAAAGCTCCAGCCGCGCCCTGCCGGCCTTGATGCACAACATGGCCGTGATGGAATATTCGGATACCTGGGGCCGTTGCTGGCTGGACCTGGGCACCAGCGATGCCCTGGCCCTCGATGTCTTGATCAACGCCTTGGGCCAGCTCAACAATGATGTGGTTGAAATCGAGGAACTGCTGATCGGCGGCATCAACGAGGACTGGCCAATCGAAGACGACCCGGACAGCCCTTTTGCTATCAACGACGCAAATGATGATGAAGATGAAGATGATGATGATGAAGAAGAAAGTGCTGAAGAAGACGACACCGACTCCGACAACGATTGATCCCACCCGCCGATGGCCCGGGAACTGCGTCGCCTGCTGATCCCACCGTCCCGGTGGTCCCGGCAGGGCGACCCCAACCTGTTAGCCCTGGAGGCCGCCGAAAGCCATTACCTGGCCAGGGTTTTGCGCTTCCGTCAAGGGGATCGGCTGGCGGTGGTTGATGGCTGCGGCCGGCTCTGGAGCGCGGTGCTGGAGTCGGGGGAACAACTGCGATTGGAACAGCCGCCGGATGCCCCCCTGGAGAGGGCAATGCCGGCGAGCCCGGCCCTGAATCTGGCCTTGGCCGTTCCCCGCCGGGATGCCGAACTGGTCTGGCGCATGGCGGCCGAACTGGGCGCCGCCCGGCTGCAGCCCCTGCTCGCGGCCCGGGGAGTGGTGCGCGAACCGCTGCCCCTGGAGCGCTGGACCACGATCATCCGCGAAGCCACCGAGCAATGCGAGCGCCTCTGGCTGCCGGAGCTGGCGGCGCCCCTCTCGGCAAGCCGCTGCTGGAGCGAAGCGATGCCAGGCACACGCCTGCTGGCCACCACTCGCCGTGCGGACATCCCGCCGCTGGCGAGCTGGGTGCAGACCATCTGGAGCCAGAATCCCCATGAGCCCATCACCCTGGCGATCGGGCCGGAGGGGGGATGGAGCGAAGAAGAAGAGCGCCAGGCCCTGGGCGCCGGTTGGCAACTGGTGACCCTGGGGGAGTCGATCCTGCGCACCTCAACAGCTGCAGTGGCAGGGCTGGCCGCCCTGGCGCTGCTGCGGCCCGCTGCTGCCGATTGAGCGCGATGGCGCCAACCCCTTCAGCTCTTCATCATCGAACGGGCGATGTCGCGGAAGCCGGCCAGATTGGCGCCAGCGGTGCGGCGACGGCGGCTGAGGCTGGCACCGGGCACCAGACAATCCGGCGCAAAGGTCACGGTGCTGGCGGGGGGACGATTGGCCTGGGCGGCGGCCAACTCGGCAGCGATCTCCTCGGCAGTGGTGCGAGCCGCCGTGGAAGCTGCAGCAACGGGCACGCCGTTATCTGACTCTGAGGCGCTTGCCGCTGCAGTTGTTGGCGCGGCAGTTGTTGGCGCGGCAGTAAAGGTGCCTGAGGCCACGACGACCGGTGCCACTGCAGCAGGGGCCACCGCAACGGCAGCCAAGGCGGCTGGATCCACCGGCGCCACCGGCGCGATCACCGCCGCTACCGGGGCCGCATCAGCCCCCTTGGCGTTGGACCCATTGTCCTCACCGGTGAGGTCGAGGAAAAACTTGGCCTTCTTGAAGAACATGGTCCGCCCAAACCTGCTGCTGGATTATCAGCCCTGGGCGACACTGGCGGACGCCGCCTTAGATCTGTGCAACAGAACCGGGCCCGGCCGATGCCACCCCTCCCCCCCCAAACCCTGGCGACCTGGGCCCTGGCCCTGGTCCTCAATGGCGGACTGATCGCCCTGGCCCAGCGGGCGCCCCTGCTCACCAAAGCGGGTTGGGTCCATGCCGGGGTGCTGGGCACGGTGCTCTGGGGCTGCCTTGGCTGGCGGGGTTGGCTGGCGGTGGTGGCCTACCTGGCCCTGGGCTCGCTGGTGACCCGCCTTGGCTTCCAGCGCAAGCAGGCCCGCGGCCTGGCCGAGGCCCGCGGCGGCCGGCGCGGGCCGGAAAATGTCTGGGGCTCGGCGCTGGTGGGGGCCGTGCTGGCCATGGCCAGCGTCCTGGTGCCACCCCCTTGGCGGCCCCTGGTGCTACTGGGTTTCGCCGCCAGCTTCAGCGCCAAACTGGCCGACACCTGCGGCAGTGAAATTGGCAAGCGCTGGGGGCGCCGCACCCTGCTGATCACCACCTTGAGGCCCGTACCCCCC
>JBIIJV010000140.1:0-7559 GCA_044233545.1 Cyanobium sp.
GCAGCCTGGCCAGCGCCGTCGGCGCCGCGGCCATGGCCACACTGATGGCCGCCCTGGGCTGGATTGCCACTCCCCGGGCCTGGGCCTTGGTGACCCTGGTGGGACTGCTGGCGACCCTGGCCGAAAGCGTCATCGGCGCCACCCTGCAGCAGCGCCTGCCCTGGCTCAGCAATGAACTGGTCAATGGCCTCCAAACCCTGTTGGCGGCCCTGCTGGCCATGGGCAGCGCCGCGGCCCTGGGCGGGGGGCTGCTGGCCCTGGGCAGCGCCGCAGCCCAGAGCTGGGGCCTGCTGGCCTAAGGCGACCCTCCCTTGGGAGGACACCCAGGGCCAGCCTCAACCCCGTTGAACGCCCACTGCTGAGGCGACTTTCGCCTCAGCCCACTGCTGGGCGCCGTCGCGCAGGCCAGCCAGGGCGGCATCAAAGCGGCGCTGCGCCATACGGGGATGCCAACCGAGCTGCTGGCCCAGCTCAACCCAGGTGCAACCCAGCTGCAAGCGACCCACAAGCAGGTCGCGGATGGCGGGATCCAGCGCCGCCAGTTGGCTTCTCAGCCAGGCCAATTCCGCGCTTGACGACGAGTCATCGCCTTCTGCGCCATCGCCGGCTGAATCATTGATCTCCGGCCCGACCTGGGGCGCAGCGACCAAGGCATCAAGCAGCGAGCGGCCACCGGCGCCATTACCTTCCTGCGGGGCGATGGGCTCATCCAGGCTGCGGGCACGCCCCAGGGGGCCCAGGGCCAGAGCCTCGTCGAGCACATCGAGGCGACAGTCGAGGGCCTGGCAGAGCTTGGCGGCAAGCAGCGGCGTTTTGCCCTGCTGCCGGCGCTGTTCCTGCAGGGCCAAGGCCCGCTGCCGCAGTTCCCAGAGGCGCCGCGGCACCCGCACCAACGGCTCCCGATCCCTGATTTCGTGCTGAATCGCCCCTTTGACATAGGGGATGGCAAAGCTGCTGAGACTGGCGGCACGGCTGGGATCAAAGGCATCGATCGCCTTCAGCAGGCCCAGGCTGCCCACCTGGGTGAGATCGTCAAAGGCCAGGGCACTGTTGACGCCATAGCGGGCCGCAATGCTGCGGACCAAGGGCAGATTGGCCCGCACCAAGGCCTGGCGCAGGACACGGCGTTGGTGACCATCGCGGCTGGCGGCATAGGCCTCAAGCCAGAGCCGGTTGCGCTCTGAAGCCGAGAGAGAGCCGACCTTGCCCGCCGCCCCTGGCATTTCGCCCCGGCCTGCCGTGGGCCCAAGGGCAGCCGCCAGGGGGGGAGGCCGATCGGCCACGGGCGCCTTGGGAGTAGACGCAGCAGCGAAAGCCGACCCGCTGAGACTGACCTCTGGCTGACGAGAGATCAAGGTGGCGTGGGTCGTGGCATGGCGAGGCAGGGGAAGGGGAGCTTGAGGGAAGGGCATCGTCCCGGTCACAAATGGACGAACACAATGAAGCGGTTTGAATCCAGCGCCATCCCCCGAACGGGGGAATCGGGATCAACTCCAACCCACGGGCGTCGCCAAGGTTTCAAGCCTTAATCCAGCCCACTCCAGCAAGGCCGGCCAGGTGCGCAAGCGTTGGAACACCCGCCTGTGGCCCTCGCCATTGAGATGGACGCCATCGAGCAGCAGCCAGTCACGCCAGCAGGGATCCTCAAGTAAGGGATCGATCAGGGGCAGGAAGGGCACATCCGCCTCCATGCAGGCCTCCTCCAGCAAGCCCTCGTAACGGCGCACCGTCGCCAGGTCGTACCAAAGCACCTCCGCCAGGGGCATGGCCTCCGCCAGCACGGGGGAGAGCCCCAATACAAAGACCGGCGCCAAGCGGCGGCACTGCCGCAGCAACTGCTCAAAGCCGTACAAAAAGGCCTCCGGTTCCAGCTGCTGACGGCCGTCGGGCCGGCCCACCCGGGCCGTGTCGTTAAGCCCCACCGCCAACAGGATGCCCTGGGGACGCTGGCGGCGCAATTCGCCCCGCACCGCCACCTCGGCCTCCAGGCGGGCGGCGACCCGCTCCAGGCCATCGCCGCGCACGCCGAGGTTGTAGACCACCGGCCCATTGGGCAGGTCCATCCAATGGCGCTTGAGGCTCTCGCACCAGCCGCCCTGGTCCGGGTCCCCCCAACCGAAGGCGCCGCTATCACCCAGGACGATCAATTTCCTGGGAACGGCAAGGACCATGGCGCAAATAATCGGGAGGGAACGGGCTGGGATCGGGGACCAGCCTGGGGCAAGCCCAGGGCCCGTCAGCAGTCAGTGTCAGCGGACATGACCAGGGCATGGCGGCGCTGCCTCAGAGGCGGGCCTGGAAGCGGGCCAACCGGTCCAGGCCGTCCTCCAGGGTGGCCTCCGCCGCCGCGCAGGAAAGGCGAATGCAGCGATCATCGCCAAAGGCCAGGCCCGGCACCACCGCCAAGCCCACTTCTGCCAGCAGGCGGCGGCAGAGGCTCATCGAATCCAGCCCCCAAGCACTGACATCGGGGAAGGCATAGAAGGCCCCCTCCGGCGGAATCATCACCACCCCTGGGATCCGGCCCAGGCCATCACTGAGTAGTTGGCGGCGGGTGCTGAAGCGATGCGCCATCTCGTGGACGCAATCCCGGCTCGCCGTGATCGCCGCCAGGGCCCCCATCTGGGCAAAGCTGCAGACATTGCTGGTGCTCTGGCTCTGCAGGGCGGCGGCGGCGGCGACCACGTGGCGGGGACCGGCGAGCCAACCGACCCGCCAGCCGGTCATGGCCCACCCCTTGGCGAAGCCGTTGACGATGAACAGCCGCTCGGCCAGATCGGGCGCCACCGCCGCCAGGCTGTGGTGGTCATGGCCCGGGGCCAACAAAAACTCATAAATCTCGTCACAGACCACCGCCACCTGGGGATGGCGGCGCAGCACCACCGCTATCGCCTCCAACTCCTGGCGGTTCAGCACCATGCCGGTGGGGTTGGAGGGGCTGTTGAGCACCAGCAGACGGGTGCAGGGATTGATCTGGGCTTCGAGTTCCTCAGGGGAAAAACGAAACCCCCGCGCCGCCTCGGTGACCAACAGCCGGGGTTCGGCGCCGCTGAGGCGCACCATCTCCGGGTAGCTGAGCCAGAAGGGGGAGGGCAGCAGCACCTCATCACCGGGGCCCAGCAGCACCTGAAAGAGGTTGTAGAGCGCCTGCTTGCCGCCATTGGTGACCAGCACCTGATCGATCGTTGTCGGCACCCCGTTTTCAACGCTCATTTTGGCCGCGATGGCTTGGCGCAGGGCCGGTTCGCCGGCCACCGGGCCGTAGCGGGTATGGCCCGCCTCCAGGGCAGCGGCAGCGGCCTGTCGAATGAAGGCCGGAGTATCAAAGTCCGGTTCCCCCGCCGAAAGGCTGCAGATGTCCTCCCCAGCCAAGCGGAGCTGATTCGCCTGGGCGGCGATGGCGAGGGTGAGAGAAGGCTGCAGCCCCTCGGCCCGGGCAGACAGCTTCAGCGGCGCCGACATCAGGGCGGGAGCGGGTGTCGTAACGGGCCATCCTGCACTACCTCTTGACTTGGGGGCCGCCCACGGGAGGACGCGGGGCGGGTTGGGGGTGTTTTGCTAGGGGTCAACGCACCCGCCGATCCCCCATGTCACAGGAGCAGCTGAGCGCCTTTGTGCAGCGGGCCCAGTCCGACGCGGACCTGCTGCAGGCCCTCTCCCAGGCCAGCGATGTGGAGGCGGTGGCGACGATCGCCAGGGGGGCCGGCTTCACGGTCAGCGCCGCCGACCTGTGGGCCGAATCGGATCTACAACCAGAGATGCTGCTGGAAGCGCCCCAGGTATGGCTGGACCCCCACCAGTCCCTGACGGCCTTTCTGCACCAGGTCGAGCTGGATCCCTGGTACCAGGAGGCCCTGATCCAGGCGCCTGATGGCGAGACCGTGGCCGCCATCGCCCGGGCGGCGGGCTATCCCTTGACGGCCGCAGAACTCTGGGCGGCCTCCGAGCTGGAACCGGATCAGCTGGAGGATCTGCCGCTGCTTTGGCAGGACCCCCACGGCGAACTCTCGGCATTTCTGGCCGAAGCCCAGATCGATGGAACGTTGCAGGCGGCCTTGAGCCAGGCCGATGACGTCGCCAGCGTGGCTGCCATTGCCCAGGCCGCCGGCTATGCCGTAGCCAGCGCCGACATCTGGGCGGCCTCCGATCTCAATCCAGGCGATCTGGAATCCCCTCTTCCCCACAGGCCCTATCCCCAGCCGTTGTGACCGCTGCCGATGACCTAGCCCCCAGGGCCGAGCTTCTGACCGAGTCCCTGGCCGCCGAATGCGGCGCCTGTCGCCGTTGCGGCCTGGCCGCCACCCGCCAGCAGGTGGTGGTGGGTCGGGGCAACCCCAACGCCCGGCTGCTGCTGGTGGGGGAGGCCCCCGGCGCCGAAGAAGAGACCTGCGGCCAGCCCTTTGTCGGCCGCTCGGGCCGCTTGCTGGAAGCGATGCTGGCGGCGGCGGGCCTCGACAGCGAACGGGATCTCTACATCACCAACGTGATCAAGTGCCGCCCCCCCGGCAATCGCAAGCCCAGCCGCAGCGAAATCGAGGCCTGCCGGCCCTGGCTGGAGCGCCAGATCGCCCTGGTGCGGCCCCAGCTGGTGCTGCTGGTGGGGGCCACGGCCCTGGAGGCGCTGCTGGGGATCAAGGGGGGCATCACCAAGCTGCGGGGTCAGTGGTTTCACCTGGAAGCCAGCCAAGGGCCTGGCCAGCGAAAGCCAAGCCCCCGATTGCCGCTGCTGTTGCCCTCGGGCAGAGCCGCTGAAATCGCCCTGATGCCCCTGCTGCATCCCTCGTATTTGCTGCGCAATCCCTCGGAGGCGGAGGGATCGCCGCGTTGGTTGACCCGGGCCGATCTGGTGGCGGTGCGACAGCGGCTTGGGGAGTGATCCTTACTTTGGATAGGCATACTTCACTGCTCCTAACAGCACGCTACCCGTAGTGTGCCGATGGGCCATTCAAAGGAGGCGAGTTCCAGTCACTTTCTCCATCCATTGCACCGATCTAGCCATACCTGACACCTGGCTATTACACCCACCTGCCCATTGCGCGCCCATGCCGATTGTGGCGAGCATTGGGTGTGGGGCGCTGCCGATCCCAGAACGGCACCACCGATCCCAGACCGGCTCCGCCGGTCCCTGCCAAGGACTTAGCCACTAAACTGAACTAAGCCAGTGGCGACCAGGCGATGCAGGTCAACCTCCACGACGCCAAGACCCACCTTTCCCGCTGTGTCGACCAGGCCCTGGCCGGAGAGGAGGTGGTGATCGCCCGAGCCGACAAGCCACTTGTGCGGCTTGTCCCGTTCCAAACCCAGCCCGCGCCACGCCTGGTTGGGGCGGGCCCTCTCCCCGGCCCAGCCGTTGACGCACCCCACTTCGCCAATTCTCCAGCCTTTGTGACAGGCTTTGGCCACGCGCCGCCCCCCGCGATGACTGCCGCCCCGTCCCGCCCTGACGCTGCCCCGGCCGCTGCGCCAGGGGCCGCCACAGCTGCTTCCGAAGCCGCCGAGGCGGTTCCGACCTGGGCCGATAATCCCCGTTACGCCACCACCATTAGCCGTCGCAAAACCCGCAGCGTGCGGGTCGGCGATGTTTGGGTCGGCAGCGACCACCCGGTGGTTGTGCAATCGATGATCAATGAGGACACCCTCGACATCGAGGGGGCCACCGCCGGCATCCGCCGCCTGCATGAGGCCGGCTGCGAGATCGTGCGGCTTACGGTGCCCTCCCTGGCCCATGCCAAGGCGGTGGGAGAGATCCGCAGGTGCCTGGAAGACAGCTACAAACCGGTGCCCCTGGTGGCCGATGTGCACCACAACGGCATGAAGATCGCCCTGGAGGTGGCCCAGCATGTCGACAAGGTGCGGATCAACCCAGGTCTATTCGTGTTTGACAAGCCCGATCCGGGCCGCAGCGAATTCAGCCCCGAGGAATTCGCCGCCATCGGCGAACGGATTGCCACCACCTTCGAGCCCCTGGTGAGCCTGCTCAAGCAGCAGGACAAGGCCCTGCGCATCGGCGTCAACCATGGCTCCCTGGCCGAACGCATGCTGTTCACCTATGGCGATACGCCCCTGGGGATGGTGCAATCGGCCCTCGAATTCATCCGCATCTGTGACCGGCTTGATTTCCACAACATCGTGGTGTCAATGAAGGCCTCCCGGGCACCGGTGATGCTGGCCGCCTACCGGATGATGGCCGACCGGATGGATGCTGAGGGATTCCCGTACCCCCTGCACCTAGGTGTCACCGAAGCCGGCGACGGTGACTACGGCCGCATCAAAAGTACCGCCGGCATTGCCACCCTGCTCTCGGAGGGCCTGGGCGACACGATCCGGGTTTCGCTCACCGAGGCACCAGAGAAAGAAATCCCAGTCTGCTACTCGATTTTGCAGGCCCTGGGGTTGCGCAAAACCATGGTGGAATACGTGGCCTGCCCTAGCTGCGGCCGCACCCTGTTCAACCTCGAAGAGGTGCTGCATCGGGTGCGCAGCGCCACCGCCCACCTCACCGGCCTGGATATCGCCGTGATGGGCTGCATCGTCAACGGACCCGGCGAGATGGCCGACGCCGACTACGGTTATGTTGGTAAAACCCCTGGCACCATCTCGCTTTATCGCGGTCGCGATGAGATTCGCCGCGTCAGCGAAGCCGAAGGGGTAGAAGCGCTGATTTCCCTGATCCGCGAGGACGGCCGCTGGGTTGACCCTTGAGACCCCCATTGCAGGCAGGCCCCGGCGCTACGTTGTAGGAACGATCACACCAAGAGGCTCCCATGTGGAGTGGACGCACCGGTTTATTGGTGCTTGTTGGACTGGGGGCCTGCGCCACCACCGCCGTGTTAGCCCGAGAAATGGCATTGGCTCCTGCCGCGCCGGCGGTGACTATTGCCGATAGCCCCAAGGAGGTGATGGACCAGGCTTGGCAAATCGTCTTTCGGGATTATCTGGATACCACCGGCAAATACAACCAGGAAAAGTGGCGTGTAATGCGCCGTGATTTGCTGAAGCGTAGCTATCCAGGCAATAAAGATGCTTATGAGACTATCCGCAGCATGCTGGCCACCTTGGATGATCCCTATACCCGTTTTCTCGATCCTCGGGAATTCAAAGAGATGCAAATTGATACCTCGGGAGAGCTCTCCGGGGTGGGTATCCAGCTAACTGTGGACAAGGAAACTAAGGAATTGGTAGTTATTGCCCCGATTGAGGGTTCACCCGCTTCTCGCGCTGGCATTCAGCCAAGGGATGTGATTGTCTCGATCGACGGCCAAAACACCAAGGGTATGGGCACCGAAGATGCGGTCAAGTTGATTCGCGGTAAAGCCGGCACCAGCGTGAAGCTGACCTTGCGGCGCAAGGGCCAGTTGTTGGAGATGCCTCTGCAGCGTGAACTGATCGAAATCCACGCGGTGGAACACAGGGTCAATGTGAGCCCCGATGGGGTCAAAATTGGTTACCTGCGGCTGAAGCAGTTCAATGCCAACGCCAGCAAGGACACCCAGGCAGCCCTCAAGGACTTGGAGCAGCAGGGAGTGCAGGGCTACGTGCTGGATCTGCGCAGCAACCCT
>JBIIJV010000242.1:0-3930 GCA_044233545.1 Cyanobium sp.
GTGGCTGGTTGTGGGTGCTGATGACGCCGATGCTCACAGTGTTTTCTCAGGGTTTGAGCCGTTCGAGCGCCGCCGCGATGGAGCTGCTGGGACCCTCCTTTGGCGGCATTGTGGTGAGCGATCGCTTTTCGGCTTACGACCAGCTGCCGCTTGAGCAAAGGCAACTCTGTTGGGCGCACATCGTCCGTGATCTCACCGCCATTGCCGAGCGCTCTGGCGCCAGTGCCGAGATGGGAACGCGATTACTGAGTCTGCGGCAACAGCTGTTTGAGCACTGGCACCGCTGGAAGGCCGGCGAGATCAACCGAAAACACTTGCGGCAGCAGTGCCGGCCGATCCGCGCCGAATTTGAACAGACGCTGCGGCAGGTGGTGGAGCTGGGGCACGAGCGCAAAGAACAAACACCCTGGTCTCAAACCGTGCGGACTTGCCAGCACCTGCTCCAACGTGAACAAGCGCTGTGGACTTTCCTGGATCATCACGATGTGGAGCCCACCAACAATGGAGCGGAACGAGCCCTGCGCCCTGCCGTGATTCAACGAAAAATCAGTTACGGCGTTCAATCCAAAACGGGGGCGCTTTGTCGCATACGCCTGCTCACGGTCTGCACCAGCCTCCAGCAACAAGGCCGCGATCTATGGGAATTCCTTGAGCAGGCCTGGATGGCCCATCGCCATGCAGGGGAGATGCCTTCCATAATCCCCAACGACTGAACAGTCGGCGTCGCTAAGACATCGACAACACTTTGAGCCTGACGTCACCCAGCTGGTGATTCAGTGGCTTGGTGCGACTTTTTCCTGTCCCGCCCCCTGAAGGCTTACGCCACCGCCACCTGGATTGCCATGCTCGATTACCGCAATCTGCTCTCGCACACCTACTAACCCGGCTGTCTTCGAGCAGGCGGTTGCCGCGATCCACCAGCGCTGCCTGCCGGCCCCGGTCCAGACCAACCCAGCCGAATTACCATAAGAAAACTTCCGTAATTCATCGATGCGCAGCACAATCACCTCCCGCGGGCAGACGGTGGTGCCTGCGGCCATCCGTGAACGGTTCCGGCTGAGGCCCGCCACCCGGCTGGAGTGGGTCGTGGAGAGCGATGGCTCGATCCGCGTGGTGCCGGTGGCTGCCGATCCGATCGCCGCTTTCCGAGGCTCCGGTCCCGGCGGCTCTACCGCCCGGCTCCTGGCGGAGCGCCAGGCGGAGCGGCAGCGGGAGGGCTGATGGCAAGCCGCTGGCTGCTCGACACCTCCGCTCTACTGGCCCTGCGCGATAACGAAGCGGGTGCGGGGCATGTCGCCGCCATCAAGGCCTGCCATGCCCTCTCGGTGGCCGATGCCTGGATTGCCGCCGCCGCCCAGCAGGAAGGGGCGGTATTGGTACAAAAGGATCCAGAATTCCAGGCGATCAACAGCCTCGCCCAGGAATGGCTTGCTTGAGATCAGAGAGGGCTTCTGCCAGATCTAGGTAGGATGGATGTCTAGGTTGTGCATAGGCAAGATGACCACCGCTGCGCCACTGCCAAAGCTGCTACAGGCCAAGCTGCAGCCATTGCTTGAGCTGTGCGAGCGCTATGGCGTAGAGAAGCTGGAGCTGTTCGGTTCAGCGGCCCGGGGTGAGTTTGATCCAGGCCACAGCGACCTTGACTTCATCGTGCAGATGAAAGGGCGATGCGAACCAGGCTATGCCCGGCGCTTCTGCGACTTCGCCGATGCCCTGGAGGCTCTTTATGGTCGACCAGTCGATCTGCTGACAGAGCTGATGATCAAAAATCCCTATTTCAAGGCTGCAATCGCCCAAGAGCGAACTGACTTGCTAGAGACCGCGCATTAACGATGCCCCCCGAAGCCACCCGCCGCCTCGGCCACGCCCTGCAGGCCATCAGCTCAATCCAGCGCTATACCGCCAACGCCCCTTTGCAGGAGAGCCTCAGCGACGACCTGACCCGCAGCGCCGTGGAACGCCAACTGGGCATCGTGCAGGAAGCGCTACGGATGGCGTTGCTGGAGGAGCCCTGCCTGCGGCAGAGCTGGCCGGATGTCGACGCCCTGCTCGCAGGCTGCGCTCGGATGCGGGATTGGGAGCATGTGGTGGCCTTGGCTGATCTGGTGGGTTTTGTGGGAGGGGATTTGAGGGTGTGGCAGGGGAGGTTGGTGGAGGGGTTGAGGCTGCAGCAGGGAGAGGGAGCGAGGTTGGATCAGCAGATTGTTGAGAACCTGAGGAGGTTGGGATATGAGTTCTGAGTGGATTGATACAACCATAGGCGATCAGGTTCAACTCCAGAGAGGAGTTGACATCACGAAGCGTGATTTCAAGCAAGGCACGATCCCAGTCGTTTCATCTGGTGGCATTGGGGGTTTTCACGACACTTTTACTGATGTAGCGCCAGGGGTGATCCTTGGGAGGAAGGGGTTAGTAGGCAGCGTGTATTACCTGCCAACAGATTACTGGGCACACGACACCACATTATGGGTAAAAGATTTCAAAGGGAATCATCCGAAATATGTCTACTATTTTTTTCGATCTATAGCGGCAACGCTCAGGGATCTTGATGTTGGTTCGGCAAATCCTACGCTCAACCGCAATCACGTTCATCCCATAGAGACACGCTGGGCACCTATTGATGAGCAAAAAGCAATCGCCCACATCCTCGGCACCCTTGACGACAAGATTGAACTTAACCGCAAGACCAACGAAACCTTGGAGGCGATGGCAAAGGCGCTCTTCAAGTCGTGGTTTGTGGATTTCGATCCAGTCAGAGCGAAGGCAAAAGGTCGCCCCACTGGATTACCAGCAGAAATCAGCGACCTGTTCCCCGATTCATTTGAGGATTCGGAGCTGGGGGAGATTCCGAAGGGGTGGGAGGTTGGATCACTTGATCAAATCGGCATCAATCCCAGAGAAACTGCGAAACCTGAGGATATGGATTCATCAGACAGGTATATAGGTTTAGAGCATATGCCAAGAGGCAGTATCTGCTTGGGAGAGTCTGGGCAAGCAGAAGAACTGGAGAGCAATAAAAACAGATTCAGGAAAGGAGATCTCCTCTTCGGCAAACTGCGCCCATATTTCAAGAAAACTGGTTGTTCCCAGTTTGATGGTGTCTGCTCGACAGACATTGTTGTCGTGCGAAAAAAGGGGGAATATGGAGTTGGTTTCATTTGCTGCTTTCTGGCAAGCGATCCATTTATTGATTTCACAGTTGCTGCGTCTTCTGGAACCAGGATGCCCAGAACAAGTTGGAAGGATATGTGTGAGTTTCCATTCGCCATCCCGTCGAAACTGCTTCTGTGTGAGTTTGACAAACAGTTTTGCCACGTAATCAACAAAATAACTGGTAACTGTATCCACTCTGCTTATCTTGCCGTTTTAAGAGATGCCCTCCTCCCCAAGCTCATCTCCGGCGAACTCCGCATCCCTGATGCCGAGAAGATGCTTGAGGAGGCAGGCATCTGATGGCACTCCCCACAGAAGACCATCTAGAGCAGCAGGCCCTCGATCAGGTCAACCTGTTCCAGGCGGCTGATGGCCACCCGTTCGATCTCTCCAA
Organism: Cyanobium sp.; assembly: GCA_044233545.1. Lineage (GTDB taxonomy): Bacteria > Cyanobacteriota > Cyanobacteriia > PCC-6307 > Cyanobiaceae > Cyanobium. The sequence continues at coordinate 3,548 of JBIIJV010000242.1, forward strand.
GATCCTTCAGCACCTGAACCAAGCCCGCATGCTGCAGACAACTGGCGGGCGTGGTGCCACTTATCACATTCCCGGGCAGGAGATTCTCACTCCAGACGACGTTTTTAGCTCAGCTGCCCGATTCACCACCCCCAGCTCCCCGAATTTGGCAGGCAGCTCCCCGAATTTGCCGGCCAGCTCCCCGAATTTGGCCGAAAATCGGGACCCTGATGGCTGCTTGATCACCGAGCAGCTCGCCCTACCTGTTGTGGATGATTTTGCTTGGCTCTCACAGGTGTTTCGCACTCTCATGCTGCTCACTGCATGACTGCCTCGCGCCCCTTCGCCCTGCGCCTGTTCGTGCCCTCCGGCCTGCCGGAGGGAATGCGCATCGTGGAGAAGAG
>JBIIJV010000090.1:0-10597 GCA_044233545.1 Cyanobium sp.
AAAGTTGAGATGGAGGGGGGCGTCAAACAGTGACATTTTGCCAGCGGTTTTGCTGATATACCAGCTGAGGCATCCCAGGTCGTAGCTCCAGTATTCGCCGACGATAAATAGTTTATGGCCACAGTGAGTTTCCAGGTCGCTGATCCAGTCGATGAAGAAATTACTGTCGATGTGTTTAAGCGCATCCAGGCGGAAGCCATCGATGCCGATGCTGTCAAGCATCCATTTACCCCAGTGTTTGAGCTCGCCGCTGACCTCGGGGTGATTCATGTTGAGATCACAACCCATTAGATAGTCGTAATTTCCTTTTTCCGTATCCACGTTATTGGCAAAGCCGCTGTCTTTCATGCGCCAGATGGCATGGAAGTTGGGATCATCGCAGTTGTAATCAATGCTGGCAAAATGCCACCAGTTCCAGTGCATGGTCGAGTATTTGTCCTGGCGGGCTGAAAAGTTAAAGCCCGTCCAGGCGCGCACCGGGCGGCAGGGGCCGAGATCGATGGTGCGATTGTTGTCGTCAAAGGGAATTGCTTGAAAATCTTCTTCAAAATCGGCTCCCATCTTGTGGTTAAAAACCACATCGGCGTAGATTTGTATGCCCAGCGCCTGGCAGATTTTGATGGCGGTCAGATACTCATCCCTGGTGCCGTATTTGGTCCTGATAGTGCCCTTTTGATCAAACTCACCAAGATCAAACAGGTCGTAGCAGCCGTAGCCGACGTCGTAGCCACCGGCATTGCCCTTGGAGGCTGGCGGCAGCCATAGGGCCGTAATGCCTGCGGCCGCCAACTCTGGCGCAGCCTCGATTAAACGCCGCCAATGATTGCCATCACCATCACTATACCAATGAAACCATTGCATCATCGTGCCATTGAACTCATCTTTTGCCTTAGGCGGGATGAGAGCTTTGGGTTTGATAAGTGCTTCAGGCAGGATAAGTGCCCCAGAAATGATTAGCGCTTCGAGCTGGTTGAGGCTTTCTGAGTGATTGGCGAGACACTTTTGGGCCAGTTTAGGGGCCGCTTTGGGAGTCAGCTTTGCTACCTCGACGACTTGGCGCCGTCATAGATTTGATTCTATCCATAAATTCTTGGCTGGGCCGGATCGGGTTTCCGCTTGGCGGCGGGCCCTCTGGCTCTTGTCTTTTTAGGGACATTCTTGCGTGTTTGGACCCAGCCAGCCAACATCAACATTGGCGGCCTTCAGGTGGCATCTTTTGCCGCATCAAAGGCCCCCAGGGCCTGGCGGCCGTTCCAGGGGGTGATGCGGGTCATCAACAGGAAGGCCGGCAGGGAGGCCAGCACGCTGATCAGAAAAAAGTTGGTCCAGCCGGTGCGTTCGGCCAGGACCCCCGCCGGCGAGGAGAGCAGGGAACGGCTGAGGGCATAGACCCCCGAAAGCAGGGCGTACTGGGTGGCGGAGAAGCGCGGATTGCAGAGGCTCATCAGCAGGGCGACGAAAACGGCACCGACCATGCCGCCACCGATGTTTTCGAGACCGGCGGCCAACAGCAGGGCGGGGACGCCACCGCGAAACTGGGCCAGCAGGCCATAGGCCAGATTTCCGGCCGCGCCCACCAGGGCAAACAGCCACAACGAGCGGTTCATGCCGAGCCGCGGCAACAGGGCCCCACCCAAAATGGTGCCCACAATCGTGGCGCCGATGCCCCAGGCCCCCTGGATCAGGCCGATGGTGGCAGCGCTGAAACCGGTGATTGTCAAAAATGGAATCGCCATGGCATTGAGCAAGCCATCCGGCCAGCGGTAGAGCAGCACCAGCAGCAGCACCAGCAGCGCCCGCCCGCCGCCGGTGCGATGCAAAAACTCCCGGATCGGGCCCGCCATCGCCTGGCGCAGGCTGGTCAAGGGCTGGCTAAGGGGGGCGAGCTTGGGGGCCGTCAGGGTGAAGGGGATCGTGGCGGCCATCAGCACGGCCGTGGCGGCAAAGGCGGCGGGCCAGCCAAGCCAGCCCGCCAACAGAAAGCCCCCCGAGCTGATCACCAGGCCGGCGCTGCGATAGCCCAGGTTGTGGGTCGCCGCCCCTGGTCCCCGCTCCGCCTCCGGCAGCAGATCGGTGCGGTAGGCGTCAATGACAATGTCTTGGCTGGCACTGGCCAGGGCCAACACCAGGGCCGCCGCACCGATGGCCGTCAGGCTGGCCGCACTGGTGCTGGGCCGCAGCAGGGCCATGGCGCCAATCACGGCCACCAGGATGAGCTGAAACACCAAAATCCAGCCGCGGCGCCGGTCCGGCCAGGGCAGGGCCCAGCGGTCCAGGGCCGGGGCCCAGAACATTTTGAGGGTGTAGGGCAGTTCGGCCAGGGGCAGCAGGCCGATCAGGGGCAGGGGGATGGCGTTGGCGGCCAGCCAGCCCTGCAACAACTTGCTGCCCACCATGTAAGGCGTGCCGCTGGCCACCCCTTCGGCCGCCACCGCCACCAGGCGGCGCCAGGGGGGGACGGGTGGGCCGACAGGTAGCTGGGGGGGGCCGCCGGCAGGGGCGTGGGGGGGGCTGGAGACGGCCATCGGCACGGGGGTGACGGCAGCGAACCTAGGTGGTGGCTTGCGGTTTGACTCCTTGGACCAGGCTCACCAGGCCCACACCAACTAAGTAGAGGGCCGTGATGGCGCCGCTGAGCAGCAGCATCGTGATCGGGTCGGTGGAGGGGGTGAGCACAGCGCCGGCCAGGGCGCTGGCCAGCACCACCCAGCGCCAGGCCGCCAGCATCACCTTGGCGTTGATCAGCCCCAGGGCACCCAGTAAAAGCTGCAGCACCGGCAATTGGAAGGCAAGGGCGGTGGCCAGCAGCAGCAGCAGCACGAAATCCAGATAGCGCTCGATCGACCAGAGCGGTTCGACCACATCAGCCCCGTAGCTGACCAAAAAGCGCAGGGCCGCTGGCACCAGGGCCCACCAGGCGAAGGCCAGACCGGCGGCGAACAGCACGCTGGAACCCGCAACCGCCGGAGCCACCAGGCGCCGCTCGCGCCGGGTCAGGCCGGGCAAAACAAAGGCCAATCCCTCAAACAGCACGTAGGGCAGGGCCAGGGTCAGGCCCGCATAACCGGCGACTTTCAAGGAAACCAACAGGAACTCCCCCGGCGCCAGTTGCAGAAAACGGATGCCAGCGGCAGGCACCTCCAGCAGCTTCACCAGCGGTTTGACGAACACCAGGCACAGGCCCGCCGCCGCCACCACCGCCAGCAGGCTGCGCAGCACGCGGCGGCGCAGTTCCTCCAGGTGGTCCACCAGGCTCATTTCCACCTCGCCGGGAAACTCGTCGGCGTTGGCGTTGACCGGCGCGGTGGCCTGCGGGGGGGCCAGGCTGGTGGTTGGGTCGGTGCTCTCGCTCATGGTGCCCTGCTCCTCGGCGAGGCTAGGGCTCTTGCAGCAGGCTGAGGGCCCTGGCGGGTTCGCCCCACAACAGCTCGCCGCCCCGGTGGCGCACCGTGCCAGCGGCGGCGCCCGGCAGACGCTGCAGATCTTCGGTGGGCACCATCACCACCGGGACCCGGGCATTGCCCCGGCCGCGGCTGAAGTGGGCGGCCAGGTCTGCAGCCGCCCGCAGGTCGGCCTCGCCTGCGGGGCCCTCTGATGCCTTCAGCACCACATGGCTGCCGGGAATCTCCTGAGCGTGGAACCAGAGGTCGCCGCGGCGGGCCTGCCGCAGGCTGATCCACTCGTTTTGGCGATGGTTGCGGCCCACCTGCAGCCGCAAGCCGGAGGCCGTGCGCACTTCGAGGGGTACCGGTTGGCCCTTGGCTTGGGTGGCGGCGGCCTGGCGCCGCTGGGAGCGGGAGGTCAGGGCTGGCTTGCGGCCCGCCAGCTGCTCCAGCTCGTCGGCCAGGTCGGCCAGTTGCTCGCTGGTCTCCGCCTGCTCAAGAAAGGTGAGGCTGGCTTCGATCCAGGCCAGTCGCTGTTGGTGCAGCTCCAGCCGCGGCATGATCGCCGCCGCTGAGCGGCGCCGTTTGCGGGCCAGGCGGTAGAGCGCCTGGGCTTCGTCGATCGTCTCCCGGCTCGGGGACGGTTGGCAGAGCAGGGCATCGGCGCGCTGTTGCAGGCTTTCGCCTTCCGGGACCGCCGCCAATAGCTGTTGTTGTTGATCGAGATTGGAGCGCTCGCGCTCGGCGAGGCAGCGCAGGCTCTGGGTCAGGCCATGGCGCTGTTGTTCAAAACGGCCTTGCTGCAGCCGGGGGCCGTAGTAATCGGCGAGGGCCAGGTTGAGGGCCAGCGGGCTGGCGCCATCTGGTCGGCTGCTGTCCCAGCAGCAGTAGCCGCCGTCGTCGCTGAGGCGCAGGCCATGGAGCTGCGGTTGCTGCACCGCCTGCAGCCAGCGCTGCCAGCTGCTGTAGAGGGCCTGCCACTGGCTGGCGGCCAGGTTGGCGACGGGGGTGTCGATCAGGTCGCCACTTAGCTGGCGCGCCAGGGCCGGACTGATGCCCTGGTAGGTCGTCAGCAGGGCCCGGCCCAGGGGCAGGGGCACCAAGGCGAGGCGTTGGCGCCAGCGCTCCGGGCTTTCTTCCAGCCGGGGCTGGTCGCCGCCAAGGGGCGGCGGCGCCACCCAGCGGTCCCCGCAGCCGATGGGCCGTTGCCGCGATTGGCTGGGACGCACCTGATGGGCGGTGGCGATCACCCGGAAATCGCTATCCAGCAGAAAGAGATTGCTGTGACGACCCATCAGTTCGAGCACCAGACGCCGTTCGGGCGGATCCCCGGGGCGGCGGGCGAAGACCAGTTCGACGACCCGCTCCCAGCCCTGTTGCTCGATGGCAATCAACGCCAGGCCCTTGAGACCATGCTGCAACTGCCGCGCCAGGGTGCTGCCATCGCCTTGGCGCGGCGGTGCCCCGATCGCCAGCAGCCGCGGCGCCTCCGCCAACCAGCCGGCCTCCAGCCATTGCACGCCATCGAGATGGCGCAGGGCCAGTTGCAGGGTGTGGGGGTCACTCTGCTGGGCTTTCTCGAAGCGGCTGGGCAGCAGCACCTGGCGCAGCTCGGCCAGGACCGCCCGCAGGGTGGTGGCATCCATCGCTTGCAAGCGCAGGGGCGGCCGTGTCCGGGGGGCCCCTGGAGCGCTAGAGCGGTGTTGTTGCTGGCCTGGCTGCGCCTGCACTTGGGGTTCTCTGCGGCTGCGCCCCTACTCTGCGATTCGGTGCCCACCCTGCGATGACCACCCAACCGTCCCGCGAGCGCGTCGCGGTGATCACAGGACCCAGTGGGGTTGGCAAGGGCACCTTGGTGCGGCGCTTGCTGGAGCGCCACAGCGAGATCTGGCTTTCAGTTTCGGCCACGACCCGATCACCCCGGCAGGGGGAAGAAGACGGCCGGGACTATTTCTTTCTCAGCCGCCCAGACTTCGAGCAGCGCATCGCCGACGGCGACTTTCTGGAGTGGGCCGAATTCGCCGGCAACCTCTACGGCACGCCGAGGCAATCGGTGCAGCACCACCTGGAGCAGGGGCCGGTGCTGCTGGAAATTGAGCTAGAGGGGGCCCGGCAGGTGCGGCAAAGCTTTCCGGCCGCCCTGCAGATTTTTTTGGCGCCGCCCAGCTTTGTTGAGCTGGAGCGGCGGATTCGCTGCCGGGGCACCGACAGCGAGACGGCGATCGCTCGCCGCCTGGAAAGGGCCCGGGAGGAACTGGCGGCGGCGGCGGAATTTGATGCGGTGCTGGTAAACGGCGATTTAGAGGAGGCCCTGTTGCAACTGGAGCGTCTGCTGGGCCTGGCTTGAGCCGCTGGGACCCGGTGTTGCTTAGAGCCAGGACCTGAAGCCAGGAACCTGAAGCCAGCAACCTGAGGCCAAGAATTTGCATAAAAAAGCGGCCAATTTAGGCCGCTTTCACTCAATTTGGGGCAAAAGAAAGATCTATCCCGGGTAGAATAGCAGATCGGGGAAGAGGTGGTTGAATTCGATCATGATGACTGCGGTGATGCCAAACCAGATGGCGGCAAAGACGGGGGCGGTGGTGAGAAATTTTTTCATGGCTGCCGAAGCAAAATCAGGTAAGGGGGTGGGACTGGCTCAGCGGGGCGAATCGGCGGTGCGAATCAGCGGGGCGAAACAGTCACCTTGCTGTCGTTCTCCAGCAACTGGCCGCTGGTGAATTCCTTGAGGGCCGCCAGGGGCCAGCTGGCTGCAGCGATGGTGGATTTCAGCGCCAGGGGCACGTCGATTTGAATCTCGTGCATGGTCGCGTCCTTGCGGCTCCGTACGGCTTGTAAGTAACCCCGACCGGCCCAGCCGATGGTGCCAGCGATGTAGAGGAAGGCAATGCCAGGAAGCATGAACTCACCGGCATGGCTCCAGCGGCCATCAACAACCAGATGGGGCAGGCCATCGGCGCCACAGAGGGCCTTGCTGTACATCTGGAAGCGGGCCCTGGCCTGCTCGGTCTTGGCCGTGCCGGCCCTTTGCTGGAAGCGGGCATTCTCGGCGCAGGGAACTAGCCCGCCGATGTCGGCATGGGCCACCGGGGCAAAGCCAAGCAGGAGGAACGCGGAGAGGAGAACGGCGAAAAGACGGCGCATGGGGGGCGGCGTGAGGGGGGCCGGGATAACGGAAGCAACGATCTGCCTGGGGGGCAGGATGTCTGCGAGTGACAGTAAGAGAGGCCCCCCGGACCAATGCCCACGGTTCTTGCCCTCGAAACAAGTTGTGACGAGTCGGCGGCGGCCATCGTGGTGGGCCGCCGGGTGCTGGCGAGCGCGGTGGCCTCCCAGGTGGAGGAACATGCCCGCTGGGGCGGGGTGGTGCCGGAGATCGCCTCCCGCCGCCATGTGGAGGCCCTGCCCGGGTTGATCGAGCGGGTGGTGCGGCAGAGCGGCCTATCGCTGGCCGACGTGGATGGGGTCGCCGCCAGCGTGGCCCCTGGTTTGGTGGGGGCCCTTTTGGTGGGTTCGGTGACGGCCCGCACCCTGGCCCGCCTTTATGACAAGCCCTTTGTGGGTGTGCATCATCTAGAGGGGCATTTGTGTTCGGCCCAGCTGCTGGAGCCCCCCCCGCCCTGGCCCCATCTGGTGCTGCTGGTCAGTGGCGGCCACACCGAATTGGTGCGGGTCGAAGCTCCCGGTCGTTACCGCCGGTTGGGTCGCAGTCGCGATGACGCCGCCGGTGAATGCTTCGACAAGGTGGCGCGATTGCTGGGCCTCGGCTATCCCGGCGGTCCGGCGATTCAGGCGGCGGCCCTGGCGGGAGATCCCGCCCGGTTCCGCCTGCCCAAAGGCCGGGTCTCCAGACTCGAAGGGGGTTTCCATCCCTATGACTTCAGCTTCAGCGGTCTGAAAACGGCGATGCTGCGCCAGGTGCGCCAACTGGAACAGGAGCCGGACCCCCTGCCTGTCGCCGACCTGGCCGCCAGTTTTGAACAGGTGGTGGCCGAAGTGTTGGTGGAAAGGAGCTGCCAATGCGCCCTGGATCAAGGCTTGGGCACCTTGGTGCTGGTGGGGGGGGTGGCAGCTAATTTGCGTTTAAGAGACCTGCTGGGGAGACGGGCCGCCGCCGCCGGTTTGGTTTGGTTTGGGGCCCCTTTGCAGTTCTGCACGGACAATGCGGCCATGATCGGCCTGGCTGCCGTGCAGCGGCTGGAGGCTGGCCTGACCAGCCCCCTGGAGCTGGGGGTGATGGCCAGGCTTGCCCTGGAGGACGCTGGTGAACTTTATGGAGGCTCCAAAGGCAGTCAGGCAAATGTCGTTTAATTGCCGTTAAGGTGCATATCATGCGTTGTTTTGGCTCAGGCAACCCCCTTGGGCGTCGCTCAGTTAATTTTTTTCTGATCTTCTGACAGCGCAGGCTTCGGCGAACCCCCTTCCGTGGATCCTTCCCCTGACCCGACCGTTGATATGGACGCTCCTGAGGTCACCGGAGAGCCGGTTTCCCGCCAGGAGCTCAATTCTTGGCGTCGGGGCTTTACCCCCCAAGCTGAGATCTGGAATGGTCGTCTGGCCATGGTGGGACTGTCCGTGGGCCTGACCGTGCTGCTGGTGGCCCGTCTTGCTTCCCATCACCCCTGAAGGGTTTGCCCCTTTTGGGCTGGACGCGGTGGGGGCTGGCCCCCACCGGGGCAGGACGCGGTGGAGGTTGTGGCGGCCGCCGGGATTCAGCTGCGGCCCCGCAGGCTCTGGGCCAGTTCACTGCGTTTGAGGCTGTGCAGCAGCGCTTCCTCCGGCAAGGCGCGACCCTCGTTCACCAGGTTCAGTAGCGATTGGTTGCTGGTCTGCATGCCATCAAAGTTGCTGCGGCCCATGATTTCTTCAATGGCATCGAGTTCACCCCGTTCCAGATAGTCGCGGCAAGCATCGGTGTTGATCAGAATTTCGAAGTAGGCGGCCCGGCTGCCATCGAGGGTCTTGAGCAGACCCTGGGAGATCACCGCCAGCAGGGATTCGGCCAGGGAGCGGCGTATCAAGTGTTCTTCCTGGGGGGTGTACATGCCCAGCACCCGCTCGACGGTGCGCACGGCTGAGTTGGTGTGCAGGGTGCCCAGCACCAGGTGGCCCGTCTGGGAGGCCTCAAGGGCCGTTGCCAAAGTGGTTTGGTCGCGGATTTCGCCGATCAGAATCACATCAGGGTCCTCCCGTAGGGAGGCCCGCAGGGCATTGTGGAACTCGCGGGTGTGCTGACCCACTTCCCGTTGTCTAATCAGAGATTGGCGACTTTCATGTATGAATTCTACTGGATCTTCTATGGTTAGGATATGGCGTTTCATCGTGTCATTGATATGATTGATCAAGGTGGCTATCGTCGTGGTCTTGCCGGAGCCGGTGGGTCCTGTCACCAGGATGAGCCCCCGGCTTTGGCAGGCCAGATCCTTCATCACCGGCGGCAGGCCCAGCTTTTCGAAGCTGGGGATTTCGGTAGGAATTAGGCGCAGCACCATGGCTAGGCCGTTGACTGTTTCGAGCAGGTTGATGCGCACCCGCGCGAACGAAAATGTATGGGAAGTATCGTATTCCTTGTCTCTTAAAAATACATCTAGTTCGCCCGGATCCAGCAGCTCCCGCAGCCACTGGCGAAAGCAGGTGGGATCCGTTATCGGCCAATTGGTGCGCAAGATGTCGCCACGACTGCGGTAGCGAGGCTCTTCTCCCACGCCAAGGTGGACGTCGGAAAAGTTGTTGTTGTGGGCTATTCGGACGATGCCTTCGACCGTGTCTGGCATGGGACCGAAGCGACCCTCCCGCTGGTGCGGCTCGGTGGCGAAAGCCAGGGGAGGTGGGGGTGGCGGTGGTGGTGTGGTCCCCACTGGGACGAATCCCGCCAAGGGGTGCAGATCGGTCATGGCGTCTTTGGCTCTGCTTGCATTGTGACCTTGCCGCCCCAAGCTTCCAATGCTGCCAGCTTTGAATGCTGCCAGCTTTGAATAAGCATGGCGCTCTTTAGGATCCGGGTGTCCGCTCCTTGGCCGTGTCCAACTCCACCGGTGACCTGCCGCTAGTCACCCTTGTTCTGGGCACGCGTCCTGAAGCCATCAAAATGGCCCCCGTGATTCGGGCCTTCCAGGCCAGTGGCGACTTCCGCAGCCGGGTGGTCCTCACCGGTCAGCACCGCGAGATGGTCAGCCAGGTGATGGACCTATTCGCCATCAAGGCGGATCGGGACCTGGCCCTGATGGCACCAAACCAAACCCTCACCCACGTCACCACCGCAGCGCTGGAAGGGCTGCGCCAGGAATTCGTGGAGTTCAGGCCCGACCTCGTCTTGGTCCAAGGGGACACCACCACGGCCTTTGCCAGTGCCCTGGCGGCCTTCTACGAGAGCCTGCCCGTGGGCCATGTCGAGGCGGGTTTGCGCACCGACAACCTTTTTGATCCCTTCCCGGAGGAGGCCAACCGACGGCTGATCTCCCAGCTGGCGGTGCTGCATTTCGCCCCCACCGAACAGGCGGCCCTCAACCTGCGGGCCTCAGGGGTGGTGGGGGAGACGGTCACCACCGGCAACACGGTCATTGATGCCCTGCTGCAGATGGCGGAAACCACGCCCGAATGGCATGTGGAGGGGCTGGATTGGCACCGGCAGCGGGTGCTGCTGGCCACGGTTCACCGGCGCGAGAACTGGGGGGAGCGCCTCGAGGACATCGGCCGTGGCTTGCTGGCCCTGCTGGACCTGCATCCCGACACCGCCCTGCTGCTGCCCCTGCATCGCAACCCGACCGTGCGGGAGCCGCTGCAGGCCCTGCTTGGTTCCCACCCGCGGGCCTTCTTGACCGAACCCCTCGATTACAACCACTTGGTGGCGGCCCTGCGCGGCTGCACCCTGGTGCTCACCGATTCGGGCGGTCTGCAGGAAGAGGCCCCCGCCTTGGGGAAACCGGTGTTGGTGCTGCGGCGCACCACCGAGCGGCCCGAGGCGGTGGCGGCCGGAACCGCCAGGCTGATCGGCACCGACAGCTCCACGATCGTCGCTGAAGCCAGCCGCCTGCTGGAGGACGCCGAGGCCTACGGGGCCATGGCGATGGCCCACAATCCCTTCGGGGATGGCTACGCCAGCGGTCGCATCGTGGCGGCAGCCTTGCGGTTCATGGCCGCTTCTTCGCCCACGGCGGCAGGTCGATGAAAATGGGGGTGTCGCTGGCCAATCCGGAGATGCTCTGGGTGTCCCG
>JBIIJV010000218.1:0-4654 GCA_044233545.1 Cyanobium sp.
ACTGCTCACCCCCAATTGCACCGGCTGAAACTTGGGCTCCCGGTCTTTGCCGACCAGCAGCACCCCCGGCCGGCCGTTTTCGGTGACCACCGCCACGGTGGGGACCAGGGTGCGGGGACCCAGGTTGCCGGTCTTAAAATCAACGTCGGCGGTCATGCCAATGCGCAGTTGGGGCGCTGGCTCGGTCAGCTGCAATTTGACTTCGAAGGAAGTCACGTTGTTGGTCTTGATCGCTCGCGGGGCGATCTGGCGCAGCCGGGCGGCAAAGCGCCGATCGGGAAACGATTCGACCCGAACGCTGGCGGGCATGCCCAATTGCAGGCGGCCCAGGTCGCTTTCGGGGACCTTGGCGATCACCTCAAGCCCCCGGGCCAGTTCGACGATCGATGAGCTGGTGGCTCCGGCGGTGGCCGAGGCGGTGGTGGTTGGGGTGACAAAGGCGCCGGGTTCGGCAAATCGCTGACTGATGACGCCGCTGAAGGGGGCCCTGATGATGAGCTCTTCCCGTTCCACCAGGCGCTGTTCGAGGCGCTGGCCGGCGGCGTTGAGGGCCATGCTCTTGACCTCGTAATCCGAACGGAAACGGTTGAGGTCGTTGAGGCTGATGGCCCCTTGGCGAAACAACGGTTCATTGCGCTGCAGCTCACTGCGGCTGCGCTCTAGTTCGGATCTGGCGGCCAGCAAATTGGCCTGCAGCTCTTGAATGCGGTCGCGCAGGTCGCCATCGTCCATGCGGGCAATCGGTTGGCCCGCCACCACCTGATCGCCCTCATCCACCAGCAGCTCGACCAACTGGCCCTGGCGCTTGGGGCTGACGTTGACCCGATTAACCGCGTCCAGCTCGCCGGTGGCGGTAACCAACCCGGGCAGGGAGCCGGTGCGGGAGAGCACCGTGAAGGGGCCGATATCCCGTTTGGCCAGGGCCTGTTGCCGCAGCCACCAGCCCAAGCCCGCCAGGGCGGGCACCAGCAGGGCCAGGCCGATCCAGAGACCGCGGCGATTGCGGCGGCGGGAGGGGCTGGGGCTGGGAGGTGGCGGCAAGACCATTTCCGGTTCAACCGACGCTGGTTTCGGCGGCCGTTCAAGGGAAGGGATTCGGCTGGGGGATCGGCTGAGCGAGACGCCTTCCGGTTCCCGATTAGCGGGCTGCAGGGGGATGGGGGCGGACATCAAGGGCCAGGGAGTGGAGCCAGTCTCGCTGTTTATTCGCGCCAATGTGATGGGTTGTTGGGGCAGCGGCTCGTAGATTCCGACCATGCTTAAAGCCGGAATCGTCGGCTTGCCCAACGTGGGCAAGTCCACCCTCTTCAATGCGTTGGTGGCCAACGCCCAGGCCACCGCCGCCAATTTCCCCTTCTGCACCATCGAACCCAACAGCGGGATTGTGGCGGTGCCCGATGGGCGCCTCGCTCAGCTCGCCAAGGTTTCCAGTTCCAAGGAGATCATCCCCACAAGGGTCGAGTTCGTCGATATCGCCGGCCTGGTCAAGGGGGCCAGCCAGGGTGAAGGGCTGGGAAACAAGTTCCTGGCCAACATCCGGGAAGTCGACGCCATCGTCCATGTGGTGCGTTGCTTTGAAGACGACGACGTCATCCACGTCTCGGGATCGGTGGATCCGCTGCGCGACGTGGAGGTGATCAATCTGGAGCTGGCCCTGGCCGATCTGGCCCAGGTGGAGAAGCGCCGCGAACGCCTCAAAAAGCAGCTGCGCACCAGCAAGGAAGCCGCGGTGGAGGACGGGATTTTGGAGCGCATTCAGGCGGTGCTGGAGGAGGGTGGGGCCGCCCGTTCGCTGCCTCTCGGCGATGACGAACAGGTGCTGCTGCGTCCCCTTGGCCTGCTCACCGCCAAACCGATCATCTATGCCACCAACGTCAACGAAGACGACCTGGCCAGCGGCAACGCCATGGTCGAAGCGGTGGCGGCCCTGGCGCAGCGAGAGGGGGCGGAAACGGTTCGGATTTCGGCCCAGGTGGAGGCGGAACTGATGGAGTTGCCAGAAGCAGAAAGGGCTGAATTCCTGGCCGGATTGGGGGTGAGCGAGGGGGGGCTGCGCAGTCTGATCGGCGCCACATACCGCTTGCTGGGCCTGCGCACCTATTTCACCACCGGCGAAAAGGAGACCCGGGCCTGGACGATCAAGGCGGGCATGACGGCCCCCCAGGCAGCTGGTGTGATCCATACGGATTTTGAGCGCGGCTTCATCCGGGCCCAGACCGTGGGCTATGGGCAGCTGCTGGAGGCGGGTTCGTTGGCCGAAGCCCGCAACCGGGGCTGGCTGCGCAGTGAAGGCAAGGAGTATGTGGTGGCCGAGGGAGACGTGATGGAGTTCTTGTTCAATGTCTGATTGTCTGTCTGATTTTTGGCAGCACCGGTGAACCGATCCCCCCTGGGGGGACGCCCCCTGGGGGATGCCTTTTTGCCGGGTGATCTGACGGCGGGTCTCACGGTGGCGGCCTATCTCATCCCCCAGTGCATGGCCTATGGCGAGCTGGCCGGCCTCGCCCCGATCAATGGCCTCTGGGCGATGCTGCCCGCGATTGTGATCTATGCCTGGCTGGGGGGATCCCCCCAGCTATCGGTGGGCCCGGAAACCACCACCGCCTTGATGACGGCGGCCCTGGTGGGGCCGATGGTGGCGGCGGGCGATCGGTCCGGGTCCATCGCCCTGGCCAGCCTGATGGCCCTGCTGGTGGGGTTGGTGTGCCTGCTGGCGGCCCTGCTGAAGTTGGCTTTTCTGGCCGATCTGCTCTCCCAGCCAATCCTGGTGGGCTACCTGGCCGGGGTGGCGCTGTTGATGATCGCCGGCCAGATGCACACCCTCACCGGCATCGGCCCCAGGGCCGATTCGTTGTGGGAGGCCCTGGAGGCACTGGTGCATGGCCCCAGCCTGACTTTGGCCGGCCTGGCCCTGCTGTTGATGCTGGTGCTGCGTCGCTGGCGTCCCCACCTGCCCGGGCCCTTGCTGGTGGTGCTGCTGGCGACTGCCGCCTCGGGGTTGCTGCACCTGGATCGGCAGGGGGTGGCGATGGTGGGCACGATTGAGGCGGGCCTGCCCGCTTTGGTACTGCCGACGGGCTTGACGCTGGCTAGCTGGCAACCACTGATGCTCGGCGCTGTCGGCATCGCCCTGGTGGGTTACTCCGACAACATGTTGACGGCCCGCTCCTTTGCCCAGCGCCATGGGGAGCGGATTGATGCCAGCAAGGAGTTGGTGGCCCTTGGGGTTACCAATGTGGCCACCTCGCTGTTCCAGGGGTTCCCGGTCAGCAGCAGCAACACCCGCACGGCCCTGGCGGATGCCATGGGGGCCCGCAGTCAGCGCTATGCGCTGGTGGCCCTGGCGGTGGTGCTGGCCGTTTTGCTTTGGCTGCGGCCCCTGCTGGCGTTGTTCCCGCGGCCGGTGCTGGGGGCCCTGGTGGTGTTCGCCGCCCTGCAACTGATTGATATCGATGCTTTTCGCAGATTGCAGCGTTTTAAGCGCAGTGAATTTTTGTTGGCCCTGGTGACCCTGCTTGGGGTTTTGTTTAGCGGCATTCTCTCCGGTGTGGTGGTGGCGGTGGGTTTGTCCGTGCTGGATCTGTTCGCCCGCGTCGCCCGTCCCCACGACGCGGTGCTGGGGGAAGTGAGGGACCTGGCCGGTTTCCACGATGTCAAGGACTGGCCGGGGGGTAGCACCGTGCCTGGCCTGGTGCTCTACCGCTATGACGCGCCCCTCTGTTTTGCCAATGCCAATGACTTCGAGCGTCGGGCCCTGGCGGCGATCGCCGCCGAGGTGGAGCCCGTGCAGTGGTTCGTGCTGAATGCCGAGGCGATTATTGAGCTGGACATCACAGCGGCCGACATGCTCGCTGAGTTGGCCCAGGAACTGCAGGGTCGTGGCATCCGGTTTGCGATGACCCGCGTCAAGCAGGGTCTGTTTCACGAACTCGAAAGGGCGGGCTTGGTGGCCCGTCTCGGTTTCGATGCCTTTTATCCAACGATTCCGGTGGCCGTGGCCGCCTTTCGGGCCCAGGGCTCCGGGCGGCCGACCGGCGCCCCCGGCTGATCCCCCGTCAGAATGAAGTTCATCGACCCTGGTTCCGATGACCTCCCCGCAAGCCCCCCTCCCCCTTGACGACGGCGCGGCGGGCACGCCGCCCCAAGCCCACGATTTCGAGGCCCAGAAGCAGATTCACCAGCAGATTCGCAACGATCCCGACTACGACGACTGGGAATACGGCACCGAACCCCTGCCCCATGAGGCCTGGCTGCCCGGGCAGGCGGCGCCTGCCTCTGGCGATGCCGCCGGCGGGCATGCCCACTGAGCTCCCCAGGCGGGTTGCGGTCCTTGTCCCGATCTTGGCTCCAAGGGGGAGCCGCCGTCATCACCAGACTCCTGGGCGCCTTGGCGGTGTCGTCCGCTCTGGTGACGGCTTCGCCTGCTGGGGCCGCCGAGGTACTGGAGATCCAGTTGGAGCACCTGCAAATCCCCATCAACCTGCGGCATCTGCAGCGCTGGAGTCAGGGCAATAAACAGCTTTCATTGGCGGCGGACCTGGCCAACGGGGGCTCCGACCAGGATCTCTGGCTCGGGTTGCTCAAACCGGCCAATCGCCGCGAGCTGAAGCAGCTGCTGCGGGCCCCTTTGCTACGGGATCGCAGCTTTGGCCGT
>JBIIJV010000246.1:0-3845 GCA_044233545.1 Cyanobium sp.
TGCCGGCGGTCAGCAAGCCCCTGCCGGTTGAAAAAGCAGCCAATCCTTTGGTCTTGTTCACGCCTACCAGCGTGTCTTTTGAGCTCAATGCCCCCCTGGCCATCCTGAAACCGAAACAGAAGTCGGCAGTGCTGCGGGTTCTTGGTGCGGAGGGTATGGCTGGCCGTTTGGAGCTGCTCGATCGCGAGGGGCTGTTGCAATGACTTTTTCGTTTCTTAAGAGCCAAGGGGGCGACTTAAGCGAACCGCCAGCCCTTTCAGAGCAGCTGCTGCGTCGTCTATGGCTGGGGCTGCCGATTGCGGCCTTTGGCCTGGTGGCCACCTTGCTGGCCGCTGGGGTGCTGCTGCCCCTACTCATGAGCCTGCGCTCGGAGTGGGAGCGGGCCGAGCGGCTGAAGCGGCTCCAGGACCAGCTCACGGAGGTGAACACCAGCCTCGCCCGCCGCCAGGCGGCCCTCAAGCAGGCCGAGACCCAAACCAGCAAGTTGCGCACCCTGCTGGTCGGGGGTGGGGATCGGGGCACGGTGCTGGCCACCTTGGACAACGACGCCAAGGCCACAGGCGTGAGCCTGGCGCTCTACGAACAGAGCGTGATTGTGGCGGTTCCCGGTGCAGCGCCAGCCAAGCCGGGCACTCCTGCACCTGGGGCGAAACCAACCCTACCGGGTAGCTCCGCCGCCGCTGCCCCTGGTGCCGCCCCTGCCCCTGGAGCCGCCCCGGCCCCTGGGTTTGCTGCCGCCGATGGGGTGGTGGAAAACCCGCTATTGCTTTCAGTTCAAGGCACCTTCCCCCAGATCCTGGCCTTTCTGCAGCGGCTGGAACGGCTGCAGGTGTTGGTCAAGCAGCAAGATTTGAGTTTGGCGATGGTTGAGAAGCCCGCTGGCAGTGCCCCCTCCCCCGAGGCGGTTGTTTTGCCAGGGTCTTCGCCGCTTTTGGTGATGAAGTTGTCGCTGGTGGTCTTTGATGCCCCCGGCGGCGCTGCCAGCGTGCCGGCCGGCGGGGCCACCACCCCGAGCAGCCCAGCTGCTGGCAGCCCCCCTGGGGCTCAGGCCCCTAGGCCTCCGGCCCCTGCGGCTGCCCCTGCTGCCGGATCCGCCCGTTGATCCGCGCTTCCCACCCCATGCCCCGTCTGCGTTGCCACCCCATGGATTACCGGTACCTTGCCGCCACTGCCCCTGGGGTAGCCAGCCAGGTCCGGCCGCGGGCCCTCAGCCTGTCGCTTGCCGTGTTGGCGGCCAGCGGTGGGGTGGGCGGCTGGGCTGCGGCGGCCCGCGGCCAGGACGTTGGCCAAGCCCAGCAGGGGGCTGCTGGGGTGCAGAAGGGCCAGGTGATTGTTACAACCCAGCAGTTGAATCTGCGGGTGCGGCGCCAGAGCGATGGGGTTGAGGTGGTGATTGAGGGGGTCGGTTCGGCGCCGGAACTGCAGCAGACCACCCGGGGCACGGTGTGGCTGGGGCGGTTGCTCACCTCCCGCCCGGCGGCGCTGCCGGGTGGCGGCCAACGGCTGTCGGTGCCGGAGGCCGGTTTCCAGAGCCTCAGTTTGGTGGGTGCTGGCCAGGTGTTTGAACTGCAGATCACGCCGATTCCGGGCTATCCCCTGGGCCGGCCGGTGGTGAGCGCCGATGGCCGTGATTTGATTTTGAGTTTTGCCAGCAGCGGCCAGGCCAGCCAGCAGACGAGCAGCCTGGATTTGCGCCGGCCCGGCCGGGTGAGCGAACCGACGGCTGCCTATGTGCCGCCGCTGCAACCGCGGGCGGTGGCGCCGCCGGTGGGGGACATGGCGGTGGGCACGATGCTGCTCACCAACAGCAGCTATCTAAATGTCAGCGGTCCGCCGATAGACATGAACCTTAATAATGCGGATGCCCGATTAGTGCTGAAGACCCTCAGCCAAAAGGGGGGTTATGGGTTTGTGTTTGTCGAAGATACGAATAAGGCGGATAACGCCGGGGCGGCGGCCCCCAAGTACCCGATCTCGATTTTATTCCGTAATGAAAACTACGCACAGGCTATCAATTCGGCCCTGTTGGCGGCGGGTCTGCAGGGCAAACGGCAGGGCAATACGATTTTGGCGGGACCCAATGTGCAGGGCAAGAGTGTTGTGGCCCAGCTTTCCAAGGTATATCGGCTCAACCAGGTGAACGCCAATTCGGCTGCCGATTATCTGGCCAATTTGGGGGCCCAGGTCACCAAGACAAACACGATTAACACGGCAATCACCGAAGGAGCCAATCCCAACACCACCGCCGTTGGTGCCAGTAACTTGGCCACCACCACCTCCAGCCGTCAGACCAAGGTGGAATCCTATTCGGCCGGATCCGGCCCCCTGCAGGGGTTGATCGCCACCACCGATTCGCGCCTCTCCACCATCACCCTGGTGGGCGAGCCGCGGCTTGTGACCGTGGCCGAAAGCTATCTACGCCAGCTGGATCTACGCCAGCGCCAGGTGGCGCTTTCGGTGAAGATATTGGATGTTTCCTTGGGTAATAACGCTACAATTGAAAATAGTTTTGCGGTGCGTTGGGGTAATAGTTTTATTGTAAACAATCAAGGTCAAGTATTAGCAAATTTTGGCAGCTTTCAGCCTCCTTCCACCCCCGAGGCGGGTCTGCCTGGTAGCTATTCAGCTACGGGTCGAACCAACCCATTAGTTGGGACTGGCGCCTTACCACCAGGGGACGGTGGCTTTATTGATCAATTGAGCGGCACACCGTACCCTGGCGTAACCACCGATACTTTTAAAAGACCTTCTTTTGGACAATTTAATAATCCTTTGCAGCCAGGTACAAGCGGTTTCACTCCTGGCTCGCCTGGTACACCAGATCGCATTGTATTCGACCCTGCAACAGGTCAACAACGTTTAATCTTGGGGACACCGGCCACAGCAGATACTTACACACGAAGTTCTCCCACAAACTTTGCATATCCTAAGAATCAACTTTTTGATTTTGTCAAAGCCACTATTCAATCAAGCAGTACCAAAGTCCTAGCCAGCCCCACCCTGATTCTCAGCGAAAATGCTGAAGAACTGCGCAAGGGTGAAGACACCCAGGCCATCAACATCGCCAATCTCTCCAGCGGCGGCTCTGGCAACAATTCCAACAGCTCCGGCAGCTCCGGCTCCAACAATAACGCCACCATCGGTCGCACCAAGGCCAACGAGTCCTATGTAACAGTCGGTGAGCAGGTGATCACCAACTACACCGTGACCACGGGCACCAATGGCAATGGCAATTCCTGCCAACCCGAATTTGGCATTGCCGGCCTCACTTTTGGCGCCCGCGTCTCCAAAATTGATGACAACGGTTTTGTTACTTTCTCGATGTCGCCGGCGATCACCGCTGCCCTGCGCCAGCAGCCAGTGGCAGGTTGCGGTCTCGTCGATATTCTGGCGGTGCGCCGCCTCGACACCGGCAGTGCCCGGGTGCGCGATGGCCAGACATTGATAATGACCGGGGTGATTTCCGATGCCGACCGCCAGGAAGTATCCAAGTGGCCGATCCTCGGCGATGTACCGATCATTGGTCAGTTCTTCCGCAGCAGCAATAACAACCGCGCCAAGCGCGAGCTGGTGATTCTGGTGACCCCGCGCATCATCAATGACAACGAAGGCGGCAATTTCGGTTACGGCTACCAGCCCGGTACTAACGACAGCCGTCGCTTCCTCGCCGATCCCAGCGCGCCGCTGCGATCACAACCCTGACAGGGTTTTCATCGCCAACGGCGCCAGCATTTGCACAACGCCCACCCCGGCGTTCAGCAACTGGCTGCCCAAGCCATTGCCTCCCGGGGTTTTTTTGGCCGGGGTCTCCAGTTGGTTGGCGGCGGCCGTCATTTGGGTAGCCG
>JBIIJV010000061.1:0-13938 GCA_044233545.1 Cyanobium sp.
GACGCTTGCTGTGGTCAAGCAAATGGCTGGCGATGGCCAGACCAATCACCCCACTGCCGACGATGCAGATGTCCCATTGATGCTCAATGGCATTGGCGGAATCGGCAAAATCGATGAACATCGCTCAGGACCCGCCGGCAGGCCGTTGCTGCTCGTGCAGCAGGGTTTCAACTGCGGTTTGGCGGGCCTCAAGCATTTTGAGCAGGGCCGCATTGCTGCGGATGTGTCGGGCGTGGCGGCTGGAAAACACCACGCAACCAGATGCATTTTTGATCAGGGCCCCACTGAGCAGCAGTTCACTCAATAAATCAGGCTGGTCTGGATCCTGGTTGGTCAGCTCGGCCCAACGTCGCTTCATAGTCTCCATTGACCCAGGATCTGCTTGCAAAGAAAGGCGCAGTGAGCTGTGGGTAAACAGAGGTGGTTGAGCCCGCTGGGCAAACCAATCAGTATCGCAATTCGACCAGCCGTCCGGGATCTGGACCACCCAGGGCACAGTGGCATACTTCTCCAAGATGCAGCGGCTTTGCCAGCGGCCACTGCCGATGCCGTAGTGGCGAATTTTTCCTTCCTGGACGCTTCTATCTAGACATTCCAGAATGACTGGTTGGAGGTATTGCACATGGCATTCGTGCAGTAAATAATAATCAATATGATCAGTTTTGAGCCGGCGTAGGCTTTGTTCGAGTTGCTCGCGAATGGTTTTCGGTGTATAAGGAACTGGAGGCATGACTGTTGCTTCACCAGGCCAGTTATCTGAGGGGCTGTCGGCCGTATTGGCTGCCAAGTTCACCGTCGAGGGGGCGGGCGATTTCAGCGGCTTTTTTGGCGTGACCCGATTCAAGCAAGCCAGTAGTAGATCCTTGGACAGTATTCTCCTATTTACTACCCTGGCGATGGGTAGCAGGGGGCGAAGCAACGCAGGATAGGTATTGGGAACTAGGCCGAATTTAGTGGTGATCGTTAGGGCTTCTCGCCGGGAGCGGGCAAAGTTGCCAACTAGGGCTTCCGCCTGCCCTTGTCCATAAAGAGGAGCCGTATCAAAGTGGCTGATGCCCTCTTCAAAAGCCACCTCCAGCAGTCTCAGCCGGCCAGCTGAAGTGAGTGCTGAGCCCATTATGCCAGACGTGCCGAAACCGAATCTGGAGGGTGTTATGAGCGACACGATTGGATTCAGGCCTTGCCGCGGGGGCCCCGGTCATCGCTGCCGGCGTAGATGGCCTGGGTTCCCAGTTCGTCTTCAATGCGCAGAAGTTGGTTGTACTTGGCCACCCGGTCGCTGCGGCTGAGCGAGCCGGTCTTGATCTGGCCGGCGCGGGTGGCTACCGCCAGGTCGGCAATCGTTACGTCTTCGGTTTCGCCGCTGCGGTGGCTGATGACACTGGTGTACCCGGCACGCCCGGCAAGATCGATGGCTTGCAGCGTTTCGGTTAGCGATCCAATTTGATTCACCTTGATCAGGATCGAATTGGCAACGCCCCGTTCTATGCCCTGCCGCAGCCGGGCCGTATTGGTCACAAACAGGTCGTCACCCACCAATTGCACTGTGCGCCCGAGTTTTTCGGTGAGCAGGGCCCAACCTTCCCAATCATCTTCTGCCACCCCGTCTTCGATCGAAACGATCGGGAAGCGATTGACTAGGTTGGCAAGTTGGTCGACCATTTCAGCGCTGCTGTATTGGCCTCCCCCGAAGGCATATCGGCCGTTTTTGAAAAACTCAGTACTGGCCACATCCAGGGCCAGGGATATCTGATCGCCGGGGCGGTAGCCGGCTTTTTCGATCGCCTGGACCAGCAGGTCACCGGCGGCGGCGTTATCGGCCAGATCTGGGGCGAAGCCCCCTTCGTCGCCTACTGCCGTGGAGAGCCCTTGATCCTTGAGCAGTCCTTTGAGGGTGTGGAACACCTCGGCGCCCCAGCGCAGGGCTTCGCGAAAACTGTTGGCCCCGTGGGGCACCAACATGAATTCTTGGAAATCCATGTTGTTGGAGGCGTGGGCCCCACCATTGATGACGTTCATCAGGGGCACGGGTAGGAGATTGGCCATCGGTCCGCCCAGGTAGCGATAAAGAGGTAATCCCAGGCCCCTGGCGGCTGCTTGGGCGTTGGCCAGGCTCACCGCCAGGATGGCGTTGGCGCCGAGGGCTGATTTGTTGTCACTGCCATCCAGTTCGACCATGGACGCATCCACGGCGCCTTGATCCAGGGCAGACAGTCCACAGAGGGCAGGCGCGATGCGCTCCTCAATGTTCTCGACGGCCTGGCTGACCCCCTTGCCGAAGTAACGGCGGGCATCGCCGTCGCGCAGTTCGTGGGCCTCATGGGCCCCGGTGCTGGCGCCACTGGGCACAATCGCCCGTCCAGTAGCGCCCCCTTCCAGGTAAACCTCGGCTTCCACCGTGGGGGTGCCGCGGGAATCAAGGACCTCGCGGGCCACGATCGAATCGATAACCAGGTCGAGGGAGTCGAGCACAAGTCCAAGGCTGTTGGCGGCGATCCTATGGGGCGCCATCTACTTGACATGTGTTCCTCGTGCCCGTAATGGGCTAACAATGGCAAGGAAGGCTTGCTCTTTCCTCCCCATCACCCCGGGTGCCCCACTGATGCGACTGCTCCACACCATGCTGCGCGTGGGCGATCTGGAACGATCCCTGCGGTTCTACACCGAGGTGCTCGGCATGGGACTGCTGCGGCGCAAGGATTATCCCGAAGGTCGCTTCACCCTTGCCTTCGTTGGTTACGGCTCTGAAAGGGAAACCACCGTGCTGGAGCTCACCCACAACTGGGACACGGCCGCCTATGACTTGGGCAAGGGCTACGGCCATATCGCCATCGGGGTGGAGGACATAGGGGCCACCTGCGCGGCCATAGCCGCTAAGGGCGGCAAGGTGGTGCGTCCGCCTGGACCGATGAAGCACGGCAGCACAGTTATTGCCTTCGTGGAGGACCCCGATGGCTACCGCATCGAACTGATTCAGACAACATCACCACCGCCCGCCCTGGCTTCCTGAGGTCAGTCTGCCCATGCCTGCCGAATCCCCTTCGTTAAGTGCGGCCCAAACCAGTCTCACCGCCGATCCGGAGCGTTTCAGTGACACAGCCTGGGATCTGCTGATCGCCAGCCAGGACCAGGCCCGCCGCTGGCGCCATGGCTCGATGGACGTCGAGCACCTGCTTTTGGCTTTGCTGCTGGATCGGCGCTTCACGACCTGGAGTGATTCCCTGCCGATTGATGAGGATCGTTTATTGGATCGTCTGGAGGCGTTTTGCGCTGACCAGCCCCCCGCACGAGACGAGACCCTCTATGTCGGTGAGGCCCTTGAAGAGCTGCTGGAAGCGGCGGATCGCCATAGGGCCCGCTGGGGAGAGCGCCGCCTCGATGTGCCCCATCTGCTGATCGCCCTGGTCAGCGACCCACGACTGGGTGCCCGTATGCTGGCCCAAGAGGGTCTCAGCGAAGATCTGCTCTTGCGCCAGTGGCGCCCCGAGGCCAAGCAGGCAGGGGCTGCAGTGGCCGCCGCCCCTGCCGCCCCCGCCGCCCCTACTGCCCCTACTGCCCGTGCCAGCGCGGGCTCCCCACAGCAGGGAAGGGCCGAGCCCGAGAGCCTCAGGCTGCAACGGCTGGACGGGTCCGGGGCCGAGTTCGGGCCTGAGGCGGAGCGGGAGCCCTCGGCGCTGGAGCGCTACGGCCGCGATCTCACCGCAGCCGCCCGCGCCGGCCAGTTGGATCCGGTGATCGGCCGCGACACCGAGATTCGCCGTTTGATCCAGGTGCTCTCCCGGCGGGGCAAGAACAATCCTGTCCTGATCGGCGAGCCTGGTGTCGGCAAGACCGCTGTGGCCGAATGGCTGGCCCAGCGCATCGTGGCGGGTGATGTGCCCGATTCCCTGCGGGGAGTGCGACTGGTCGCCCTCGATCTGGGGGCCCTGATCGCCGGTGCCAAGTTTCGCGGTCAGTTCGAAGAACGGCTGCGCAGCGTGCTCAAGGAGGTGGCCCAGGCGGAAGGAGCGGGCGGAGTTGTGCTCTTCCTCGACGAACTCCATACCGTGGTCAATGGCGAGCGCTCGGGCAGCGATGCGGCTGGCATCCTCAAGCCGGCCCTGGCCCGTGGTGATCTGCGCTGCATCGGCGCAACCACCCCCGAGGATTTCCGCCGCACCATCGAGAAGGACCCCGCCCTGGAGCGCCGTTTCCAACAGGTGCTGATCCGCGAGCCGGACCGCGCCACCTGCCTGGAGATTCTGCGGGGGTTGAGGGAGCGCTATGAGCTGCACCATGGCGTCACGATTGCCGACGGGGCCCTGGTGGCGGCGGCTCGTTTGGCGGAGCGCTACATCAGCGACCGTTGCCTGCCCGATTCCGCCATCGACCTGGTGGATGAGGCGGCGGCCCAACTACGCATGCAGGTGACCTCCAAACCGGAGATCGTGGAGGCGGCCGAG
The DNA here is from genome assembly GCA_044233545.1 of Cyanobium sp. Taxonomy (GTDB): domain Bacteria; phylum Cyanobacteriota; class Cyanobacteriia; order PCC-6307; family Cyanobiaceae; genus Cyanobium. The sequence goes on from JBIIJV010000061.1 coordinate 4,443, forward strand.
GCCGACCTGCGGCGCATTGAGTTAGCCCTGCTCGCCGCCGAGGCCGCTCCCCTGGGGGAGAAAATGGCCTTACAGGAACAGCGCCGCCAGGCCCAGGCCGCCCTGGATGCCGTGCAGCGCCGTTGGGCTGTTGAGAAGGAGCGGTTGGCGGAATTGAGGCTGTTGCTGGAAGAGGATGAAGGCCTGCGCCAGGCCATCGCCGAGGCCGAGCGGGATGGGGATCTCGAGGCAGCGGCGCGCTTGCGTTTTGACCAGCTCCATGGTTTGCAGCAACGACGCCAGACCCTCGAAGCGGAGCTGCAGCAAGACCCGATGCTGCGGGAGCAGGTGGAGGAATGGGATATCGCCGATGTGGTGGCCCGTTGGACCGGGATTCCGGTGCAGCGCCTGCTGGCCGGCGAGCGTCAGAAACTGCTGGAAATGGAGAGTCGCCTCAGCGAGAGGGTGGTGGGGCAGCCCGAGGCCGTGGCCGCCGTGGCCGCAGCGATCCGCCGGGCCCGGGCCGGCATGCAGGCTCCCACCCGTCCGGTGGGTTCCTTTCTGTTTTTGGGGCCCACGGGGGTCGGCAAGACCGAACTGGCCAAGGCCCTTGCCGCCGCCCTGTTCGATGAGGAAGAGGCCCTGGTGCGCCTTGACATGAGCGAATTCATGGAACGCAATGCCGTGGCACGCCTGGTGGGGGCACCGCCGGGTTATGTGGGCTACGAGGAGGGGGGCCAGCTCACGGAGGCCGTGCGGCGCCGGCCCTATGCGGTGTTGCTGCTAGACGAGGTCGAGAAAGCTCATCCCGATGTCTTCAACCTGCTGCTGCAGGTGCTGGACGACGGACGCTTGACCGATTCTCAGGGGCGCACCGTGGATTTTCGCCACACCGTGGTGCTGATGACCAGCAATTTGGCCAGCCGCGCCATTTTGGAGAGTGCCAAACGCCATGCCGAGATGGGCGAGGGGGACCCAATGGCCCTGGCCGCCGCCGATGCCGACCTCGATCGGGCTGTGGAAGAGGCCCTCTCCCGCCAGTTTCGTCCCGAATTTCTCAACCGGATTGATGAGGTAATCCGCTTCCGTCCTTTGGGTCGTGCCGATCTGCAACGGATCGTGCGGTTGCAGATCAAGGAGCTGGAGGCCTTGCTGGCCGAACAACAGCTGCAACTGCAGGTGGAGGAGCCCGTGGTGGCGCTCTTGGCCCAGCAGGGTTACGAGCCCGAATACGGGGCGCGGCCCTTGCGGCGGGTGCTGCGGCGTCGCATCGAGAATCCCCTGGCCACCGCCCTGCTCGAAGATCAATTCCGGGGTGCCTGGGGAGTGAGGGTGCAATGCCTGCAAGCCCCCAGCGGCAAGGCAGACCCTGGACTGAACTTTGTGCCCCTGCGGGACTCTGGCCCCCTGGCTCCAACACCCCCGGAGAGCGTCCAGTAGGGTGATCGTTTGTCGAGGCCGTCCCAGCCCTCGTCGCGCCTCCCTCCATCCGTGGCTACGCCACGTGCCCAGTGGCTCAGATCACCCCAACTACCACCAGCCAGAGCACACCCGAGCGACCGGAGGGGCCAGGCCCCATGCCTCCGCTTGGCGAATCCGCCGCTGCCGGTACGGATGAGCCAGAGGCCATTGCGGCTGAAGGCAAAGGTTTTCTGGCCCAGACTCTGGCCGAGCTGCGCCTGGTGGTCTGGCCCAGCCGCCAGCAGCTGTTCAGCGAATCCGTGGCGGTGATCTTGATGGTGGCCCTTTCGGCGGCGGCCATCGCCGCTGTTGATCGCTTTTTCCACTGGGCGTCCATCCAGGTGTTCCGTTGATGACCGTGCCCGTGACTTCTTTATCTACTAACGACCTGGAGCCCCCAGAGGATCTGGAAGCGCCAGAAGGTCTGGAAGCGCCTGGTGGTATCCAACCGCCAATGTCCGAGCCATTGGGAGTGATCCTTGAGGTCAGCCCCGCCGAATTGCCAGCCGAGTCCGGTCCCCTTGCCCTGGAGGGGCCTGGGGCCGAGGTGATCGAGACGCCCCAGGTGGCCCGTTGGTTTGCCGTCCAGGTGGCCTCAAGCTGTGAGAAGAAGGTGAAAGCTACCCTCGAACAGCGGGCCGTCACCCTTGGGGTCGACAATCGCATTTTGGAGATCGAGATTCCCCAGACCCCGGGGGTCAAGTTGAAGAAGGACGGCAGTCGCCAGTCCATTGACGAGAAGGTGTTTCCTGGTTATGTGCTGGTGCGCATGATTTTGGATGAGGACACGATGATGGCGGTGCGCAGTACGCCCAACGTCATCAATTTTGTCGGCCAAGAAGAAAGGCGCGCCACCGGTAAGGCCCGAGGCCACATTCGCCCCAGGCCCCTGAGTCGACAGGAGGTGGATCGCATCTTCAAGCGGGCCGCCGAGAAGAAACCCGTAGTCAAGGTTGATATCAGCGAGGGCGATCAGATCCTTGTCACTGCAGGTCCCTTCAAGGACTTCCAGGGTGAGGTGATTGATGTGTCGGGCGAACGCAACAAGCTCAAGGCCCTCCTCTCCATCTTTGGCCGTGAAACCCCGGTCGAACTCGAATTCTCCCAGATCAGTAAACAGAACTGATTCAGCACCGGGGTCGCCTCCCTGCGGAGGGCGGCCCCTGTGGCCTGACCGCCACCCGTGCGCCAGACCCACCCCGGTCCGGCGATCCGCAGCGCTCCCTTCGGGGAGTGGTTCCCCATCTCCCCCCGTGGGAGATCCGTCCCCTCTCCCTTCAGGGAAGTTCCGTCAGACGTCCAGCCGATGGCCAAGAAAGTCGTAGCCGTGATCAAGCTGGCCCTCCAGGCCGGCAAAGCCAACCCTGCGCCGCCGGTGGGTCCTGCCCTCGGTCAGCACGGGGTCAACATCATGGCGTTCTGCAAGGAGTACAACGCTCGCACCCAGGAAAAGGCCGGGTACGTGATTCCGGTGGAGATCTCGGTCTTTGAAGACCGCAGCTTCACTTTCATCACCAAGACCCCGCCCGCTGCGGTGCTGATTTCCAAGGCGGCCGGCATCGAAAAGGGTGCCGCCACCTCATCCAAGGGCAGTGTCGGGGCCATCAGCCGCGCCCAGCTCGAGGAGATTGCCAAGACCAAGCTGCCCGACCTCAACTGCACCAGCGTCGAGTCGGCGATGCGCATCATTGCAGGCACCGCCCGCAACATGGGCGTCGTCGTCAACGACTGATCCCACAACTCAGCACCTCTCACTGCCCACCTATCGGGGGAGACCCAAGGTCGCTCGTACCCCTTGCCACCATGCCCAAACCCTCCAAGCGTTTTGTCGCCCTCACCGCCAAGGTTGAGGAGCGGGCCTATGAGCCCCTAGAGGCTCTCGAACTGGTGAAGGCCAACGCCAACGCCAAATTCGATGAAACCATCGAGGCCCACGTCCGTCTCGGTATCGACCCCAAGTACACCGACCAACAACTGCGCACCACCGTGGCCCTGCCCCACGGCACTGGCCAGGCCATCCGCATCGCCGTGATCGCCCGAGGCGAAAAGGTGGCCGAAGCGAAGGCCGCCGGTGCCGATCTGGCTGGCGACGACGAACTTGTGGATGAAATTGCCGCTGGGGCGATGGACTTCGATTTGTTGATCGCCACCCCGGACATGATGCCCAAGGTGGCCAAGCTGGGTCGGGTTCTCGGTCCCCGTGGTCTGATGCCTAACCCCAAGGCCGGCACAGTGACCACCGATCTGGCTGGCGCGATTGCCGAGTTCAAGGCAGGCAAGCTGGAATTCCGAGCCGACCGCAGTGGCATCGTCCATGTGCGCTTTGGCAAGGCCAGTTTTGAGCCTGCCCAGTTGCTGGACAACCTCAAGGCCCTGCAGGAAACCATCGACCGCAACAAGCCCAGCGGAGCCAAGGGTCGCTACTGGCGCAGCCTGTATCTCACCTCCACCATGGGCCCCTCGGTCAATGTCAATTTCGGCTCCCTGCAGGACATCAAGCAGGAGGGTTGACTTCTGCCTAAGGCCCCGGGGCCGCTTGTCTCGCATCTGGCTTCGGACCCTCACCCTGCTGGGGTTGGGGGTCTTTTGTTGTGGCTGTACTCGGCCTCCCCGACTGGCCGCCCGCAGCGATCTGATTTTTGTGGGCGATTCAATTACTGCTGCCGGTCCCTGGGTGGCCGCCTTCCCGAATCGGCGGGTCGTCAATGCGGCGGTGCCCGGTTACACCAGCGTGGATATGTTGGCCCAGCTGCCCAGCCTGCGCCGCGATCAACCCCACACCTATGTGCTGATGGCAGGGATCAATGATCTGCGCCATGGGGCCAAGGCCGAGTCTGTAGCCCAGCGCCTGGCCCAGATACGCCAAGCACTCGCCACTCCAGGTCAGCGGCTGATTCAGGTTTCCACCCTGCCCTGCCAGATCCGAAGCTGCGGCACTGCCGCCCTGGCGGAAGTGGAGCGGCTGAATCGCCTGTTGAGGCGTCAAACGCCAGCCGCCGATTTTCTCGATCTGACCACCGACTTTCAAGATGCCCAGGGGTTAAGGCACGCCTTCAGCAGCGATGGCCTCCATCTCAATCGCGCCGGCTATGGCCAATGGCTGCAAAGGTTGCGGCCAGTGCTGGAAGGCTGACCTGTATGATTTTGAGCTGGCTCAAGCCAGAAGGGCACGCGCCCTACCGCAGACAGCAGGTTGCTGAGGCTGTCCATCGATTGCTTGATGGGCGGCCCAAACGTAAGTCCTGCCGAGGTATACGCGATCACGGTTCGCCGTGACAGAACTTTGGCCCTAAGGGGTTCCCAGTACCTGGGACTTCCGAACGGAGCGGAGCTCGCCGCGACCTCGAAGCTTTTCGGAGCTGTCAGGGTTGCGTTGCCTGCTTGTTCCCCTCGTTCCGTTCCACCTTCTTATGGGCCGCACACTGGAGAGCAAGCAACAGATCGTCGAGGAGCTCAAAGATCTTCTCGCTGGGGCCGAAATGGCCTTGGTCCTTGATTTCAAGGGCCTCACCATCAAGGAGATGTCCGACCTGCGGACCCGTCTGCAGGCCAGTCAAGGCGTGTGCAAGGTCACCAAAAATACCTTGATGCGTCGGGCCATCGCTGGCGACAGCACCTGGTCCAACCTCGATCCCCTGCTCACCGGCACTAACGCCTTTGTCCTGGTCAAGGGCGATATCGGCGGTGCGGTGAAGGCCGTGCAGTCCTTCCAAAAGGATGCCAAGAAGTCTGAGGTGAAGGGAGGCCTTTTCGAAGGTCAACTGCTCACCGAAGCCGACATCAAAGCCATTGGGGATTTGCCCAGCAAAGAGGTGCTCCTGGCCCAGATCGCTGGTGCGATCAATGGTCTGGCCACCAAGCTTGCCGTGGGCATCAAGGAGGTTCCCTCCGGCCTCGCCCGGGCGCTCCAGCAGCATGCCGACTCCGGCGAAGGCTGACTCCCCCTTTCCTGTCCATTCCAGATCTGTTGCTAATTGCCAACCATGACCGCTACCACTGACAACATTCTCGAACAACTGAAAACCCTCTCCCTGCTGGAAGCTGCCGAGCTTGTCAAGCAGATTGAAGAGGCTTTCGGTGTGTCCGCCGCCGCTTCCGCCGGCGTCGTCGTTGCGGCTCCTGCCGCCGCTGCCGCTGAGGCCGTTGAGGAGCAGACCGAATTCGACGTCATCCTCGACAGCTTCGATGCCGCCGCCAAGATCAAGGTGCTCAAGGCCGTCCGCGAAGTCACCGGCCTCGGCCTGGGTGAAGCCAAGGCCCTCGTCGAAGCCGCTCCCAAGGCGGTCAAGGAAGGCATTGCCAAGCCTGAGGCTGAGAGCGTCAAAAAGGTCATCGAAGAAGCCGGCGGCAAGGTCACCATCAAGTGACCGTTGCGGGGCCGGAGCTTCGCTTCCGGCCCTTTGCTGCCAATGGAGCCAGCCACTAAGGCCTCAACCTCCCGCAAGGGAGCAAAAAAAATCCTGCCTTTGGCAGGATTTTTTTGGTGGAACGCTTCCAGGAGTCTGTCCTCGTTTCGACCCCAGAAGTGGGTTCCGCACTCCTCACATCAATAAACTTAATCGACCTTGAAGGGTTGCTCCTGCTGAGTCGGCCGGAGAGCCAACTGACACTCTTCCGGCAATCTCAGGATTGCTTATTCCCTGAAAGGAATCACCTGGAGCGAAATCGCCCGAGACCCAGCGGCATTGATGCCGGCGGGCAGACCAGGGGCGCCGGACCTGCTCGCCGAGCGGGGGGGACTGACGGTTGGCGCTGGCCTTGGGGCCCTCTCCTGGAGCCCCGGCATGGCAGCCAACCCATCCAGCTCCTGGATCGGGCGGGCATGGGCGAAATAGAGATGGTTGAGGCTGCGTCCGGCGAAGAGGCGCCGTTGCAGTTCCCAGCCCGGCTCCAGTTGGAGGGCCACAAACCCATCCCGCTGGCGGCTTGGGATGGCCCCGCGGGCCACCACCAGGGGCCGGGGTTCGGCGCTGGATCGGGCTAGCAGCAGCAGTTGGCTGCCTTGCTGCTGTAGCCGCAAGCGGTGACTGGCCGCCAGGTCCACTCCGCCGGCCCGCAGCGAATAGCCGTTGCTGTCGAGGTAGCGACCACAGATTCCCGAGTAATCAAATCGATTCAGGCTGGGATCCACCAAGCCATCAGCCCGGGGTAACCAGCAGCGCGGTTGGGGCCCGATCTGTTCCAACACCAGCAGGGTCCAGTCCGCTTGGCCCACCGGGCGCGCCAGCACTGCAAAGCGCCCGTTGTCGAGGGGCGCACTGCCGAAGAGGGGGGCCGCATCAGCCGCTGGCAGGGGGGCCCTGGGTGCCAACCCTATGGCCACTAGCGCCATGGTCAGGCCGGCTGAGGCCAGGTAGGTTCGCTGCATGAGGCTGGAATCGGGCCCCGGAGTCCGGGGTTGGGCGGCCCATTCAATCGGACCCCCCAGGAGGTGGCAATGCGTGATCAGCCTGGGCGGGTGGTGGGTGCCGCCTGTGACGGAGCCTGTAGTGGCAATCCCGGGCCAGGGGGCTGGGGCGCACTATTGCGGTTTGAGGATGGGTCGGTACGGGAGCTGGGCGCCAGCGACCCTGCCACCACCAACAACCGCATGGAACTATCGGCGGCCTTGGCCTTGCTGGAGTTGCTCAAGGACTTGCCCCGTCGCCAGGAGATGGTGATCCGCACCGACAGCCGTTATCTGATCGACGGCATGGACAAGTGGCTGCCTGGCTGGAAGCGGCGCAGCTGGCGAACGGCCTCTGGTGGACCCGTGCTGAACCGCGACCTCTGGGAGCGGCTGGATCAAGCCCGGTTGGCGGGGGTGGGTTTCCAACACGTTCGGGGCCATAGCGGTGATCCGGACAACGACCGCTGCGACGCGATTGCGGTGGCCTTTGCTCGGGGACAGCGGCCCCTGCTAGCAAAGGAGATTCAGGGCGCTGTTAAGGCGGCCCCGGCAGTGGCCCCGGCGCTGGCGGCGCCCGATGCCACGCCAGTCGGGGCATGGACGGGTGCAGAGGCGGATGATCCAGCGCCGCCGGCCTTGCGTCAGCTGCTGAGCCGCCTTGAGCTGGCCGATCGGATTGCCCAGGGGGGCTACAGCCTCACGTTGGTGGAGTTGGCCCAGTTGGTCGAATTGCCCCTGAAAAACCTCGAGTCCCGGGCGGCGGCGTGGTCCTGGCGTGATTGGTCAGTGGAGCCCTTTGGGGAGGGGCGCTGGCGGCTGCGCCGTGACGCGGGAAGATTGGCATCGGCAGAAGACGAGCAGGAGGTATAGGCCATGGCTAAAGACGCGACCGCAAGACAGACCAGCGCCGCTGGGGACCCCGGGGCCAGCGGATCTCTTCAGGCTGATTCGGGTTCTGGTTCCGGAGCGGCGAGCGGTTTTTATCGCCGCATGGTGGAGCCCCTACTGCGCACCGATGAGGGCGTTGATGCGGAGCAGCTCAGCCGACTCACCCTGATGGGACTTTCCCAGGTGGCCCTAAGGCGCGATTGGCCCCTGGTCCAGGGGGCCCTGGCGGGTCTTGGGGCGGAGCTGCAGCGCCGTGATCCCCGCCTGCAACAAACCCTTTTCGGTTGCCGCTTTGCCAATCCGGTGGGGCTGGCGGCAGGCTTCGATAAAAACGGCGTCGCGGCGGCGATTTGGCACTGTTTCGGTTTTGGTTTCGCCGAGCTGGGAACGATCACCGCCCAGCCGCAGCAGGGCAATCCCAGGCCCCGGTTGTTCCGCCTGGCGGCCGAGCGGGCGGCCCTCAACCGCATGGGGTTCAACAACTTGGGCGCCAAGGCCGTGCTCCGCATCCTGGAGCAGCAGGCCCTGCCACCTTCGGGCCAACGGTCCGCCGTGCTGGGGATCAATCTGGGCAAGTCCAGGGAGGTATCGCTGGAGCTGGCCCCTGACGATTACGCCACTTCGCTCGAACTATTGGCGCCGCTGGGGGACTACGCGGTGATCAATGTCAGCTCCCCCAACACCCCCGGCCTGCGCGAATTGCAACAGGAAACCCAGCTGCGCCGCTTGGTCGAACGGCTGCGACGGCTGCCCGGCTGTCCGCCGCTGCTGGTCAAGATCGCCCCTGATCTGGAAGATGACGCCATTGATGCCATCGCCCGACTGGCCTACCAAGAGGGATTGGCGGGGGTGATTGCGGTCAACACCAGCCAGGATCGCCTCGGGCTGGCCGATCGCATCCTGGGGGCCACGGGTCGCCCCTTGTCCCAGGAGAGTGGCGGACTGAGTGGCAGGCCCTTGCGCCACCGCGCTCTGGCGGTGTTGCGGCGTCTGAGGGCGATGGCGGGGCCCAGCTTGCCCCTGATCGGTGTGGGCGGCATTGACTCGGCGGAGTCGGCCTGGGAGCGCATCAGTGCCGGGGCCTGCCTGGTGCAGGTTTACACCGGTTGGATTTACGAAGGCCCGCAATTAGTGCCAAATATTGTGGAAGGATTGATCACCCAGCTGGATCGCCATGGGCTGGCAACAATCGGCGAAGCGGTCGGCTCGGGTTTGCCGTGGCGGTGAACTTGGTTAAGTTAAGAACCAGAAGAAAATGGTGTCGTGAAAGTCAGCCCATTCCTGAGTGATCTTCAGTTGCGTTGGCGATCCTTGATGGCGGTTTTTTCTCCCCAGTTAGTACTGCTTGAGCTGCAGGACGATGGTCTTAAAGGCCAGTCTCACACGGCCGTTCGTCCCGGCCCGGTGACGATAGATAGCCCTTTGCCGCCGGAAACCTGCAAGGGGGGCATGCCCCTGGAGCTGGAAGCCCTCGGCGATCTGATCGGGGATTTGTTGGTGCGCGACAACTTGATCAATGCCTATGTCCTGGCCTCTTTGCCCCCCAAGGCCAGCCAATGGCGGGTGGTGGAGTGGCCCAGCGCCGATCCCGTGCCCGAGAATCCTCTGGCGGCAATGCGAACACTTGATCTTCCCCTGAATCTTCCTTACGATTTGGCCGATGCCTGCCTGGATGTGCAGCCCCTGCCCGGACACCCGAAGCGCCTGCTGTTGGCGGCCACACCACGCAAGTTGGTAGAGGCCTGGGAAGAAGTGTTTGATTTTGCCGGCGTCAAACTT
>JBIIJV010000247.1:0-3804 GCA_044233545.1 Cyanobium sp.
GCACCTACCAACAACCCGGGCTGCTCAAGCCGCTGCGCGACTGGTTGGAGGCCCAGTACGTCAACAACGTGCTCTTGCCGCTCACCAACCGCTGGAGCGATCAGGTGGCTGGTCTGACTAGCTGGGGATCGAGCACCCTGCCGCGGCAGCAGGAGTTCCACATGCGCTATGTGCATGCGCCACTCTCCTCCAAAGGCCTCAAGCGCATGTTTGTGGTGATTTCCGATGCCCTGCGCTACGAAGCCGCCCGCGACTTCGCCGATCGCCTCAACAGCCAGGCCGGCAAGGGCTGGCAGGCCGAAGTGGATGCCCTGCTGGGTGTTCTGCCCACCTTCACCCAGCTGGGGATGGCAGCTCTGTTGCCCGGTGCGCAGCTGGGCCTCAATCCTGCGGATGCCACCGCCCTGGTGGATGGCCAGAGCGCCACCGGCACTGAGAACCGCGACAAGCTGCTCAAGGCCTATGCCAATGGCCGCGCCAAGGCGATCCTGGCGGAGGATTTCCTCGCCCTAGCCACCAGCAAGGACGGTGCCGAGCTGACCCGGGATCACGACCTGATCGTGATTTATCACAACCGCATCGATCGCATCGGCGACAAGCGCGAGAGCGAGGCTGAGACTTGCCAGGCGGTCGAGCAGACCTTCGACGACCTGGAGCAGATCCTGCGCAAGATCGCCAGCCTCAAGGGCAGCCAGGCCGTCATCACCGCCGATCACGGCTTTCTGTTCCAGCAGGAGCCAGTCGACGCCAACGACCGCGCCCAGTTCCCCAGCACCGCAGACCTCGGCTTCAAGAACCGGCGCTTCGCCCTTGGCACCGGTATCAAGGCCTGTTCCGGCCAGAAGCTGTTCAGCGCCGAGCAGCTTGGTCTACGTGGCGACTGGCAGGCCGTCTTCCCGCTGGGTCTCGATCGCTTCCCACGCCAGGGCTCCGGCGCACGCTTCGTGCACGGCGGCACCTCCCTGCAGGAGGTGGTCGTGCCGGTGATCCGGCTCAAGCGCGAACGCAAGGACGAGAGCCGGCTGGTGGAGGCCGAGCTGCTGCGGGTGCCCGCCAAGATCACCACCGGCAAGCTCTCTTTTGGCCTGTTCCAGCTGGAGCCGGTGGAACCCAAAAAGCGCCTGCCCTTGCAGCTGCGCATCGGCCTCTACGCCAAAGCCGATGGGGCCCTGCTCTGCGCCCATCGCATCCTGCTGCTGGATTCCGCCGCTAGCGAGGCCCGCGAGCGGGAGCAGCAGGTGGTCCTGGAGCTTTCCAACGCTGCCGGCGACTACAACAACCAGATGCTGGAGCTGCGCCTGGAGCGGCAGCTCGACGCTGTCGCCACGCCGGTGCCCTACAAGACTGTGGAGCTCAAGCTGCAGCGGCCCTTCGGCAGCGATTTCGACGACTTCTGATCCCACCCATGGTCACCAGCGCTGCCCCTCCGGCCCCAAGCCCCCTGGATCGGAAGATCCTTGAGCACTTCCCAGGCCTGGTGGTGCGCAAGGACCTCACCACCGAGCTCAAGCAGAACGCCGTGGTTCCCACCTACGTGCTGGAGTACCTGCTGGGGCAACACTGCGCCACGGATGATCCGGCCCTGATCAGCGAAGGCCTGGAGTCGGTGCGGCGGATCCTCGCCAAGCACTACGTGCACCGCAACCAAGCGGAACTTGTTAAGTCCACGATCAAAGAGCGCGGCAGCCACAAGGTAATCGACAAGCTCACCGTCACCTTCAACGACAAGGGCGGCTTCCACGAGGTGGAGTTCACCAACCTCGGGCTGAAGAAGGTGACGATCCAGGATTCCTACGTCAAGCGCTACCCCAAGTTGCTGGTGGGTGGCATCTGGGCGATCACCGATGTGGAGTACGAGCTCCCCACCGACCCCAAAGCCAGTCCCTGGCAGATCTCCAGCGTCAAGCCGATCCAGGTGGCCGGCGTCGACCACAACGAGTTCCTGGCAGCTCGGGCCCAATTCAGCACCGATGAGTGGATGGACGTGCTGATGCAGAGCGTGGGTTTCAACCCAGAGCCGTTCACCCGCCGGGGAAAGTTGCTGACCTTGATTCGGTTGATTCCCTTCTGCGAGCGCAACTACAACCTGCTGGAGCTGGGACCCAAGGGCACGGGTAAATCCCACGTCTACGCCGAGTTTTCGCCCCACGGCATGTTGATCTCCGGCTCGGAAGTCACCGCCCCGAAGCTGTTCGTGAGCAATGCCAACGGCAAGATCGGCCTGGTGGGCTACTGGGACTGCATCTGCTTTGACGAGTTCGCCGGCAAGGACAAGAAGGTCGACAAGACGCTGGTGGACATCATGAAGAACTACATGGCCAACCGCACCTTCTCGCGGGGCATCGAGCAGCTCTCAGCCGAGGCTTCGATGGTGTTCATGGGCAACACCCAGAAGTCGGTGGCCTACATGCTCAAGCACTCCCACTTCTACGAGCCTCTCCCCGACAAATACATCGATTCGGCGTTCCTCGATCGCATCCATGCCTTCAATCCCGGCTGGGAGGTACAGCCGGTGCGCCACGAGCTGTTCTGCACTGGCTACGGCTTCGTGGTCGATTACATCGCTGAAGTGCTCAAGCACCTGCGCACCGAGGACTACACCGGCCTCTACAAGGCCCACTTCGAGATCAGCTCGGAGGTGTCGACCCGCGACCAGACCGGCTTTGAGAAAACCTTCTCCGGCCTGATGAAGATCATCCACCCCGATGGCAAGGCCACGCCGCAGGAGATCGCCGAGCTGTTGGAGTTCGCCATGGAGTGCCGCCGCCGAGTGCGGGAACAGATCCTGCGCATCGACGACACCTTCAAGGCCAACGATTTCGCCTACCGGCCTCTGGCCGGTGGGGATGAAGTCACGGTGCTGACGCCGGAGGAACAGCAGTATCCGGCCTTTGCGGTCTTGCGCCCCCTCAGCAGCGAAGCGCAACCCACTGCAGTGGGACAAGCCTCACAGGCCGCAGGCAAGGCCCAGGCCGCTGCACCTGCTAAGTCAGTGGCCCCTGCTGATGAAGAAGCCAATGTTGGCTCGTCAGCTTGTAACCGACCGCCTGCCACTGCCGCCCAGCTCAAGGAACAGCATCTGGTCGTACCAGAAAACGCCAAGGGCTGGAGCTACCGCCGCCTGTTTGCCGCCTATCTCCAAGGTTGCAGCGGCATCATCATCCGCGACCCCTACATCCGGGCTTTCCATCAGATCCGCAACCTGGTGGAGTTCCTGCGCATGGTGAACGAGATCACCCCCGTAGGCGATGAGGTGACCGTGCACCTCGTCACTGGTGCGGATCAGGAGACGATGGAGAAACAGGTGGAGAATCTTGGCCAGGTGCAGGATTCATTCGCCGGCACCAGCACACCCTTCAGTTGGGAGATCGACGCCAGCCCCAATTTTCACGCCCGCAGCATCACCACAGACCACGGCTGGAAGATCAGCCTCGATCGGGGTCTGGACCTTTTTCAATGGTTTGAGTTCTCTCCTTTCAATGCCGCTGCCGTAATGCAGGAAGCCCGGATGATGAAGGGTTGTGAGGTGAACTACGTCAAGACGGGCGCTTGAACCTAATTCATCCCGCATGGCCACGCCATCACGATGGGCTGCAACTGTCCCATACAAAAAAGCCCCCTCTTTCGAGGGGGCTTTTGGCTGAAGAAGCTGCTGGAGGGCTGAAAGCCCGAACAACTCAGCAGATCAACCGATGGCGGGAGCGGTCAGCGCCACGGGGGTGGCGGTGGCAGCAGCCAGGTCGAGGGGGAAGTTGTGAGCGTTGCGCTCGTGCATCACTTCCATGCCGAGGCCGGCACGGTTGA
>JBIIJV010000249.1:0-3788 GCA_044233545.1 Cyanobium sp.
CCGCCTCCCCCTGCAGTGCCTCCCCCTCCAACGCCGCCTCCTGCAACGCCTGCTCAATCCTTGGCCGCTGCTGGGGACTGGCGGCGGCCAGCAACCGTTGCAGAGCCACCGATGGCTCCCCTGGCGCACCGGCCAGTTGCTGCAGCAGGGCCCGCAGCACTAGCGGCGGTAGGGCCAGGGCGCTGTCGAGGGCGGCGGCGATTAGCTGGCGATCGTGGCGGGGGGCCCACCAGGGCAAGCTGCCGGTGGCGGTGAACAGGGCGAGCAGCTCCAGCTGGCGTTGGAGTCCATCGGCGTCAGCGGCGGGGCCGGCTGCGGCCGTTGAGGTTTCGGGCGGCAAGGGCGGCGGCAACCGGGAGGCCAGGGCGCGGCGCAGGGCGGCCTCCAGCCGTTGCGGCAGCTGCTGCTCCAGGTCGCTGGCCTGGAGGGTGCCCAGGTCCAGCTCCAGATGCTCCAGCCGGTCCCGGCGGCCGGGGGGGCTGAGTTCGCTGAACACTTGCTCCAACAGGGATTCCAGGGCGGCGTGATGCAGCTGGCTGAGCCGATCCATGACGCTGCGGGCGAGGGGCTCCTCAGCGGTGCTGATCTCCAGCTCGAAGCGATGCAGCCGGTGGCTGGGCGGGGCTGGGGGCCCATCCCCTGGATTCGGGGCGAAGGTCAATTGGGCGATGCTGAGTTCACGACGACAGCGACGGGGTATTTCCAGAAGACATTGTTTTCTGCCTCGGCAGTAAGCACCAGATCCAAAATCGTGGTTTCTGATGCTTGCTGGGCGTTGTCGCCCGGCAGGGGGCCGGTGGCCAGGCGCAGGCGACCATCCCCATCCGCCCGGCCCTCCCCCAGCAGCGTTTCCCCCCGCAGCAACCGACCGCTCTGGGCCGCCGCCAGCCCCGAGACCACCACCTCGGCGCTCTCGCCCCTCCCCACCGCCGGCGGCTCCACCCACAACAGGATCGGCGGCCGCTCCAGGAGCACCTCCACGCCGCTGCGCAGGAAGCGGGCCAGCAGCCGCAGGTTCGCCACCGTGGCCGGATCCCGCTCCAGCTCACTGCGGGGCGGGCCGTCGGTGGCGGCCACCAGCAGGTCGCGTCCCAGCCGCATCCGCCCGATTCCCCGCAGGCCCCCGGGGGCCTCGGCCAGCTCCGGCATCGGCACCGGCGGGGCCAGGGGGGTGTCCGCCCCGGATGCCCGCAGGCTGTAGGCCACGCCGGGCTGGCCGCCCCAGAAAGACCAGACGTTGCGGCCCTCGCTCTCGCGCCGCAGGAGCAGCCGCCGCCTGGCGTCGGGCTGCGTCAACACCACGGCCGCCTGGTGCAAGACCACCTCGCTGGGGTGGGTGCGGCTGTCGGGGTCGCCCAGGGGTGCCAAGCGGTGCTCTTTGCGCGCCAGGGCCGCCAGCACCATGCCTTCGCCGCTGACGTCCTGCTGGAGGGTGAGAATCGCGCCATTGCCATTGCCATTGCCAATGCTGTTGCCATTGGAGTTGGCATTGGCCTGGTTGCTGGCCGGCTGGGCCGGGAAGCCCGCCGCGTCGTCGTCGATGGTGGTGAGTTCTGGCGCGTTGGCCGGAGCGTCGAAGCGCCAGTCGGCATCGGCCAGGGGCCGGGCCAGCAGTTGGTAGCGCACGCTCTTCTGGCTGCCGCCCACCCCTTCGCCGACCGCGGCGCCGATGGCTACCGCGGCGGGGGTGTCTGCCGCAACGACCGGAGCATTCAGCCGCAGGAGCAGGGCCCGATTGGCCCGCACCCGCAGCGGCAGCACCGCAGCCAGCACCTGCCGGTCTTGGTCTCTGGTCTCTCCCCGTTGTCGTTCCAGGGTGGCGCGCACCGCCAGATCCTGGTCTTCGGCGGCGGGGCTGGTGAGTTCTAGAAAGATGGTACCGGAGGTGCCGGTCACCTTGGCGCTGAGGGGTTTCTGGTCGGCAAAAGGCGTCTTGCGCTGGGCGTTGTCGATCACCTCGTAGACCACCCCCTCCTGGCTAGCCGCCACCTCCACCAGCAGCTGCTGGCCATGGTGGGCCAGCAGCGCCTCGCCCTTGGGGTGCAGCAGCGGCAGGGGGTTGTGACTGAGGTCGAGCAGGCGCAGGCCAAGGCCGGGATCCACCCCCTCCACCACCAGGATCTCGCCCACCACAAACGTGCTGCGCAAGCGGCCGTTGGCAGTGGCCACGGGGCTGGGGGGCAGCACGCTGGCCTGCACCCGCAGGATCAGATCGCGGCTGATCGGCGGGGTGGTGAGGCTGAGGGGGCCATCGCCGCCCTCGGCGGCCTCGCCGACGGCGGCGCCGCTGGCCACCTCCACCAGCTGGTAGCTCACGCCTGGCTGGCTGTAGCGCAGCTCGATCGCAGCGTTTTTGCCGGTGGCCACCATCATCTGTTCCTCCTTGAAGGGGATCCCGCGCAGCGGCCAGGGGAGCCCGATGCGAAGCAGGCTGAGCAGCCGATCGCGGCGGTCGCGCAGCCGCAGCGACAGCAAGCGTTTGCCCAGATCGTCCTCGGCCGGCCAAGTCCCCTGGGCCCCCAGGCCAGCCAAACGGTGGGCCCGCAACAGGTCGCGGAAACCGCACCAGGCCGTGACCATGGCGCTCCAGGGGCCATGGTCACGGCCCTGGCCGGGGCTGGCGACAGCATCGGCGAGCAGGTGCAGCTCCGCCACCAGGTGGGCCGGCAGCTCCTGCCGCACCATGTTGACCAGCCAGCGGTCGCAGGCGTCTGCCGGGGCGTCGGCGGGCCATTGGGGCAGCACGGCGGCATTGATCACGACGCTCACCCGAGCACTCCAGGGATCGGGCCGGGCCACATCGGCGAGGAAAGGAATCGGGTCTTCTCCCCCCTGCACCAGTTGGCTGCTGTCGTCCAGCAGGGGCCGCAGCAGCAGGTGCTCGATCACCAGCAGCGGCGGGCTGCCATCGGCGGCGAGGGGCAGGCCGAGCTTGCGCCGCAACCGTTCGGCGAAAGCTCCCTGGTCGTCCTCGCGCAGCTGGCCGGGCGCGGCGGCCAGCAGATCGGGGCCGGAACCACGGCCGCCGCTGAGGGGCACGATGCGGCGCAGGAACTCCGAGCGCGCCCGCACCAATGTTTCCGCCCCCGCCGGTAGCTGTCCATCCAGGTTCAGCTCCTCACCGAAGCGCTGCAGCAGATGGGCCAGCAGGGCTTGCCGGTGGACCACCGCGTCGGCGGGGTTGCCCGGCTCGACGGGGGAGAGCAGGGGGATGGCCCGGGCCAGCTGGTCCTGGCCATTGGCCAGCAACTGATCGAAGAACTGCAGGTAGGTGTTCAGTTGGCGTGCCTGCTGCTGCCGTTCCGGACTGGCCCCCGCCGGCAACCCGGTCAGACCCACGCCGTAAACGGCGGGCAGATCCAGGGCCAGGGAGCGGTTGCTGGTGAGGGTGCGGCGGCGGCCCGCTTTGGCGGCGGCAGTTGCGTTGGCATCGGGTGTGCGCAGGCCGGATGGGGAGAGCGCGCTGGTGGGAGGCTCGGGGAGGGCGGGGCTTTGCGGAGCTTGCCGCAGTTGCCCGGGGGGCACCGCCAGTGGAACGCCGCGGTGCAAGAGCCCCAGGGATGAGGCTGGATGGAGGCTCGCGCCCCCGCCGGGCAGGGGGAGATGCCAGGGCCGCCCAGGGCCGCTGGGACTGTCGGCCAGTTCGAAGGAGGTCACCTGGAGCACCTCCGGCAGAGCGAGGAGTGCCTGGATCAGGGCGCCGCTGCGCAGGCCGCGGCCGTTGTCGTCAGCCCCGGCCTGGCGAATGACTTGATCCAGGCAGTTGTGCAGGCGAACCAGCAGAGCAG
>JBIIJV010000248.1:0-3788 GCA_044233545.1 Cyanobium sp.
CTTCCAAAGAGATTAGTCCATTCGAATGTAAGCTCACGATATGAACTGCGCTTTGCAAAATGCTTTATGTGGCCACCAGCCTCTAGCCCTCCTTCGCAGTAGGCGCAAACGTTAAGCTGCATGTCATTCAGGGTATTCCATATCTGCTTTCTGTCAGTCTCGGATGGAGCTTGCGGCAGACCGCACTCAGGCTTTGGTCTCCAGGCGTCAGTAGTATAATTATATTTGTCAAGGCAGTTAGGTTTTAACGGGGGGCGTTCCAAATGTCTCATTACTAAGACACCTTAGCAATGCTACTCGAGATCTTATTGCGGATTAGCATAAGGCGAATAGCCTGGTCACATTCAAGTATTTGTTGTGAGTTGATTCCGTAATGTTCTATTATCTTGGTTCTCAGCATAGCGCTCTCTTCAGTTTTATCGAAACCTTGACTAATCAACGCGTGGTAACGGGTAAGCCAATTTGCGGCCTCAAGCTCTCCCCAAACCGGATCAACTCCCATCACATTTGCCAAAATTATGTCACTAGGAACCCCTGACGTCTGATAACATGGGGACATGACTTGACCATTGTTAACCACTCTGATATGTTCTTTTTTGAAGGTGCTAATCACCTCTGAGCTATGAGTTGAGACTAAAAACTGTATTTTCGGGAATACAGTCATCAACCGTGATAAGACTGACTGCTGCCATTCAGGATGAAGGTGCATATCAATTTCATCGATCAACACAATGCCTGGTGTTTCGTTTGCTACATTTTCACCCAGCTGAGGATTGAGCTGCGAGCAACGAAAAGCCATGTCGGCGGCCATGGCCAACATGTTTCGTACACCATCAGACAGGAGCCGCACTGGAAATGTTCTTCCATCGGAGTGGTAAGCCTTTGGCTCCCGATTAACAAAATCCCAACGAATTCCCTTCCAGCCTGTTGGTTCCAGAACTTTCTGGATCACGCCACTCACCGCTTTGACTCGCTCTTGTGCACGATGGCCAGCAATAAGGCCACTTTGAATTTCCGCCTGGGCCTCGCTGCTCATCGGACCATACCAGGCGAGAAATGCCTTATAGCTTGAATTGGGATTGAGACAATCTTCGTAACCATCCAAGCGAGAACGACCAGACTGCTTAGCATTTGATGACTTGATTTGTGAGAAAAGTCGACCCGTTCCATAATAACTTATCATGGGGAGAATGCAACTCTTTTTCTCTTCATTAATGGTGCTATCTGGCTGAATAGCGCGAAGGAGTTCAAGGGCAATCGAACTAAGCCCGCTACCGTCTTCAGTTATTGTCTTTGCACTTGACGCCATAGACTTCAACTTTCTTGTCCAATTCACTTTCTCTCCGAGAAACCATGCCTCAGCGCTAAGCTTTGTTGGCTCGTGAGGCAAGAAGTTTTCCATATTTCCACCGGCACCGGCAACCAGTTGAATATCATCTTTGGTAAAACCTAAAGAACTTTGCCTCTTTTGAAGAGTATCAATAAAAAATCTTAGTGAAATGGCAACAGCATCAAGAATCGCAGTTTTGCCTTCTCCATTGGGAGCGGAGATGATGGTGAGATTAGGATCAAATTCAATATCCAGCTTCTTAAAGCAGCGGTACCGCTCTAGCGTTAGCGAGCTGATCCCGAAGCGGTCATTGCCAAGAACGACCCAACCCGCTTTGATATCTTCTTCGCACGGTTGCGACAACATGCCTGAACCTTCCCCGTTCATGCGTATTCCTTCAGTTTGGCATCCTCGATCAGCATCTTGCGGTTGTGGACGGGGTGGCTGGTCATGGCAGGGATATGGGCTGGCTGAGAATTGGGCTGGCTGAGAACTAGGTAGGGACACACTCATGCTCATCCGTCCTGGGCTTCTATCTGGCGGTCGTTCTCCTGGTCGGCCTCGAAGCTCGCCAGCTCCACACCCCAGTCGCCGCAGAGAAACAGCTCGGCGATCTGGGCACGACGCTGCTGATCAGCGGGCAGATCGCGACGATCCAGCAGATCCAATTCCACCCCGCCGTCCGCGGCGAAGAGAGCATGGATACGGCTACCGAGCCCCTGGTGGTTGTCGTTGCTTATGGGAATGCCCTCCTGCTCGTTGCTGGCCGCCATAGGGCTCACGCTAGTCTTACCAGGTAATACTCGCTTGTGTCTGGCCGTGGATGCCTCCAGCACCTGCTCGATGACCAGCAAGGGGCAGGTCACGATCCCCAAGGCCCTGCGCCAGCAGCTGGGTTTGGCCCGGGGCAGTCGCGTCTGTTTCGAGCTGGTGGGTGACCACATCGAGGTGCGGCCCTTCAAGCCGCAGCAGCCCCTGCCCGCCAGTGGCTTTGGCCTGCTCAAGAGCCAGCGCCCACCGGTGCCGGTGGGCTTTGATGTCGCCAGCCTGTTGCGCCCGTGATCGGTCTCGACACCAACGTCTTGGCCCGCTACTACGTGGAGGAAGCCGTCGCCGACAGTGCCACCGCAGCCCAGCGTCAGGCGGCGCGCCAGTTGATCGAATCCGGCCAGGAGCTGTTTCTGCCCAAGACCGTGGCCCTGGAGCTGGAGTGGGTGTTGCGCGGCTATTACGGCTTTGCGGTGGAGGCGGTGCTGCAGGTATTCGAGCAGCTCCTGAATCACACCTGTCTCAGCGTCGAAGACCGGCCGGATCTGGAGCAGGCGCTGGCTGGGTTGCGGTCCGGCCTCGATTTCGCCGACGCTCTGCATCACGCCAGTTGCCGCGACTGCGAGGTGATCGCCTCCTTCGATGATCGTGGTTTTGCCCGGCGCATCCGCCAGCTCAACCTGCCGCCTCCGGTGGTGGTGCCAACGGCCCGATGAACCGCAGGCTCCAGGAGCCAGCTGGGGCAGGCCATCGGCGCAACGGTTGCTCAATGGGGCGCCCTCCCTGCCGCCAGCAGTTGCTGCAGGTTCTTGGTGATCTGGGTGTCACCAAAGCCCGGCACGCCCCAGTCGACACCGCTTACATACACCGGCGCTGCTGCCTGATCCCCTGTCACTGTCACCAGGGCCAACCGGAAACGGTGGGGCGAGTTGCGGCCAGTGTTCACCTCATTGATCGTGAGTGTCACGGAGTCGGCCCCATCGATGCGGCCCTTCACCTCGATGAAATACAGATCGCCCTGGCCGTCCAGCGATTCGATGTCGTAGCCGATGCCCCGCTGGCCACTCACATCCCTTGGCATCCGCCCCATCGCTTTCTCGGCTTCAAACACGGCGTTCATCGCCAGCAGCTCCACCCGCTTGCGGGCGGCTGCGTCGACACCAGTGGGATCGGCCTGGCCCTGCTGGGCGAGCAAAAGCCCCACCGGAATCACCAAGGTGCCGCCCTTGAGGATCGGCACCTTGGCGCTGATCTGAGCCTCCAGGGCCAGTTGGGCCTTGCGCTTCTCCAGTCGGGCCACCAGCAGCTCGTGGCGCTCCTTGGCCACCTGGGCCGGCAGACGCACCTGCTTGCCGGCCGACTCCTGCAGCTTCAGCTCCTCGTAGCGGCGGTACCAGAGGTTGATTTCCCGCTGCATGCGTGACTGGATCTCTTGGCCTGCCTTGGCGATCCGCTCCAGACGTTCGCCCTTCACCTCTTCCAGGTGCTCGGGCACCAGGGACTTGAGGGCTTGGGTGATCACCAACTGGTCCCAGTCCTGGGCCAGCCAGCCCTCGCTGAGCACCCCTTCGATCTGCTGCCGCTCCCCCTCTTTCAAGGGCCGGTAGTCGAGGTAGGGCGCCGAGCCGGCAATGGCCACTTCGCCCTGGCGGTTGATCTCCAGGAACTGCAGCCGGTTTGAAATGAGCTG
>JBIIJV010000279.1:0-3066 GCA_044233545.1 Cyanobium sp.
AGACGGACTACCGCACCGTCGATTTCGACCTCATCCCCGCCGGCCTGCTGGAACGCTGCCGCCTCAACCTGGTGACCGGCACCGTCAGCAGCGAGCGCCTCAGTGAGCGCTGCTGTGAATTCGCCACGGTCAATCCCAACCAGCAGGGCCTGGCCGCCCGCTATGCCTGGATGGCCGTCGCCGAGCGCGAAGCCGGCAACGATCCCCTCCAGGCCTTCAAGAAACTCGACCTGCGCAGCGGCGAGCGGCGGGTCTGGAGCGCCGCCCCCCACGGTTTCGTCAGTGAGCCGTTAATGGTGCCCCGCCCCGGCGCCAGCGCCGAGGACGACGGCTGGCTGCTGGCGGTGGTCTGGAACGGCGAACGCAGCGGCAGCGACCTGGTGATCCTGGACGCCGCCTCGATGGCAGAAGTGGCCCTGGTGGAGCTGCCCCTGGCGATGCCCTACGGCCTCCATGGCAGCTGGAGCCAGGCCTAGTCTGCTCGAACCTGTGCGGGTGCGGTGATCCGGGGCAGCCTTTAGCCCCCCATTGCCGCAACAATTCTGCCCATCAGGAGCGATCGGGATCGTCATGGCGATGGGCATGGGCGGTGAGCGTCGAAGCTGGGTGCGATCCCAGGCCGCCGGCCCCCGGATCACCAGTAATAGCGATGCCCTGCAGGCCGAAAATTATCTGCTGCGGCAAGAGGTGCTGAGGCTGCGCCAGCAGCTCGATCGCCGCGAAACCCGTCCCCCCGCCGCCGAAGCCTGGAGCCGTCGCTCGCCCGTCACGAGTGGGGCGGCTCCGGCTCCGACTCAGGCCGCCAGCGCCAACTCCGCCCCGGCCATCACCGCGGACCAGGTGCGGCGTTGGGGAGAGGCCATGACCCGCCACCGCCGCTGGCACCAGCTACGGGTCGGTGCGATCGCCTGGCACAGCCCCCAGGGCCGGGCTTCGGCCCCGGGCCGGGGTCTCAAGGGGCTCATCGATCAACTTTTGGGCGCTCCTGCAGATACCGCCGCCGCCTTTGAGCAGCAACTTGAGCGCCGCTGGCCTGGCCTGGGGGAAGTTCTGCGGGGCGCCCTGCAGGGACCCTCCAGCAAAGCCCGCCTGGCGGTACGGGCCGCCTTCGCCATGCTGGGCCCCGCCGCCGCCATCCGCCTCGACGTTGAGCCCCTGGCAGTGGTCGAGCTATTGATCGAGGCCATCAATGCCCTGGAAGTCGAGGCCGATGCCGCCCAGACCCAGCGCTCCTGGACCCAACAGCCCCCCCGCCAGCAGAGCCCCCAAGACAGGGCCCAAGAAACGGCCCAGGACCGTGACAGAGCCCAGGACCCCTGGGGCCCTGGCCGCCGCCGGGCTCCCAGCAACAACGCCAGCCCGGGAGCAAGCCGGGGCGCAGCCTCGGGTCCCGCCGCCGGGGCCGCTCGCTCCGGGGCCAGTCGCTCCGGCGGCAACCGCCGCACCACGGGGGCGGGGCAGGAGCGCCCAGGAACCAGATCTTCAGGGGCAGACCCCACGGGGGCAAGTGCTGCCGGCCAGCCCGGCGCCGGTTACGCCCAGGCAGAACCGGGCCAGGGGAGGTCCACGGCCGGGTCCCGGCGCAGCACCGACACCCCGCCCCCCAGTGGAAGTGGCAGTGGCGGTGATCGCCGCCAACTGGCTGCCCTTGAGACCCTGGGGCTGGCCTGGGGGGCCTCCCGCGCCTCGATCAAGGCAGCCCACCGGCGCCTGGTCAAGCAACACCACCCGGACATGGGCGGTGATGCCGAATCCTTCCGGCTTGTCAACGACGCCTACCAACTACTGATTGCCTAAGGCAGCGGCACCATGGCGCCATTGCGTTGGCGTCCCAGCCGGATCGGCCGGGGCGAACCCCGTTGCGGCAGGGTGACTTCCACCCACAAAGGGACCTGGCCTGGCCCTTGGCTGGGATCGGCGGCAGCCTCAGGCAGAAAGAAGGCCAGCGGTTCCAGCAGCACCGCCTCCATGCCCCGGGGACCCCGCTCCACCCGGGCGAGCAGCACCTCGCTGTCGCCCGGTTGCTGGGCGGCCCGGGCCAGTAGCCGACCGCCCAGGGCCACCAGCCGGATCGGAATGGTGCCCTGGGCAGCCAGATCGGGGGCGGGAACCGCCAGCTGCAACTCCAAATAGCGGCCGCGAATCGGTAGCTGGGGATCAAGGGGGGTGACCACCCCCCAGGCCCGGGGCCGCTGCCAGCGCTGCAGCACCAAAGTGCCCGCAAGGCTCAGCAGCAGCAACCCCTGCACGGCCCCCAACAGCAGGCCACGTCGCCCCAGAGGAGAGCGACCGGGCCTGGCGTTGGGGCGCCTTAGCGTTGGCAGTGTCATGGGCGGGGGGCCGCCAACAGGCGCCGGCGCAGCCGCTCCAGCCCCCAGCCGCCCGCCAGAAAGAGCAGCCCCAGGCCCAGCAGACCCACGGCCCGATCCAGTTGGGAGAAGACAGAACCGAAGTAATAAACCAACAGGGTCAGGGCCATGGTGGCCGCCCCGAAGTTGACCCGCTCGGCCCGCCCGCTGCTGGAGCCCCACAGGGCCAGCAGCAGCCCCCCCAGCAACCACCAGAGATGCACCAGCGCCTGGCCGACGGCCGCCGCAGGCCCCGCCGCCGCCAGGGCCTCGGGTGCGCTCAGGGTTTGGGCCCAGCGGCCGAGGCCCAGACCCGCCAGCAGCCAAGCGGCGGCCACGCCCACCACCAGCAAGCGGCGCTGCCCCAGGGCCCAGGCCAGGATCAAGGGTCCCCCGAGGGCCACGGCCCAGCCACAGGCGCTCAGGCTGGGGGGCAAAGCAGGGGCCCCAGCGGTGAGGCTGGGCATCAGGGCCCAAACCAGGGCGGCGGGGGCCAGGGCCAGGCCACCGATCCAGAGCAGCACCCGCCGGCCCGTGCTGCCCCTGCTGGAGGGGCCGTGGGGGGCCGAGAGATAGGTGAGGCTGAGCAGCACCAGGCCGGCCGCCGGAATCAGGGCCGGCCCCTCGCCCAGGATGCTGCTGCTGGCGCGCACCTGGTCACAGAGGCGCAGCCAGGCGGCCAGCAGCCAGGCGGGGGCCAACAGGGCCAATAGGGCCA
>JBIIJV010000055.1:0-14739 GCA_044233545.1 Cyanobium sp.
CCCCCCTGCGGCAGGCATTGGCGGTGCTGCGCCAGGCCCGGGCCGACCACCAGCCGGGGCGCTGCCGCTTGCTGGGGGCCCACCTGGAGGGCCCCTTCCTGGCGCCGGCGCGGCGCGGCGCCCATCCCCAAGCGCATTTGTGCGCCCCATCGCTGGCGGCCCTCGCCGAGCGCATCGACGGTTTTTACGGCCCGGCCGCCGCCGACATCGCCGCCGACATCGCCCTGGTCACATTGGCGCCCGAACTTGAGGGGGCCGCCGCAGTGATCCAGGCCCTGCGGGAACAGGGCATCGTCGTCAGCCTGGGCCACAGCGAAGCCAATGACACCGAGGCCATGGCGGCCTACGACGCCGGCGTGGCGATGCTGACCCATGCCTTCAACGCCATGGCGGGCCTGGGCCACCGGCAGCCGGGACCGATCGCGGCGGCGGCCCTGCGGGGTGATGTGGCCCTGGGGCTGATCGCCGATGGGGTGCATGTGGCCCCGGAGATGGCGGTGCTGCTGCAACGGCTGGCGCCAGGTCAGGTGGTGCTGGTGAGCGATGCCCTGGCTCCCTACGGCCTGGCCGAGGGCCGGCACCGCTGGGATGACCGCACTCTCATAGTTGCCAACGGCAGCTGCCGCCTGGAAGACGGCACCCTGGCCGGCGTCACCCTGCCCCTGCTGGAGGGGGCGCGGCGGCTGGCCGGCTGGAGCGGCCGGCCGGAGTGGGCCATCGCTGCTGCCACCGTGCTGCCGCGGCGCGTCCTGGGGGAGCGGCGGCCGCTGCAGGAACTGCTGGTCGGGCGGCGGCTGGGGGACTGCCTGCGCTGGAGCGTCGACGGCGAGGCCGGTGAGGGGCTGAACTGGCGGCGGGCGGCCTGAAGATCGCCAAACCCGGGCCTGCTCAAACGGTGCCAGCCGTTGCGCTGCTGGCCACTTCCATCTGGCTGGTAGCCCACTTCCATCTGGCTGATAGCAAAGTTTTCATTCCACCAAGCCATGCTCCAAGGCATAGCGCACCAGTTCGGTCCGGCTGGAGGTACCCGTCTTGATAAAGAGGCGGCTGACGTACTTCTCGACGTTGCGGATCGAGGTTTCGAGGCGACGGGCGATTTCCTTGTTCATCATTCCCTCCGCCACCAGTTGCAGCACGCTGGCTTCGCGGGGGGTGAAATCCAGGGATACATCGGGGCTGGCCTTGCGGGCGCCACCGGGGCCAAGCATCGAGCGGATCTCGGTGATCTGCTTGGCCAGGCTGCCGATGTCGGCATCGGCAAAGCGGGCCGCTTCGGCAAGCAAACGCTCCTGGCGCCGCACCACATTGCGCACCCGCGCCACCAGTTCGTCGGGATCGAAGGGCTTGGGGATGTAGTCATCCGCCCCGGCCTGGAAGCCAGCGATGCGGTCGGCCGTCATGCCCTTGGCGGTGAGAAACACCACCGGCGTACCACCCAATCTCTCATCCCCCCGCAGGCGCTTGAGCAGGCTAAAGCCATCGCAGCGCGGCATCATCACGTCCGTGATCACCACATCGGGCAGCATTTGCTGGGCCACCGTCCAGCCCTCCTCGCCGTCGTTGGCGGTGGTCACCTGGAAGCCCTCGTCTTCCAGGTAGGCCTTGACGGCCGTGCGCATGCCCGGTTCGTCGTCCACCAGCAGCAACCGCACCGGCGGGCTGGGGATCGCCGCTGCGTTGGGATCGGGGAGGCCGGCGGGGCCGGCGGCGGGAATGTTGGCCATCGCTGAAATCTATCGGGGGGGGGTGGCGATGACCTGTTCGCTTTCAGGCAGTTGGCCCGAAAAACCCAGTTGCCGCGCCGTGGCCGCCAGCGCCGCCGGGTCCTGGCCCGCCTGCTGCGGAAAGCAGCTGGCCCACCACACCATGTGATCCAGCCGGTTGGCCCGGCTGATCGCCCCCCCCGGATTCAAAAACCGCACAATCACGCGCTGACGGTCGCCGGTGATGCGCTGCGGCGCCTTGGGGTCACAGCGCACCACATCGGTGGCGATCACCACCCGGTCGGGCCACTGGCGCCAGATGTTCACCCGCCATAGATCGGGGTTGCTCGGATCCTTCTGCAGCCCGAACACCCCCACGCTGAGGTGCCCCTGCAGGCTTTCCCGCTCCTCCAGGATCACCAGATCGGCCGGCCGATCCGGGCTGCTGCCGGGTTCTGCCGCCTGGGCTGGGGCCGCCGCCCAGCCGCCGGCCAGCGCCCCGGCTGCCACTTCAAGGCTGGCCAGCAGCAGGCAGGTCCGCAGCCGCTGGCCCGGCCAGGGGGCGGGCTGGGGCGCCCCGTTCTGGAAGCGGGCCCCGGGGCGCCGCAGGGGCAGAAAAGTTGAGAGCATGGCTCCATGCTCGCCTACCTGGACCACCACGCCACCACCCCCTGCGATGCCGCCGTGCTGGCGGCCATGGCCCCCTGGTGGGGCGAGCAGTTCGCCAACCCCTCCAGCCGCCTATACCGGCCCGCCCTGGAGGCCGCCGCCGCCGTCGCCATCGCCCGCGAGCAGGTGGCCGCCGCCCTCGCCATGCCCGCCGCCAGCGTGGTGTTCACCAGTGGCGCCACCGAGGCCAACAACCTGGCCCTCAAGGGGGTCGCCGAGGCCGCCCTGGAGGGCGGCAACCCCCGCCGGGGCCTCGTCACCCTGGCCACCGAGCACCGCGCCGTCCTCGATCCCCTGGCCTGGCTGCAACGCCATGGCTTTCCCCTCACGGTCCTGCCCGTGCAGGCCGATGGCCGCGTCGACCTGGAGCGCCTGGCGGCGGCCCTCGGCCCCTCCACCCTGCTGCTGTCGGTGATGGCGGCCAACAATGAAATCGGCGTGCTGCAACCCCTGGCCGCCATCGGCGCCCTCTGCCGCGAGCGCGGCGTGCTCTTCCATTGCGATGCCGCCCAGGCCGTCGGCCACATTCCCCTGGCCATGGCCGATATCGGCATCGACCTGCTGTCCCTGAGCGGCCACAAGCTCTATGGCCCCAAGGGCGTTGGCGCCCTGCTGCGGCGCCCCGAGTTGCCCCTGGCCCCCCAACAGCACGGCGGCGGCCAGGAAGGGGGCCTGCGGGCCGGCACCTCGCCCGTGCCCCTACTGGTGGGGTTGGGGGTGGCCGTAACGCTGGCGCAGGCCGATCGGGCCGAACGGGGGCTAAGGCTGGCCGCCCTGCGGGATCGGCTCTGGCAGGGGCTGGAGGCCCTAGGCGACGTCCAGCGCAATGGCAGCGCCCTGCATGCCCTGCCCCACAATCTCAACGTCAGCATCGCTGGCGTCGATGGCCAACGGCTGCACCGGATCCTGCGGCAGCGGTTGGCGGTCAGCAGCGGCTCCGCCTGCAGCCAGGGCAACCCCTCCCATGTGCTGGCGGCCCTGGGCCGCAGCCGCAGCCAAGCCGCCGCTTCAATTCGGTTCGGGCTCGGCCGCGGCAGCGATGACGCCAACATTGATGCCGCCATCGCCGCCGTCACCGAGGCGGTGACAGAGCTGCGCCAAACCCAAGCCAAGGCCCCAGACCCCGCCTAGGTTTTGGCCCTACGGTCCGGCGATCCCATGGCGATGTCCCCCCTGCCCCCCAGGAAGCTTGACCTGGGCCAGGCCCTGCGGGATGGCTGGCGGGCCTTCGCCCGCAATCCCTGGAGTTTCCTGCTCTTCGGCCTGCTGCTGGTGGGCCTGGAACTGGCCCTGCACCTGCTGCTGCAACCCCGCCTGCCCTTCGCCTGGAAACCCTCCGCCTGGCTGACGGGCGCCACCCCCTTGGCCTGGAGTCCCTGCCGCATCGATGCCGGCGTGCTGGAGTGCCGCCTCGACCTCAACAGTGTGAATTGGCCGCGGCTGCTGCGCCAATCCCTCGACCTGCTGCGCTACGGCCTGGTGGTGCTGTGCCAAAGCGTGCTGCTTGGCGGCCTCTCTCTGCTGCTCGGCCTCTGGGGCACCAGCGGCCTGATCCGCGGGTCCTGGCTGGCCCTCGAAGGTCGCCGCCCCCAGTTCGCCGATTTCAGCCACTGGGATACCCGGGCGCTGTTGCGGCTGGCCCTGCCTTCGTTGTTGCTGCGCTGGGGCCTGGGGCTGGTCTTCGCCATGGCCGGGCTGCTGGCGGTGGTGCTGGGCGGTCTCCAGCCCTGGCTGGCCCTGGTGCCCCTGCTGGCGGCCCTAGCCATCCTCATCTATCTCTCAGTAAGCCAGTTCTTCCTGCCCCAACTGGCCCTGTTGCACGACCCCAACGCCCTCGACACCCTCCAGGCCGGCCAGCGCCGGGTCGATCGCCACTGGGATCAGGTGGCCGGCCTGGCGGTACTGAGCTTCGTAGTGCTGGTGGCGGGCGCCTTGTTTGGCATCGGCTTCGGCCTATTCATCGCCTGGCCGGTGGTGATCTGCATCCAAACCGCCGCCTACCGGCAACTTTTCGGCCCGACCGACTACACCGGTTTCAGTAGCAAGGTCATCCCAGGCAGGGACCTTGGCGGCCAAGCCCTCAGTGCCCAAGTCCCTAGTGTCCAAGTCCCCAGTGCCCAAGTTCTCAGTGCAAGGGACCGCGCGTAAGCAAGACAAAACCAAGCACCCCCAACAGCGCCAGGCCCAGTTGAGCCACCCGGCTAACCAGCATCCCGGCCACCACCGCCAGCCCCACCAGCAGGGAGCGCTTCAACCGCAGCAGGCCGAAGGGACCCAGGGAAGTGGATGCGCTAAAAAGCTCGCCCAGGCTTGCCCCTAGCAGGGGGCCCAGCAAAGCCCCCAGCAGCGGCCCGCCCACCGGCAGGGCCGGCAGCAAGCCCACCAATCCCACCAGCAAGCCCAGGCCCGAGCCGATGTAGGCCCAGCGACTGGCCTGCAAGCGGGCCGCCCCCAGCACCAGTCCCAGGGCATCGGCCCCCCAGCCCAACACCAGCATCAGCGATGCCAGGGCCAGCACCGGCCAACCGGCGGCGAAGCCCACGGCCCACACCCACAGCAGGGCCCCCAGGGGCAGCAGAGCCAACCCCGGCAACACCGGCAGCAGGGTGCCGGGGATGGCGGCGGCCTGAATCAACAGGGCGCCCCACCAGAGCAGCTCGGTGCGGGGCGCAACGGGGAGAGGCAGCGTCATGGCAGGCGGCGGGCCAGCCTCAGCTTGGCCGAGCGGCTACGGGGGTTGGCCTCCGCCTCGGCCGGGTCGGCCACCAGCGGTCGCCGGGTGATCCGCTCGAGCCTTGCATCGCCAAGAAACGCCTGCTTCACCAACCGATCTTCGAGGGAATGAAAACTGATGATGGCCAGCAGCCCACCAGGCGCCAGCCAATCCGGCGCCCGCTGCAGCAAGCGCTCCAGGGCCCCCAGTTCATCGTTAACGGCGATGCGCAGGGCCTGGAAGCTGCGGGTGGCCGGGTGGATGCGGCCGCGGCGGGCCTTGGGCGGATAGCAACCGGCCACTGCATAGGCCAGCTCACCGGTGCTGCGCTCAGCCCAGGGCTGCGCCTGCCGTTCGGCCACCAACCGCCGGGCGATCCGGCGCGACAGGCGTTCATCGCCGAACTGAAACAGCAGGTCCGCCAGCGCCCCTTCCTCCAGCCGATCGAGCAACTGCGCAGCGGTTTCGCCCACCTCGGGGTTCATGCGCATGTCAATCGGGCCCTCAGCGCGGAAGCTGAAGCCCCGCTCGGCCCGGTCGAGCTGGGGGCTGCTCACCCCCAGATCCGCCAGCACCGCCTGCACCGGGGCAGCGGGGCTATAGGCGGCGAAGTTGGTGGCCACGATCCGCAGCCGCTCCGCCCAGGGGGCGAGCCGATCGGCGGCGGCGGCCCGGGCGGTGGCGTCCTGGTCGAGGCCGATCACCTCCAGCCGGGGATGGTCCTGCAGCAGCAAGGCGCTGTGACCGCCGCCGCCGAGGGTGGCATCAATCAGACGGGGGGGCGCTGCGCCGGCCCCTGCGGGGAGAGCGGCGAAGGCCTGCCGCACCTGATCGGCGAGAACGGGGAGGTGGGCAAAGGCATCCATGGCCCATTCCTAAGCGGCAGCGACCGAGGCAGCGCTCAGGAGAAGAAGGGGGCCGAGAGCAGGAGTGGCAGGAACAGGGAAAGGAACAGGGAAAGAAGGCGTGGCGCAAACCGCCCAGACCCCAAGCAGGCCCAAGCAACCCCCAGAGGCCTTGATCGATAAGCGAGAATCACATTAAGAATGGTTATCAAACGCTCTCAACCTTAATTTTTCCTGTATAATTACGCATAAATTCAAATAACGTATCTTTGTCACCATCACACATGTACCGCCAGCTAGCTCTCCTCGGATTGGGAGTCATCTTTTGGCCTTCAATCGCAGCCCAGGCTGCGATTGTATTAACTGTCAGACAAGATGGCAATGATGTGATTGTTATTGGCAGCGGTTCGGCCAATATCAACGACCTAACCAATCCAGACCCAGATGACGATTACACAAACATTCTCACTGATTCTCAAATTTATGCTGGCCCCGCTGCCTTCACCAACGATCCAAATACTCCTGACGTTGCAGTCAATCTCTGGAGCGGCATCACAGGACCCCTTTCCTTCGGCAACGATCCAAACTTCACCGCAATCCCATACAGTGGCAATGGTGATCTTTTCGGCATCGATGCCGGCAGCGGTATCGGGCCCAGCGTTCTCGTGCTGCCTCGCAACTATCTGAGCGGCGCCAACCTCAATGGCACCAGCCGATTCAATAATTTCACCCTGGCCGACCTCGGCCTGAGCCCCGGAGTTTTCTCCTGGAACTGGGGCACTAATCAGAACGCCGACAGCCTCCAGCTGAGGATCGAACCTGTTCCGGTGCCTGCTCCCCTCCCCTTGGCCGGCGGATTGATGGCCTGGAGCATGGCAAAGCGAATGCGACGAGCCTGCCGTGGCCAGCCCATGCAAGGACGCTGCAAATACCCGACATCTAAGTAAAGAACGCTGACAGCAAGCGCAAGACAATTCATATCGACCGCCTGGATGCCTCAAGCATGATTCGCTTGAGGCCAATGTACACATACTCAAATTTTTTACACTTACAATGACAATTCCTTCTCTTGTTGAGCTGGCAGTAGATGGTTTCGGCCTCGCCCTGCGCTACAGCGACATTCTTAACGGCATTCTCCCCAGTTACAGCCGCTTTCAGGTATCCGTAAATGGGGTCCGTCGTGCCATAACCGGCCCCGCATTCCTCAGCGGCGACGGCACAACCGTTCGCTTAAATCTTGCCTCAGCGGTCCTCGCCACAGACACCGTCGCTGTAACTTACACCAGCGTCAATAGATTTGACAAGATCGGTTTCGGCGACATTCGCTCTCTCAGCACCAATGAAAAGGCGATCTTCTTTCGCAACTTCACCGGCACCAACCTCACCGGCATCGCCAATACCGTCGCAGTAAACACCAGTGATACCTCGCTGATTTCTGGAGAGAACTCCCTGGTCACCTTTACCTTCAACCGCAATCCCGGCACATCATTTAGCAGCGGTGATATCACTGTCTCCGGTGGCAGTCTCTCGAATCTAAGCGGCTCCATTAATACTTATACGGCCACCTTCACGCCCACGGCAAACATTGAATCTACCGCTTCTGTCAGCGTAGTAGCAGCATCTTGGAACGACGTCTTCGGCAATGCGGGTAGCGGAGCCTCGTCAGCCACAATGCAGGTAGACACCATCAATCCTGCGGTCGCCATTCTCTTCGCAGCCCCCGCCATCAATGACACGGCCAAAAACGCCCTGGTCACCTTCTCTTTCAGTGAAAAAGTCTTGGGTTTCAGCGCTGAAGACATCAGCGTAAGCAACGGCACCCTCAGCAACTTCACTGGACACGGCAACTACTATTGCGCCCTATTCACCGCTCAAGACGGCATCGCCACCACGGGTACGATCTCGATCGCAGCTAACTCTTACACCGATATCGCCGGAAACAGCGGCAGCGCCGCCTTCGATTGGATCAATATCGATACCCTTAGCCCCACCCCGTCTCTGGTGCCGCCGGGGTCTGATCCGATTCTGATCTGGACCCAATGTGCCCTGAACGCGATCCAATCCGCGGGCAGCAATGGCAAGCCTGGTGTGCCCCCCACCACCGGCAGCCGCCTGATGGCCATGCTGTCCACGGCGATGCTGGACACAGTGGCCGCATTTGGCGATCAGGTGGATTACTACCGAATCGACCAGAACGCCCCGACGGTCGCCAACATGGACGCGGCCCTGTTAGGTGCGGCTCAGAGGATTCTCTCGCTGGAACTTCCTGGCGAGAGCAGCGTGATCCAGGAGCAATACAACCTCAGCCTCGCGTCCCTGACGGGGTCAGCGGAGAGCATTCAGGAAGGCCTGGCCTTCGGTGCCGGTATGGCCGACCAGATCCGTGCTCTGCGTGCCAACGACGGCTCGGCCAACACCACCCCCTACACGCCCCCCAGCGGCGGCCTGCCGGGATACGTCTGGATGCCGGCCGCAACGGGGCCCACTGCGGGGGTTGCTGTGGGTCCCAACTGGGGATCGGTCACCCCCTGGGTGATCAGCAGTGCCAATGACTTCAGCTCCGACGGACTGCAAGCCCGGCCCGATGTGAACCTCGACCTCTATGCCCAGCAGTTGAACGAAGTGCGTCTCTACGGCGGCTTGGCGAACACCTCCACAACGACGTTGGAGCGCAGCCCCGATCAGACGGAAATCGCTCTTTTCTGGGCCTACGACAGGCCCGACACCTTCCGGCCTTACGGCCAGATTCTCGAGATCGCCATGGATGTGGCGCTCGAGCAGCAGACCTCCTTGCAGACCAACGCCAAGCTGATGGCCAGCCTCAGCCTCGCCATGGCCGATGCCATCATTTGCGCCTGGAAAGAGAAATACGACAACGTTCAACCCCGCCCCTGGGACGTGATTACCGGCAGCTTCTCCGATACGGATGGTTCGGCCCTCACCGTCCGAGACCAAAACTGGCAGTCCTTGCTGTCCCCCATCAATGGCGTCCAATCGCCACCCTTCCCAGATTTCCTTTCCGGCCACTCAGTGATGGGGGGCAGCTTTGCCAGCGTGATGAGCCATTTCTTTGGTGACAATTTCACCTTTGACGCCACCTCGCAGGAACTCCCCGGCGTGGTGCGCAACTTTGACGGCTTTATCGATGGGGGGGGAGTTGCGCGCAACAGCTTCTACGAGGCCGGCCTGGAGAATGCGATCAGCCGCGTCTATGGCGGCGTGCACATCCGCGAGGCCTGTGAGGATTCCTTTGGTGTGGGTCTGAATGTGGGTGCCGCCGTGGTCCAGAACCTCTGGCCCAGCACTTAGGGCCACTGGCCACTGGCCGCTGATCACTCGCCCGCTGCCGACCACCAGATTTGCGCCGCGGGCTCCTTAGAATCCACGCCAGCCCTGGCCTCCGCCTTCCCATGACCCAGCTGGAAACGCGCACGGAGCCGATGGTGGTCAACTTCGGGCCGCACCACCCCTCAATGCACGGGGTGTTGCGGCTGGTGGTGACCCTCGATGGCGAGGATGTGGTGGACTGCGAGCCGGTGATCGGCTATCTCCATCGCGGCATGGAGAAGATCGCCGAAAACCGCACCAGCATCATGTACGTGCCCTACGTAAGCCGCATGGACTACGCGGCGGGCATGTTCTATGAAGCCATCGTGGTCAATGCCCCCGAACGGCTGGCCAACATCCAGGTGCCGCGCCGGGCCAGCTACATCCGCGTGTTGATGCTGGAACTGAACCGCATCGCCAACCATTTGCTGTGGCTGGGCCCATTCCTGGCCGATGTGGGGGCCCAGACGCCCTTCTTTTACATCTTCCGCGAACGGGAGATGATCTACGACCTCTGGGAAGCTGCCACCGGCCAACGGCTGATCAACAACAACTACTTCCGCATCGGTGGCGTGGCGGTCGATCTGCCCTACGGCTGGCTGGAGAAATGCGAAGACTTCTGCAACTGGTTTGGCCCCAAAATCGATGAATACGAAAAACTGATCACCAATAACCCCATCTTCCGCCGCCGCATTGAGGGTCTGGGCGTCGTCAGCCGCGACCAAGCGATCAACTGGAGCCTTTCCGGACCGATGCTGCGCGCCTCCGGCGTCCCCTGGGACCTGCGCAAGGTCGACCACTACGAGTGCTATGACGACTTCGAATGGGCCGTTGCCTGGGAAAAAGAAGGCGACTGCTTTGCCCGCTACCGGGTCCGCGTTGAGGAGATGCGCCAATCGCTCAAAATCCTGCGTCAGGCGATCCGCATGATTCCCGGCGGACCCACCGAAAACCTGGAGGCCCGCCGCATCAGCGAAGGCAAAAGCAGCGACGCCTACGGCTTCGACTACCAATACGTGGCCAAAAAAGTAGCCCCCACCTTCAAGATTCCCAGCGGCGAGATCTACACGCGCCTCGAATCCGGCAAGGGCGAAATCGGTGTCTTTATCCAGGGCAACGACGATGTCACCCCCTGGCGCTTCAAAATCCGCGCCGCCGACCTCAACAATCTCCAGATCTTGCCCCACATCCTCAAGGGGGCCAAGGTAGCCGACATCATGGCCATCCTCGGCTCCATCGACGTGATCATGGGATCGGTGGATCGTTGAAGATCGCCTAGGCAGCATCGCCGCACCAAACACCAGAGCGCCTTGGGCAGCGATGGAAGCAAACAGCTGGCACAATGTAGGCAGACACGTTACAAGTTGCGACAATCCTTGTCAAAATCATTCCTAATCAAGGAAAGCCAATAAAGTGTTATTGGAAAATTCCTTAGTGGCAAGGTAATGGAACTTCCCCCAACCTGCCTAGATGAATTCACCAAGGGACACGCCAACTGGAGGTCCAGTTGATTGGCTCTGCCCTCACATACCTACGCGATAAGGTCAACACTCACCTTCAGGACGGGGAAACAGACTCTGGGCAGCCACTGGTTGTGTTTATCGAAGGAGATAAGATCGATCCGCTAAATATTCAATCAGGCAGGGTCAACATACTTGTGGTCAATATCGAAGAAGAGCGGGAACTAAGAGGGGCGAATCCATATTATGACGAACTCAGTCAGCGCATCAATCCCAATATTCCTCTTACGATATCTGCACTTTTCATTGCCCGCTTCAACGATTACCCCACATCCTGGAACTATCTTACCGATATCATTAGATTCTTTCAATCCCATCCAGTACTTGAAAGGGCAGACAATCAGGCTCAATCGTCAAATAATATGCCAGAGGGTATCGAAAGCCTTAGATGCGAGATGATTTCACTCAACTTCCAGCAGCAAAATGAAGTTTGGGGCGCCCTTAGAATCACCCAACATCCTGCTCTTTTATACAAAATCAAACTGATTACCCTTAGGGATCCCCATCCGCAAAGCAGCGAGAAAACAAAAAATGTTATCGTCAAATTAGTCGACAAAAAAAAGAATGAAACGATAGATAAAACAAACGACACCAACACAACTTAACCATGGACTCAACCTAAGCCCCTGCAATTACTACGCCCCTTGGGGCATTCGCTTCAATCAGCCACCTAGTCCCCCTGATTCCCCACAACCCTTCCATGGCCCCAACCACCTACGCAACCCCAGGCATCTATGTGGAGGAAATCTCCACCTTGCCTCCATCAGTAGCAGAAATAGCCACGGCAATTCCCGCATTCGTTGGCTATACAGAAACCCATACTGGCGAACAACCAATCATCAAGGTGATCAGATCGCTGCGAGATTATGAAGAAAGCTTTGGCCAAGCACCAAGTGCACCCTGGAAAATCATCGTTAAAGAAGCTGAGGCCGACCAATTTAGCTATGAAATTCAAGACTCAGATGGCAAACTAGTACCAATGTTTAGCAAGCCAAAATTTCTATTATGGTATGCTATTGACCATTATTTTCGCAATGGCGGTGGACGTTGTTTCGTAGTCTCGATAGGAAGCACTGAATCTGACAGCGAGTTTGCCAAAGATAAATTTCTAAACGGCATCGAAGAACTAGAAAAGGCCGACGATCCAACATTAGTTGTCATCCCAGAAGCAACTCAGCTTGGCAAAGATTACAGTGAAATATACCAAAGAGCCCTGGCCCACGCCTTTAAAATGAAAGATCGGTTCGCCATACTTGATACGAAAATAGACGGCATCAAGACTTCCCCCAGTGACATTACATCTGAATCAGCCAAGGGACTACGGGATGCTGTTGGGACAGAGCAACTTGATCGTGGAGCAGCTTACTATCCAGATCTAGTAACTACCTTATCCCATAGGGTAGTGACAAGTGAAATCGAAGTTACTATCACCAAGACAGGCATCGCCAGTACAAGCGCTGCAGGATCAGGAGCTGCTGCGTCAGGGGCTGCTGCGTCAGGAACTACGGGCTCAAGCGCCGCTGGGTCTTCAACAAATTCTAAACTCGATAGCCTCAGCACAGGCACAAATAATATCCATTACAACAAGATCTTGAAGATACTGTCAGACCAACGTGTTATCTTACCGCCCAGCGCTGCCATTGCCGGCGCCTATGCCAGTGTCGATCGCGAGCGTGGCATCTGGAAAGCTCCCGCCAACATCAGCCTGCAAGCCGTTGTGGCGCCCGTCATCCAAGTAACTACGGAAGACCAAGAAGGGCTCAATATCGACTCCACCGGCAAATCCATCAACGCTATCCGCAGCTTCCCCGGCTCAGGCACCGTGGTGTGGGGGGCTCGCACCCTGGATGGCAACAGCAATGAGTGGAGGTTCATTCCCGTTAGACGCCTGTTCATCAATGTCGAAGAATCAGTGAAAAAAGCAACCGCTTTTGCTGTCTTTGAACCTAACGATATCTCGACCTGGCTTAAAGTAAAGGGGATGATTGACAGCTATCTTTACACGCTATGGGAGCGTGGCGCCCTGCAGGGCACCAAAGCCGAACAAGCTTACTTCGTCAATGTGGGCCTGGGTAAAACCATGACAACAGATGACATCTTGGCTGGAAAATTAATCGTAGAAATTGGCTTGGCCGCTGTAAGGCCAGCTGAATTCATCATCCTACGTTTCTCGCACAAGCTCGCTGAGTAAAGAAATTTCCAGTTATCCGAACTGATCATTCTTATCCGAACTGATCATTCCGACCCACACCCCTAGTACCCCCTTCCCTGCCCCACCACCGCCATGGCCACCACTCCCGCCACAATTCGCACGGAATACCCGTTGCCCGTTTATAACTACAGGGTTGAGATTGGAGGCGAAAGTATCGCCTTCTCCGAGGTCTCGGGCCTGACAATTGGTTATGAGGTGGGCACCTATAAGGAAAGCCCAACCACCAAGCAGCCAGGACCGCGAACCTTCTATTTTCCTGGACAACGCACCGCCACCACCATCAGCCTGAAAAAAGGGGTAGTCAAAAGCATCAGCATCAAGGCGTTATATGGCTGGATTCAAACCATACAAACAAACCAGGTAGAGAAAAAAGATATTTTCATCCGCCTTTGCGATGAGAAAGGAAATCCAGTAATTTCCTGGAAAGCGATTAATGCCTTCCCGACCAAGCTAAGCGCCCCAAGTTTTGATGCCAAATCGAATGATGCCGCCATTGAAACCTTAGATCTTCAAGCCGATCTCATCACCATGGAAGAAACCTGATGGCAGCCTCTGCTCCCAGCGCCATAGCAACAGCCTACCCCTTAGTTGCCTATAACTACCGTGTGATTGTTGGCGCGATTACCATGCGTTTCACCAAGGTGGAGGGTTTGGTTTGGGAGCGATCGGCAGTCACCTATCGCGACGGCCTCTCCTTTCTCGATGGCGAAAGCATCAGCACCTATTACATCAGTACTTACACCACTCTCACCCTGTCCCAGGGGGTGGTGGTGGCCGATTCCAGTCTGCATGATTGGTTGCTCCAGGGTGATGCTCGCTTGCTGCAGGTACAGCTCTGCCAGGCCGATGGCCAACCCAAAATCGCCTGGCAGGCCAATCGGGCCATCCCCGTAAAGCTGACCGGAGCCAATCTGGACGCCCAGGGCAATGAGGTGGTCGTGGAAAGGCTTGAGCTAAGGGCCAAGGGCTGGTCTATCAAACATCCCTTCTGATCACCATGGCCTTCCCCCTACCGACCCCACCATGGAATCAAGCCTTGGGTCTACCGATGACCCATCGCTTTGGTGTCTTTTTCTTTGCCGCCGGCATCATCCCCAATCCCCTGGATATTCGCTTTCAAGAGGTTTCTGGCATGGGGGCCACCATCAGCACCAAACCAGATCCCACCTCAGTCAGCTCTATTTCGAAAAGGGTAATACCCACAGGCATCGACTACGCCAAACTTGAGCTCAAACGAGGCGTTGTTATCGGCTCGCCCCTTTCGATGCAAATCAAAGAGGTGCTCAACGAATTTCAGTTCTTTCGCTCCGATGTCTTGGTAACCGTATTTTCAGAACAGGGCATTCCCACCATGGCTTGGAAGTTTTGCGAGGCCTTTCCCGTGGCCTGGCAACTTGCCAGCCTCAACGCCAAAGGCGAAGAGGTCTTGATTGAAAGCTTAAGCCTCACCTATGCCGGCATGCGGCTGATTCAACTCTGATGACCATCGAAATCAGACAACTCATCATTCGGGCCGTGGTGCAAGCCCAGTCGGCCCCAGCTCCAGCCCGGCAGGAAAGGGATCCGGCCGGCCCCCAAGCTGGTTGGTCGACGGCGCCGTTGCCTAGCCCGGGAGGAGCTCAGGAAGGCGAACTTGTGGCCCGCTGCACCCGGGCCGTATTGCGCCAACTGGCGCAGCTCAAGGAGCGCTGAACCAGCCATGCCAGAACTCAACCTTGCCAAACCACAACGTTTCAATATCACCGCTTTT
>JBIIJV010000075.1:0-12412 GCA_044233545.1 Cyanobium sp.
GGCAGCGGCAGATCCGCCACCCGGGCGGCGCTGGCCACGGAGATCGATCCGGATCGGAACAGCGAAAGGGCAAGCCCCGACCGCACCGCCGCCGGATCCGGCAGGCCGAGACGATCGAGCGCCACCACCAGCGCCGTGGGCTGCTGATGGCTGGTCACCAGAGCCATCTCATCTTGCTCAGCGGCCCGCAGCACCGTGGACGGATTGCTCTTGAGCTGGCGGATTGAAAAAGCCTTCATGATGTTCCTACGCTCTGAGACCTAGCTAGGGAGAACGCCGCCGGCAACGCCGATCGCAGCCAGCAGCATCAATACCTCCAGGGACCCGTGCCCGGTCCTGCCGACATCGCCCAGCCCCTTCCCCTGCTCCGCAGTGCTCTCGCTAGCCTTGGCTTTGCCGCCTTGGCTTTGCCGCCTTGGCCTGGGCGCCCCGGCTCCCCCCGCACCCTGCTCCAGGAGCTTAAGATGTCAAGGCGGCAGTCCCGCCGGTTCGGCCGCTCCGGCCGGCGCTCCAGCGGCACCGCGGGCTACCTGCGCGAGCTGGGACGTGGGGAGCAGGGCCTCTGAGCCCCCAGGGTCCACAACGCCTGCTTCGGTGCAGGTGATCGGTGCTGGTCCTCCAATGGGAGGAACGACCATGGATCGTGATCCGCCGAGGAGCTGGCAGATGGATTTGTCCAACAAACTGAGTGCCCAGCTCATATGGATGCAGCTTCGGCGCGATCCAGAATCCGGCGCGATCCTGTTCCGCCACCCCTCCCTGCTTTGCCTGGACATTCAGAACCCCAGCGGCATGGCTCGCCTGCTGGCCGAGCCCGTGAAAGGCAATCTGCCGATCGGGATCTAAAGGCTCGGCACAGGGAAAGGTCTTCGAGCACCTGCTGAGCCTGGAGAGCCTCAGGCTGGAAGATCGCCAGGAGCCAAGGGCGCTGGGGGGCGGCGACACCGATGGGCCCGCCAAATCAACAAAAGCTTAGCGATTATGCCAATTAATTCACTGGCACAAGCAAAACGGCGATTGATTTTCAGGGGTGAAAAACAGCTGTGTAATTACTTAGATTTGTCATGAAACTGGTGTCGCATCAACTAACTAAGCATTGCATGCGCTCTGTCCCCTTGCTGAGAGCCCCAGCCGGCTGGCTTTTTGCCCAAAATCTTGGCAAAACAGCCAGACCCAACGATTCTTCTGAACTCTACTTAACTTCCTTCAGAGTAGACCCACAGATTTCATCATCCCGCGTTAGCAGTATCTTTGAGTTCCGCCTCCCATGCTTCAGCTGTGCTTCGCTGACCAAGGCAGCCCTTGGAACTGCGTTAAGACTTGGAGGACTTGGAGTTCTTGCAAGCGGCTCTGCACAGGCCTCCATGGTTCTCAATGGAGGCTTCGAAAACGGTCTAGCCAATTGGACTTGTACAATCAGCAGCGATGCAACTTGCAATACACACTTTACCATTTTTGGGCCTGCTCCCGAAGGATTAACTTACTTCTTCGGTTATGACAACAATCCTCCTGGCATTCTCAGTCAAACTTTGCAGACAGACGCAGGTAATACTTACGACATTTCCTTCCTGTTCAATTCATATAGTGACGAACCAGCCAATGCATTGTCGATTCAGGTTGGCAGTCTTAGCTATACACTTGACTTGGTAGCCAATACTTGGACGACATATAGCGGCACGTTTACCGCCGCAAGCAGTTCTACGCCTTTAAACTTCTTGTTCAAGACTGTTTCTGGTACCGGAACCCTGGGACTCGACAACGTGGTGGTCAACGAAACAGGTTCCGCCGCCGCAGTCCCCGGCCCCCTGCCCCTGCTCGGCATCGGCGCCGCCTTCGGCT
The DNA here is from genome assembly GCA_044233545.1 of Cyanobium sp. Lineage (GTDB taxonomy): Bacteria > Cyanobacteriota > Cyanobacteriia > PCC-6307 > Cyanobiaceae > Cyanobium. The sequence continues at coordinate 1,840 of JBIIJV010000075.1, forward strand.
GGAGCCGTCGCCTGCGCAAGCGCATTTCCTCTCCTTTGAGCACACAGCCCCAGGCCTGATTGCGGCCTTGATTCCCCTCCCGGCCCTGCCATAGGCAGGGCTTTTTTATAGCCGCTGGAAGCGGTGATTCCTCTCCTTGATTTCTGCCCCGGATTTCTGCCATGCCCCCCAGCTCCGAACCATCCCGCTGGGGCGCTCCCGTGCCCCTCTCCGCCCTGTTCCCGCTGTTGTTGCTGGACCCCGTCTAGCATTTGCGCCTGGACCTGCGCCAGGCCGTGGCCGGCGCCGCCAGCAACGCCGGCCTCGACCAGCCGGGCCGAGGGGATCGCGACCACTGGGGACGAATTGATGCGCTGATGCTAAAATACGATCGAATTAAGGCGGTTCATGCGAACCACGCTAGACATCGAAGACGATGTATTAACTGCCACCAAAGAATCAGCGCGACGACAGGGCGTTTCGGCCGGGCAAGTGGTTTCGAAGCTGTTGCGCTCTGCCTTAACCGGCGAGGCGTCAGCCCAGTGCCCTGGTGCTGCGGTTGTGGCTGGATTCAGTCCCTTTGCGGCCAGCAATCAACGCCTGGTGAGCAACGAACAAATCGACCAGTTGCGCGATCTCGAAGGCATCTGATGCGGGCCCGGCCCAGCAGATTGCGGGCCCGCCTGGCCGAGGCCTGCGGCCATCCCAGCCATGCCTTCTGGCCCCAGCAAATCAGCCTGCTCCAGGAAGGTCTGATTCGCTGGGAGCGAATTCTCGGCCCTCGCCAGATCACCGATGCCTATCTGCTGGCTCTGGCCGTGGCCCATGGCGGTCGGCTGGTGAGCTTTGATCAACGGCTGGATCACCAGCAGGTGCCCGGTGCCAGCGCGAGCCATCTCTGGGTGATTGCTGCCGGCGGCGCGGCTACCGGCGGCGCGGTTTCCGGCTGAATCGGGGCAGGCGCCGTGAGCGCTCGGCGGATGGTATGCACCAGCTTGATCACGCTCTGCCCGGAGATTTCGCTGCCTGCCCGTCGATTTCCCCGCCTATCCATCAACGACACCATCGCCCTGGAATCGGCACAGCTCAGGTAATGCCATGGCCGCCGGCATTTCCCCCAGCCAGCGGGTGTCGTTGAGCAACGCCTCCGCCAGCCTGGGATTCCACTGCGGCAGGCTGCGCCATTCCTCAAGGCTGTACACCAGTAGATCGCAGGCCAGCGGCAGCGAACTGGTATCCCAACGGCGCAGCCGTTCCCAGATCGGCTCGTCGCAGCGCTGCAGGATCAGCAGCAGGTCGAGATCGCTGCCCACGCCGGCTGTGCCGCGGCCGTAAGAACCGAAAACACCCACCGCCAGTAGTTCTGGATTGCCGCTGCGTTGCAGGGCGGCCCAAGCCGCCGCCTGCTCCAGCACCTCAGCGGCGGCTGGCCAGCGCCGCACGAATCCACTCGGTGATGGCACGGGCATGAAGGAGGGCCTGCTCGCTCTGCAGTCTGCCGAAATGCTCCCCTGGTGTGCCCTCCGGATAACTGTCGGGATAGCGGGTGGGGATGTAGAAGCCATCCAGCAGCCGCAGCCGGTCTTCGAGGCCTTCGGGCGGCCCCGGCTGCCAATCCTGCTGCGGCAGCACCGCCCAGAGCCGGGTGAGGGTGTGGCCCCAAGCCTGCTGGCCCAGGGCCAGATTCAGCCCCTTCAGCGCCTTTTCCACCGCCTGATGGGCGGCGAAACAGGCCCATTCATGGCGAGCGGCCTGCATCGACTGCTCCGCCTGCTCCAGATCCCGCAGGGCCTGATCCACCCAGTCCGCCGATCGATCGGCCAAGGCCAGCACGGCTAATGCTGAAATCTAGGTTGGATCGTTCGGCGGGTCCGGCCGGCGCTCTTTCGACGACAAGGGCTTTGCCCGGCAGATCCAGCGCCTGAACCTGCCGCCCAGGGTGCTGCTTCCGTCTTGAGCAGGGGAATTGTATGCACGTTGCTCCAGCGCCTTAGCCCTGGAGGGATGCCATTCCCTCTGCAATACAAGCTGGCCTACATCTCGTATGATTAATTGCGTCACGTCCAGGGCGTTCCATGGGTGCTGTCAGCCTCCGACTTCCAGACAACCTGGAGCAACAGCTAAGTGAGGAAGCGCGACTCAGTGGCCAACCACGCTCCCAGCTGATGCGCGAGGCCTTGGAAACCCTGCTATACCAGCGGCGGGAAGGACGGGCGCAAGCGGCCCTGAGGCTGGCCGCAGAGGCTTTGGCCAGCGATGCGGGCGCCTGTGCGGAGGTCCGGGAGATGGCCGCCGATTTCTTGATGGCGGAAAACGAGGCCCTGGCCGGGGCTGAGGCGCCTGCGAACACGACCTCGACCGAACCGTGGTGGCGCTGATGCGCCGCGGTGAGGTCTGGGTGGCACGCCTCAACCCCAATCAGGGGGCTGAAGTAGGCAAGGTGCGGCCGGTGGTGGTGATTCAGGCCGATGCGCTCACCGAAGCGGGACTCGCCACCCTGCTGGTGGTGCCCCTCACGAGCCAGCGGCGCCGCGGCGCCGAAGCCCTGCGGGTGCAGATTCCCGCACGCGACCGTCTGCTGCGCGAATGTTGGGCGATGGCGGAGCAACCCCGAGCCCTGGATCGCAACCGCATCGGCGAAGGCCCCCTGACCCGGCTCAGCGCTGCTGAAATGGACGCTTTGGAGCAGGCATTACGGGCCGCTTTGGGATTGGCGGGCGGCTGATGGCACCTCCAGCACCGGCCAGATGGCCTCCAGATCAAGGGCAATGGCCCAGCCTGGTGGAGCGGTTTGCAGCTCAGCCGTCACGACGCCGAGCTGGTCATGCACTGGGAGGAGCGACCATGGATCGTGATCCTGAGCGGGAATGGGGACAGGGTCGTGACGACCTATCCGAGCGACGAACGAACCGAGACCAATCGCCGAGGAGCTGGCCGATGGATTTATCCAACAAACTGAGTGCCCAGCTCAAGTGGATGGAGCTTCGGCTCGATCCAGAGTCCGGCGCGATCCTGTTCCGCCACCCCTCCCTGCGGGGTATTCCCGATCTCGTGGTGGAGGGCGATGGTTACACCATGGAGTTCATCGGCCCCACCCTGCTCTGCCTGGATATCCAGGACCCCAGCGGTATGGATCGCCTGTTGGCCGAGCCCGTCAAGGGCAAGCTGCCGATCGGGGTCTGAAGCCTCGGCACCGGGAAGGGATGGCCCCGCGCAGGGCCACCAGAAAGCCTCCGATGCTCCAGTTGCAGGACCAGATCGAAAAGGTCTGGAGCTGCCTGGAACGAAGCATCAACGAGTGGAGAACAACCCCAGACCACGCGCTTCGGCACAGGGGTGAAGCCAATCGAGCCAGTCAGGGCTGAGCCAGCGAAGATAGAGAGCCCTTGGCCGTGGAACCCCAGCAGGCAGCTCGACTGAGAAGGGCGGGAGGTCGCCAGGGAGCAAAGGGGGCTCGGAAATGGCGGCCGCATATTTGCCGCCAAATCAAGAAAAAATTAATACATGTGCCAATCTCCTTACTGGCACGAATAATCACGCAAATTTTATGGGGGGGCAAGATTTTAAGGAATTGCATAGCTACGCCATGAAACCAGCCATCCATCAATTATCACAACGCTGCAAACGCCTTGTCCCCTTGCTGGCAGCTCCGGCCGCCTTGCTGTTGGGCCAAGGACAGGCCAAAGCGGTACTCACTTACAACATTTTTCAATCAGGCAATGACGTTGTGATTCAGGCGAGCGGGAGCTTAAATCTCGCCAATCCGAAGGGACCTACTTACAGATGCGGCAGAAATGGTCTTCTAATATCCTCTCTTGCAGTAATCTGCACTGGCAACGATAATCCCGTTCCAGGAACTAATCTCTACTATGATATTACAGGGCCAGCCTCTTTTGGGGCAATGGTACTTATGATCCCGCCAGTTCAACCACCGGGATCTCTACCATATTATGGGGAGAAGCTCGCGCACCTCAAGGGGGAATTTTTAGTATTGATAATACTTACATGAATGGCAGCACCATTTCAGCCACTGCTACATTTAGCAATACCACACTAAGTGCTCTCGATTTTACGCAGCCTGCTGGTCTAATCGGCACTTGGTCCCTCGTCGATTCAGGGGATTCAATTGAGGTGTATTTGGAGCGGCAGTCCTCGACCGTTCCTGGTCCTCTGCCCCTGCTCGGCGCAGGCGCTGCCTTCGGCTGGAGCCGCCGCCTGCGCAAGCGCATCGCCACTCCGATGATCACACAGCCCCAGGCCTGATTGCAGCCCTGCTTTCCCTCCCGGCCCTGCCATCGGCGGGGCTTTTTTGTGGCCGAGGGAAGCGGTGATTCCTCTCCCTGATTTCTACCGCTGAGTTCTGCCATGCCCCCCAGCTCCGAATCCTCCCGCTCCGGCGCTCCCGTGCTCCTCTCCGCCCCGGGTCTGAGCGTGGTGGCGCTGGTGCTCTTCCTGCTGTTCGCCTCCGTGGTGGCTGCTGCCCTGTTCCCGCTGCAGCTGCTGGATCCAGCCTGGCAGTTACGCCTCGCCGGCACCCTGATCAACGGCGCCGCCTTCCCCCTGCTCGGCCTGGCCCTGCTGCAGATCGCCGCTGAGCTCGGCCCCCACGATCCACAGCTGAACAACCGCGCCCGCCTCTGCAGCGAGCTGGCGGTGGCCGCCGCCCTCGGCTTCCTGCTGCTCCTCCCCCTGCAGACCATCGCCGGCCTGCGGACCAGCCGCACGGTCAACAACGCCCAGGCCGCCCGCATCCAGGGCGCCGAGGCCAAACTCAAGGCCCTCCGCCAGGTCGTGATCGGCGCCACCAGCAACGCCGATCTCAACCAGCAGCTCCAGAAGCTCAGCGGCCCGGTGCTGGGTCCCGCCGATATCGCCCAGCCCCTGCCCCTGCTCAAAGCCCAGGTGGCTGCCGTGCTCGATCAGGCCGCCCTGCAGATCAAGCGCGAGCGCGAGGCCAGCCAGCCCCGCACACCCTTGCTGCTGCTGCCCGAGCTGCTCCGCAATGCCATCGCCAGCCTGGCGCTGGCCCTTGGCTTTGCCGCCCTGGCCCGGCGGCCTGGCTCCGATCTCTCACTCCTGCAGGAGCTGCAAAGCCGTATGCGGCGCTCCAAGCAGGGCCGCCCGGCCCGCCGTACCGCCACCACCGATGCCGATTACCTCCAGCAGCTCAGCCGCGGGGATCGGGAATCCTGAGGGAATGGCCGTCCGTGAGGACATCGCTCGATACAGGCGGAATCAGTTCAGCCGTATGACAATCAACCCTATCGTCGTACAACATCGGGGCTGGGGTCCATGCCACTCACCGTCAGGCTGGATAGCGACACCGAACGCTGCCTACTAGAGCTGCTGGCCGCCACAGGCCAGGGCAAGAGCGCCCTCATCCGCCAGCTGATCCGCGATCGCTGGCAACAGCGCCGGCCCGCCCCCTCGATCACCGAGCAGTTGGGCGGCCACCCCGATCCCTTCCTCGACACCCTGCCAGCGGGCAGCGCCGAACGCCAGGAACGGCGCCGGCTGCTCACGGAGCACCTCCAGGCTCGCCGGCTGGAGCCCCGCTGATGCGGCGGATCCTGGTCGACTCGGGAATCCTGCTCAGCTACTACCAGCAACAGGAGCCCCTGCATCAGGCGGTGGTGGCCTTCTTTGATCACAATGCCGCCCAATTGATCACCTCGCCGATCTGCATTGCCGAGGTGCTGTGGCTGCTGGGCAATCCCGGTGATCCTCGCGTCCTGTGCGCTCAGAACCACCTGCTCGGGGCCGTCAGCCGGGGTGGCATCGAGGCGATCAACCTGCTTCCGGAGGATTACGCCCGCATCGCTGAATTCAATCAGCGCTACGCCGATCTGCCCGGTGATTTCGCCGATCTCACCTTGGTAACGCTCTCGGAGCGGCTGGACATTGCCGAGATTCTCTCTCTGGATAGCGACTTCGATGTCTATCGGCGCTTCCGGCGGGAGCCTTTCCGCCGAGTTGCCCTTTGAAGGCGGCAAGTAGGACATAGACCCTTGGGCAAGACACCCGCATGGCTCATCTTCATCCGTGCTCCCCTCACTTCTCCTGTGGCTCCTCTGCGGGCAACGGCGCCAGCGCCGACGGGGGCAGCACCTCCAGGGCGGGCGGATTAGGGGCGGTGCTCGGGCCGATCAGATCCACCGCGGTGCGTTGCACCACCAGCCGGAAGCGCCGCGGCGCCTGGCTGCGATTAATGAATTCCTGCACCGCCGCCACCTGCAAGGGGGTGGGCAGGTTCGCATCGGTGACGCGCACCCGCGCCCGGATCAGCGGTGGATTCTTGAGCCAGTCGATGGAAATGCCGATCAGATCGATGGCCGGATCGCTGCCGAGCGTGATCGTATTGGCGCGTAGTTTTTGCTCGATCAGGGTCTCCAGCCGCTGGGCCGCCACCTCCCTGCGGGAGCGCTCCAGAAGGCGGAAGAAGCTGCTGCCCAAAGGGATTACCAGCAGCGCAGTCAGCGCCAAGCTGGTGAGGCCCAGCCGGCTGTGAAGCAGCCGGTAGCGGTAGGCACCCCCCTCCAGGATCCCCAGGGCCGCCATGGCCCCCACCATGATCCCCAGCAGGTTGGTGGCGAACAGCAGCATCGCCCCGTAGGCCTGCTGCCACTGGGCTGCGGCCAGCAGCAGCCCCACCACGCACATCGGCGGCACCAGGGCCACGGCGATGGCGAGGCCCGCCAGGGCCGAGATCGCCTCCTTGCGCAGCTTGGCGTACATCGCCACTGCTCCTGCCACCAGGGCCACGCCCAGGTCCAGCAGGTTGGGACTGGTGCGGTTGATCACCTCACTGCCGAAGCTGGGGTAGGCCACCAGCAGCCCCACCCCCGCCGAGAGCGCCACGCAGAGCCCTACCCCCAGCAGCAGGGTGCGCAGCGCCCGCAGGAACATCGGCAGCCGCCCCTGCAAGATCTCGAAGGCCATGGCTTGCAGGGGCAGGATCCAGGGGGCCACCACCATGGCGCCAATCACCACGCTGGCACTATTGGCCAGCAGCCCGAGGGTGGCGATCAAGGTGGCGCCCACGGTGAGCACCACGAACACCTGGGTGAAGGCGGCTTGGTGCTCGAACTCCCGGCGCAGCACCTCGAGCTTGCCGTCCGCCTCATAGGCTGCTGGCTTCAAAGCGTCGCCCGGCCCGTGTCATAGACCTCAAACCCGCAGGTCTTTGCCGCCTTTTGCCAGGCCGCGTCGAAGCGTGCCCAGCGAAAGCTGCGGGGGTCATAGCGGCTGCGGCTGCGGTCGACGGCGGCGTGGGTGGTGACCCGGCTGAGGGGGATGCCGAAGCGGGCCTGCCAGAGCAGCACCTGGGCCGCGGCACTGCGGTATTGGGCGTCGCTGTAGCCGCTGTGGCTGGCCGTGTCGCCGCGGCCATCGGCCGGGGATTCGAGGCCGAGGTGCAGGGCCAGGTTGTTGATCGAACCCACCGATGTCGGCCGGATGCGCACGGTCATGTCCCCCCATGCCGCCATGCCGGCGCCATAGGCACGTTTATCGTCGTCCACCACCCGCAGGCGCCGGCCGCCGATGTCTACCAGCACGTGATAACTGGCCTGGTCGTCATCATTGGGGTGGGGCGTGGCGAACATGCGCAGGGTTTCGGCGGCCCCGATCACGGTTTCGTGCAGCACGATCAACTGGGGCCGGTTTGGCACCGCTCGGCCGTAGACGTCGAAGCCCTGGCGTTCGCCGAAGTTGGTGGCATCGGCGGGGGCGAGCCGTTCGGGAGCCAAGCCCAAGCGCGCCTCGCATTGGCGCAGGGCGGCCTCCGGCTGGCGGGGCAGGGGGCTTTCGGCCAGCCACTGCACCGGCCAGGGGGGACGGGGGCCGCAGCCGGAGAGCAGGGCCGCGCTGGCCAGGGCCCAAGCCGCCGGCAGCAGGCGGCGGTGGCAGGCCTGGGGTCGACGCTGCGATGGCAATCGCATTGGCAATCGCATTCGCAGCCGCATTGGCAACTGCGCCGGCGCGGGCTGTGGCAAGGCGTTGTTGACCTTGGGAGGCGGTCCGGGGTGGGCCATCCGGTTAGGGAGAGACAAGCCAGGCTCCATCGTCTGCCATGGCCGCCCGTGGCAGCGTGGTTACCAATGCGATCTTGGGCCCATGACTGTTCCCGATTCTGGCTGGCCCCAGGTGGCTTTTTTGGGTCTCGGCGCCCTTGGAGCACCCATGGCCGCCAACCTGCTGGCCGCCGGCGTGCCCCTGACGGTGCACAACCGCAGCCGCGATCGGGAACTGCCCCTGGAGGCCCTGGGGGCCAGCCGGGCCGCCCATCCGGCAGCGGCGGCGGCCTCAGCCTCACTGGTCTGCCTTTGCCTGCGGGATGACGATGCGGTGCGAGAAGTGCTGCTAGGGCCCCAGGGGGTGGTGGCCGGGGCTGCCCCGGGCACCCTGGTGCTTGATTTTTCGACCATCGCCCCCGCCAGCAGCGCAGCCCTGGCGAAGGCCCTGGCCGGCCATGGCCTGGCCTATCTCGATGCGCCGGTGACGGGTGGCACCGAGGGTGCCCGCGCCGGCACCTTGGTGGTGCTGGTGGGCGGGGACCCCGCCGATCTGGAGCGGGCCAGGCCGTTGTTGGAGGTGGTGGGAGGCGCTATTCACCACTTCGGGCCGGTGGGGGCCGGCCAGCGGGTCAAGGCGGTGAATCAGGTGCTGGTGGCCGGCAGCTATGCGGCGGTGGCTGAGGCCATGGCCCTGGGGGTGCGGTTGGGTTTGCCAATGGCGGCGGTGTGTGGCGCCCTGGAAGGCGGTGCGGCGGGTTCGTGGGCCTTGCGTCATCGGGCCGGCGCCATGCTGGCGGGCCAATTCCCCCTTGGATTCAAGCTTGAGTTGCACCGCAAGGATCTGGCTATCGCCCTGGCGGCGGCGGCCGAGGTGGGCCTGGAATTGCCGCTGAGCGAGCAGGTGGCTGCCCTGGAGGAGGCCCTGATCGCAGGGGGCCATGGCGGCGAGGATGTGTCGGCCCTGGTGCGCTGGTATGGCATGGGGGCGTCGTCTAATCCTCCCGCTTGAGTTGATCGCGGCTTTGGTGGTTCAGCTCAGGGTGTTGTTGCCCGGGCGGGTAGGGGAAGGGTGGGGTAGGTGCAGGCGTCGCTGCGGCAGTTGGGTCATGGTTCCCATCCTTCCGCTGCGCGGGTCCACCAGATTCCGGGGGCAGCTTCTGTAGCCAACATCAAGGCTGGCCCATCCGGGCGCGGCAGTTCCACACTTCTGGCATGGAGCCAGTAGCCACCGTCGCCGGGGAGGGCGTCGGGGAGGGCCTCGCCACCGGGCAGGTACAGCGGATCGCCCAGGAGGGGGGCGCCCACCGCCGCGCAATGGATGCGAATTTGATGGGGGCGGCCGCTGCTGATCGCCACTTCAACCAGGTCGGCGTCGCGGCGCCGTTCAAGCAGGGTGAGTTGGCTGCGGGCGGCAAGGGCGGCGGGATCGTCGCGGCAGCCGGCGGCCCAGATGGACCCCAGGCGCGGGTGGGGTTGGCGGGCGATTGGAGTGGTGATCGCGAGTTCTGCGCCGATTTGGAGGCCTAGGACGCCAGGAGCGAGCAAGGCCCGGTAGATCTTGCGACCGACGCTTTTTTGGGCACCGGGTGCGGCGCCTGGGCCTGGGGTCCCCTGGGTGTCGGCAGCGAGGGCCGTGCTTTCCCGCAGCAGGGCGCTCAGCCAGGCCCGGCTGGCCGGCCGGCGGGCGCAGAGCAGTATTCCGCTGGTGAACCGCCCCAGACGATGGACGGGCCGTGGCACTCCGGCGGGGTCCGTGGCGTGCTGCCGCTCGAGCAGGCGCATCAAAGTGTGCTCAAGGAAACCGCCGGCAGGCATAACGGGCAAACCGCTCGGCTTGTTGAGGGCCAGCAGGTCGCCGTCATCGCAGAGACACTCCCAGGTGGCTGGGATGGCCGGCTCCTGCCAGGGGGGGCGATGCCAGGCCAGCCGATCGCCCCGGGCCAGGACGGCATCAGCAAGCAGCGGCAGATCATGGCGCCAGATTTGGCCGTCTTCCAGGCGCCGCTGCCAAGTATCTCGGCCGCTGTGGGGATAACGCTTAGCGTAAAAGTCAGTTACAAGCTGGCCCTCAGCGGCGCGCTCGATCCGGTCGCGATAGATCCAGCCGCCATTAAGGGCAGCAGGCTGCCAGCCGGGGAGGGTGGGGAGTTTCGCGGCGCTCATGGGGGCGACTGACTGCATTATGGCTGGCAAATCGTGGGTTCAAAGCCTTCAGCATCAGCTGGCAGGTGTACACCATTAGCAAAGGAAATTGGTAAGCAAACGCCAAGATCTTGCCCCGACCATTCCTCGGAAATCATCTCTGTCTGTTGAAGCACCAACTCAATCGCCGCCACCTCTTGATCAGGCGGATACTTGTAGCGTTTCAGCAGTGCCTTGATCATTGTTCGCAATTTCGCTCGCACATTTTCCTTGTATTGCCAATCGATGCTGAGGTTGCCCCGTAGTTTTTGGGCCAGTTCCCGTGCCATCTTGATTAAAATCTCATCGCCCATCAGGTCTTGTGCTGACTTGTTGTTCGCCAAGGCGTCGTAGAAGGCAGCTTCAGCAACCGACAACCCCATTGCTTCGGCTTTCTC
>JBIIJV010000250.1:0-3742 GCA_044233545.1 Cyanobium sp.
CTGAGCCAGCAAGTCTCGGTGCTGCGGCGCCTTAACGAAGAAGCCGCCGGTATTTATTCGGCAGACAGACAAGCTGAAGCCCTGGATCTTTACTGCCAAAAAGCACTGGCTGCCTGGGACATCATTGACCTCAATAATCTGCCGGAGGGTGACAGCCAGCTTGCCACCCAGACCCTGCTTTTGCGCAGTCTCTACATGCCCTTGCGGCTTGCCTTTGAGCCCTCCCAGCGGCAACCCAGTGAAGAGGCTTTGGTGTACAAGCTGGAGGAGCTGCGCAGCGTCAGTCGCCGCATCGATGCGGGTCACAGCACCGCCAAGGCTCCGGGCCAGATGGGGGCCCTGGGCACTCCCACGGCGATCGGCGAGCGACTCGCCAGCTCGCAACGCCTGGTAGTGCTGGGCGATCCAGGTGGTGGCAAGACAACCATGCTGCGTTGGCTGGCCACGGTGTATCTGCTGCGCCACAAAAATGACCCCGCCGTTGACCAGATTCCCGATGCCCCAACCCTGCCAGCGCGGCCTTGGATTCCCGTACTCATCCGTTGCCGTGATCTGGGCCCAGCCGATCTCAGCCGCGCCTTCACCGACGTGTTGTGGATCCACCTTGCCAAGACGGAACTCCAACCGGAAGAGGCCAAGATCATGAACACCGTCATCCTCGATCGCATCGCCAAAGGTGAAATTTTGCTGTTGGTTGATGGACTGGATGAAATCACAGACCGCCAGGTGCGTACGTTGTTCTGTCAACAGCTGGAGCGCACCGCCGCCCGCTACCCAGAAGCGCCCATCCTGGTCACCTCACGCATTGTTGGCTACCGCGAAATGCCCGATCGCCTGCGGGCGGGATTTGAGCACGGCATGATCAGCGACCTCCGCCCAGAAGACAAAGATGCCTTCGCCAAGCGCTGGGTGGAGGTAACCGAGTCTAAACAAGCGAGTGCGGACAGGGCCAAAAGTACCCAAGAGCTGATCAACGCCCTCCGGTCCAATGACCGCATTGAACGCATGACCGGCAATCCGATGTTGCTGACGACATTGGCATTGGTCAAGCGCAAAGTGGGCAAGTTGCCCACGCGACGCAACGAGCTTTACGCCGAGGCTGTTGCTTTGTTACTTAATTGGAATCCAAGTAACTACCCGCCGATTGATAAAAAGGAAGCCTTGCCGCAATTGGGCTATCTGGCCTACGAGATGTGTCGCCGGGGCGTGCAAAGCCTGACTGGCGATGAGCTGCTGGACTTGCTGGATCAATTCCGTAGCGACTATCCAAATATCCGCGCCGTAAGCAACCATAATCCTCAGGTGTTTATGGAGCTGGTGGAAGCACGCTCCAGCCTGTTGATGCGCTCAGGGGATGTTTGGCAAGCGCAGCAGATGCAGGAAGAATCCGTCTGGGAGTTCCGCCATCTGACCTTTCAAGAGTATCTTGCCGCCCGTGCCCTGCTCGAAGGCTGTTACAAGGATCGCGCTAAAAATACACCCCTCGCCCAGCAGGTTGGCCACCTTGCCGTGCCATTGCTAAAAGATCGCAACCTATCCCCCAACCAGCCGGGTCAAAAGGACAATTTAAAAGCATCAGAGGAGGAGGCAACCGTTTCTGACTCCTGGCGCGAGACGCTGCGGCTGATGGTTTCCGACTGCAATTACGACGAGGTGGACGCTGTTTTGCTGGCCATCCTCCAGCCCGGCCCCTCTGAGGATGGCGCTGAAACCGAGCGCCCCCGGGCCGTATTGGCGGCCCAATGCTTGGCCGAGGAGCCCAATGTCTCCGAAGACACCGCCAGACAGGTTTTGCGGCGGTTCGTGGCCTTGATTGACAATAACGAAGGCCAAGGGGAAATCCAATCCAACCTGGAAACCGCAGCGTTGGAGGTATGGCAGTCCAGCTGGCAAGAGACGCTTAGGACCTGCCTGCTTGAGGCTTTTTGTGATAGTTCTGAAACTGCTGCAACTAACAGTGGCGGCCTGTTGGCCCAGCTTCTGGGAGACCGCCTGGCCGGGTCTGCTCCAGGGACAGCTGACGACTCCGGTGCCTGGATCGCCAGCCTGCAATCCCCCCACCCAGACGAGGCGATCTGCGCAGCGCTGCAAGTGGTCGTGGCGGGATACCAAGGTGCCTTGGCCAAGCCTGATGATTTCGCTGAGAGTTTGCTGCTTCTGCTTGGCAGGGGAGGCGGGCAAGCCCACGCCGCCGCCTGGGCCTTGGCCTGGTTGGGCGTTGATCAGAACACCGCAACGGAGGGTCCACGCCGCCGAGGCCGCAACCGTCTTGCACCGCCCCTTGGAACCCAGCACACCACCGATGCGAGTGCGACCGTTTGGCAGCCAACGGCCCAGCACCTGGAGACCCTGCTAAATGCTTTGACGGCCGCCGGCGAGTCGGCGACTGACCTGAAGCGCCACTTGCTGAGCCTTTTGGCCAGGGCGGCGGACCAGGGAGCTGTTCTGCAGCCATCCCTGCTCTCACCGGCCCTGCTCGCAGCGCTAGACCAGCAGCTCGCTGCCGGGCTCGTGCGTAACGAGAAGCAACCCGAGGAGTTGCGCTCCGATGGGCTTGTGGTGTTAGCGCTGTACGGCAGGGAGACCCAGTTACTGGCAATGGCGCAGGATGCAGACGTGCCCGTGGCGTTGCGGCGTCTGGCCATAGAGTGCCTGGGGCTGGTGGCAAGCCGCAGCCCTGCTGGCCAGCAACGCCAGCGGATTGAAGAGTTACTTCTGGCGCAACTGCACGGCGATTGCCTCGATCTGCTGATTACAGGCGAAGCTGGCTGGGCCGAACACGACCGACGCCTCCCGTTGCTGCAGGGCGCCGCAAGGGCGTTGCAACTGGCGGCAGCGGCCGATCTCCCTCTGCTTGGCAACGGCCCCCGCCGCCCGGTGCCCATGCTCAGCCTCACCGCACTGCAGAAAGAGGAGGGGCTGCATCTGCGCTCGGAGGTGCTGGTGCGGGAGGTGTGGAAGCTGCCGCTGCCCGCTGGTGAACAACTGGAGTTGGCTGTGGTGGAAGGCGGCGCATACCTGATCGGCTCGCCGCAAACCGAAGACGGTCGCGATTTTTACAACAATTTCTACCCAAATTCCGAGGGGGTGAACTTCGAAGCTCAACGCAAGTTGCATCTCAAGGAGTTTGCGATGGCCCGCCAGGCGATCACCCAGGCCCAGTGGCGAGCGGTGGCAAACTTGCCGCGATTGGAGCGCGACCTTGACACCAACCCCGGCAGCTTTGCAGCCAAAAACCTCTGGGAGGCCCATGGCCAACCCGGCGGCTTGCCGGTGGACAGCGTCAGCTGGAACGATTGCCAGGAGTGGCTGGACCGTCTGAACCGCTGGCTTCTGGAGCAATGGAGCGACCTGGGGGGCCAGGGGGATGCCCCACAACTGGCGCTGCCAGGCGAGGGCCAATGGGAGGCCGCTTGCCGTGCTGGGGCGAGCACGCCTTTCCATTTCGGCGACACATTGGATGCCAGCTGGTCTAATTTTGATGGGAATTACACCTATGGCGCTGGCCGTAAAGGACCATACCGGCAGCGGCCTCTGCCGGTAGGTGCTTTTGGTTTGGTTAACCACTGGGGCCTGGCCGAGATGCACGGACAACTGTGGGAGTGGTGCGGCGACCAGTGGCAACCCGATCCGACCGGTGAGGGCTGGTCCAGCGATGGCCGACCTTGGCAGGGGTTGGTTCCAACCCAGGAGGGTCCTGGGCGAAGCCCGTTTAAATCTGCGAAGCTGCTGCGCGGCGGGT
>JBIIJV010000056.1:0-14484 GCA_044233545.1 Cyanobium sp.
ATGCGGCATTCAGCGGGGCTGCGCAGGCTAGCCCTGGTTCCCATGACTCTTGGGCCCTGGTCCGCCCCATTTCGCGCTTTGGTTCCTGGTGCCGGCATCACTGGGGGCGTACCGGCCTTCTCATGCCCCGCAGAGCCATGGTGATCAGCAGTTCCCCCCAGCCGCCGCCGGCCCAGGCTTTGCTGCGTTTCTTGCGAAATCAACTGGGCCTCACTGAGAGCGCTATCGCCATGGGAATCCGCCAGTCCGAAGTCGAGCAGGCGCCGCTGCCTGTGGTGCTTTGGCGCTTTGGGCTGATCAGCCTGGAGCAATTCGAACAGGTTTTGGACTGGCAGGACCAGCAGACCTGAGCTGGGCATCAATAGGTAACCAGGGATTCCACAACCACTCCGCCAGGAAGGCGTTGACGACCGCCCAGGTCGGCGAGTTCGACGACGAAAGCAAAGCCCACGATCTCGCCACCGGCTAGACGCACCAGCTGACCGCAGGCTTCGGCGGTGCCACCGGTGGCCAGCAGATCATCGACGATCAGGATCCGGGGGGAATCCTCAAAGCCATCGGCGTGGATTTCCAGACGATCGCTGCCATATTCCAGCTCGTAGTCCACCCCATGTACCTCGCCCGGCAATTTGCCGGGTTTGCGCACGGGTACGAACCCCAGGCCCAGGGCCGTGGCCAGGCTGGTGCCCACGATGAATCCCCTCGATTCAATCCCCACGATTAGGTCGGGTTTGAGTCGCTCAGTGATTTCGGCCAGTTGGCGCACAGTTTCGCGCCAGCCGACAGGGTCGCGCATTAGGGGCGTGAGATCCCGGAACAGGATGCCGGGCTTGGGAAAATCAGGGATATCGCGGATCCAGCGGCGCAGGTCGGGGCTGGCGGAGCTGCTGGTCATCTCAGGAGGACGGGGGGCAAGCCGGCGGTCGGCGGTGACGAACGGCCGTCGGCGCTGGCATCATCGCAGCCATGAGCCAGGCATTCACCCAATCCCTCCCTTCACGCCCCCTTTCCCGCCGGGGCATCGAGCGTCTTGACCTGATGCTGTTGTGCACCGAGGCCCTCGATTTCAATGGCGGTGAGGCGATGGTTTGGATGAGCCAGCAACTTGGCTACGGCGAACTCTTCCCCAATCGGGTGGAATTGTGGAAGCGTCGCTGCCATAATCCTTTGCGTAGAGCCTGCCGACGCGGTTCCCTGGAAACCAAGGAGACCGATGCCCTGATTCAGATTCTCTGCACCATGGCCGATCGTCTCTACCCCATGTTGCGGGGACTGCTCTCCACGGCTGAGCCTCCTGCAGTAATTGAGCAGCGCTGGCAGCTGTTTCAATCCCGTCTCTCTGACCTCCTGCGCGAGCGCATGAATCCCCGCCGCAGCAGCGTCAAGACCCTCCTTGATCCTGAGAGCGGCCATCGTCAACGGCGTGCCCTGATTCAAGCCCTGGCCCTTGGCGCTGGCCCCGGCGGCTTCGAGCGTCTGCGGGCCTGCCTAATCGATGGGGTGGCCTGATACCAATCTCTGATGAAACAGACCCTTGCCTACTCCCAGCAAAGTTGCCTCTTAAAACTGGAAGGCTTTCCAGATGTTTCCGCTGGCCACTCCCCTGACACTTTGGGGATCATCACGAACTGGACCCTGGATTGGGCTGGACGCCCCCAGTTGGAGGGTCGACTTGACCATTTGGTGGCGCTGATCAACGTGGTGTTGCCCTATGCCCGTTATTTGATGAGTGGGCTTGCCCGTCCCTTTGGAACGCCAACCCAGCCTGTTGAGATTGCCCCTGCGGGTCCAGGGCAGCATCTCTTGGTGCTGCGTAGTGGTCAGTCGGGTGTTGGCCCCCTGGAGGTGCACCTCGACGACGCCGAGCTGGCTGATCTGGTCCGGGTCCTGGACAGCCTGCGCCTCGATCCCCGTCTGCATCTGCAGCCACCCCTGCCCCAACCCGTAGCTCAACCGCTGCGCCGCCGCGAACTGAGACAGGCCGAACCCCTGGCTCAGCGCTTGGCCGCCCCGCTGGGCGGTCTGGCGGCCCTCGTCCTCACGGCCGGACTCTCCTCCCTGGCTCCCCTGCCGGCGCCTGCCCCGCAGCGGCCGGCCAGCAACGCTGCCACGACTGCACCTCAACCCACTGGATTAATTCCAGACCGTTCCGCCCCCTCCCCAATCCCAGCCGCCCCCCGAACAGTCTTCACTCCCACTCCTCCCACCCCTGCCTCGGCCCCTGCGGATCGCCCCTGAGGCGGACCTCCAGGTCTTTGGGGAGCTTGCTCCTACCCTGATTCAATCCTGGGAGCCGCGGCTGTGGTGATGAGCTGGTCCGAACTGCGCCGCCGCGTCACCCGGCTCGGGGCCAACCTTGATGTGGTCGTCCGCAGTGATCCCGAGGTCTGTGGCCTCAGCGGCGACCGTTTCCATCTTTCGCTGCATCATGGCGGCCAGGGCGACTGCACAGTCCACGACCTGTCCCTGATCGATTGCCCCAATGAGTTGGTGCTGATGGAATTTGAGCGCTGGATGCGAGGGGCCGGCCATCTGCTGGAGCCCTGAAGGCCTGCGTTCCTCCGCCCAGCCATGTCCCTACCCCGTAGCTCTAGCAACCTGCACCTACCCAATCCCACGTTGGGTAAGCCTGATCGCGGTTCGCGACCGGTCCGTCGGAGGCGTATCAGCCGCCTCCGTCAGGTGCTGATGGGGCTGCTGCTGGTTAGTGCAGGCATCGCCATGCTCCTGGCCCTGCTGCGGTTGCCTTCCCAGTTGGATACGGTGCTGCTGGTGAGCACCGCCATCGCCAATCTCATCAAGGGGTTGACCCTTATGGGCCTGGGCCTGCTGCAGTTGGCTGGGGTGCTGGCCGTCGCTCTAGTCGCCTTGTTGGCGTTGCTGCTTCTGGGTGCAGGCCTGAGCCGCTGGCTGCGGGCCCTGGCTCCCAATTCTGCCTCCCAGGCTTCAGGGCCCAGGGAGAAGCGCCGGGGGCCTCCAACCTTTGACCCCCAGCCGCTACCGCCGGAGTTTGAGGGGGATCCCAGCCTGCAATGGTTACAGAGCTTGCGGGATGGTGGCAGCGGACCCCGCTTCAGGTGATAGCCCAAGCCGCCGCCCGCCCCTGATGGACCCCCTCATCGCCGCCCTGCTCAAACCGGCCGCCTACGACCACCCGGTGCAGCGGGTCCAACTGATGGAAACCCATATTTCTTGGATCTTATTGACGGGTTCCTTCGCCTACAAATTGCGCAAGCCGGTGCAACTCGGTTTCGTTGATTTCAGCACCGCCGCCCGGCGCCGCCAGGACTGCATCGAGGAAGTCAGGCTCAATCGCCGTCTGGCCCCTGACATCTACCTCGGCGTGCGTGACATCCATGGCCCGCCGGATCAGGCCCGATTCCATGGCCCTGGTGCGGTGATTGAGGCAGCCGTGCAGATGCGCCAATTCGACCAAGAGGCCCTGCTTCCCCTGGTGCTGCAGCGCCAGGGTTTGGACGACTCGACCATCGATGCCCTGGCCCAGCGTCTGGCGCTTTTCCATGACGCTGCCGCCGTGGCTCCGGCAGGTGGTGCCTATGGCTCGGCCCCCATGGTGATTTCCCCGGCCCTGGCCAATCTGCAGGTGCTGGAGGAGTCCGCCGCCATGGACGCAAGTGATCCCCTGCGCCATTGGACCGAAACGACGGCTGAACAGCTCACACCTCTCTTCCAGAAACGTCTCGCCGTTGGCCTGGTGCGGGAGTGCCACGGTGATCTGCACCTTGGCAACATGGCCCTGCTGGCCGGTGAAATTGTTGTTTTCGATTGCCTCGAATTCAATGCGAGCCTGCGCTGGATCGATCCGATCAGCGATATGGCCTTTCTGGTCATGGACCTAGAGCAGGCCGCTCAGCCCCGCCTGGCCTCCCGTTTGCTTAATGGCTGGTTGTCTTGGGGTGGTGATTACGGTGGGCTGCTTCTTTGGCGTTGGTATCTCACCTATCGCGCCCTGGTGCGCGCCAAGGTGACTGCCTTGCGGCTTGCCCAACTCCAACCCTCCCATCCCCCTGAGAGTGGCCCAACCCTTCAGCTGCGGACCCAGCTGGCCGTTTACCTAGCCCTGGCCCGCCAATGCTGCAAACCAGCAGCACCCCAGGTCGCCATGGCTGAAGGCACCATGCCCCAGGCCCTGCTCATCTGTCATGGCGTCTCCGGCAGCGGCAAGAGCCACCTGGCCCGGCAGATCTGTGACAGGGCTGGTTGGATCCACCTGCGCTCCGATGTCGAGCGGCGCCGCTTATTCGGCCGGTGGGGGGTCCCCGGTGGTCCCCGCTGGTCCGGCGAGCCGGGGGCTGATGCCTACGACCCGGCCGTGAGCCAATACCTCTACGAGCAACGGCTGCCTGCCTGCGCCGAGGCGATCCTGGTGGCCGGCTACAGCACTGTGGTCGATGCCACCTTCCTTAAGTCCAGTCAGCGGGCCGTGATGGTTGCCCTGGCCCGGCGTTGCAACATTCCCCTGGCGATTCTGGCTTGCTGCGTCAGCCCCTCCTTGGCCCGTCGTCGCTTGGCAAAACGTCAGCAGCAGGGTGGGGATGCCTCAGAAGCCAACGCTTCAGTCTTGGAGCACCAGCTCCTAAACCAGCAACCCATCACTCCAGAGGAAGGTCCATTGGTGCTCAATGTAGATATGACAAACCAGATCAATTTCAAGGATTTCTGGTCGGAGCTACAAAGCTTACTTGCCAATAGCAATTGCTAAGCACCCATTTAGAACCACTCGTTGATTGCTTCTGCGGCGGTATTGATATTTTCTTCCGGAGTGCTGCGCTCAAAATGGATAGTAATGTTGCGCTTTTGTTCACCATCGGCTGCCCAGGCTTCAATCGGATAGAGCTGTTGGCCGTCGCGGAAAGGCACCTGAATGCGGAAGGTGCCTTCGGCTGAGAGGGGCACATCTTCGCCGCCAATGGCTAGGCGGGCCTGGGGGTCAGTGGCGCCGTAGACGATCAGTTCGGCGTCGGCCACCAGCCAGAAGGAGCGGGAGCGGGCGGGAACGCCACCCCGTCCCGATTCCTGGCGTCCAGAAGCCCAAAGGCCCAGGCCTGAGGCGTTGAGGGCGGCGCCAGAGGGTGAGGAATCGCTGTCGAGGCCGAACTCATGGAAGGCCTCGGAGCCGCGCCCGAGGCGGCGCCAGTTGGCGGTGGCGCTTTGGTAGAGGCGTTCGTGTAGGCCGGAGTCGGCGAAGTCGGAGGGCTCTGGGGAGGGACTGGCCGGTTGGGGAAGAGAAGCGGGGGGTGAATCCAGGGAGAAGGGCACGAATTGATCAAGGATCTGCTCGCTGGGAAGCAGGGAGGGGACGCGGGCGACGGCGGAGGAAGCGAGGGAAATCCAGCCACCTCCAGCTTTTTTGCGATAACCAAGCTCGACGCGGTAGTCGCGATCGGAGAGGGGAACAGGTAGGTACCACTCGGTGGCATGGCTATCGACGACCACCTCCTGGAGGGTGTGGGGGTGGGAGGAGCCGCCCTGGAGGCCGGTGACATCGGCGACGCGCAGGGCTAATTGGGAAGCCCCGGCTTCGAGGGCGAGCTGCCGATCGCTGTCGGCAATTTCCCAGAACACGTAAGCCCACTGGGGATCGCGGGGTAGGAAGACGACGCGGGTTTCGGGCTCTGGCCGGGAGGCGTCTTCTAGCTGGGCATCCAAGCCGTCGGGCTGAATTAATTCGGTGGAGGGCTCTGCGTATTCCGGCCCAATAGCAACAGCAACGACAGCTTCAGTCGGTGTGGGAACGCTGACCGAATCCTGATCGGAATCTGCCGCGTAGCTGCCGACCTTGAGGACCGTTTGTTTTTCATAGCTGCCCACGACAAGGGGGCGCTCCACTGCAGCTTCGGTTGTTGCTACTGGTGTTGCGGCTGGAGTCGTTTCCTTGCTGACTGGGGTCGAGACAAATTCTGATTTGGGGAGATTGGTGCCATCCCCATCGAGCTCAACGCCAGTACTGCTGAGGCGTTCACCCGATAACTCCTGTTTAACAGGCGCAATAATGTCGTTACTGACCTCGGTGATCCGGGTTTTTAATTCAGCGCTGCTGCGCAGAATCCCCAGCGATCGGGCCAGATCGCGCAATTGACGCAGGCTGACCGCAGCCAGATTGGAAATCGGGTTTTGGCCTGCCATTCGCATTCGTTCACATTTGGAACCATGATCCGGGATGGATGACGGCTAGGCCCAAACTGTCAGCGGATGGGCACACTTAACACCGACGAGCCGGCTGGTTCTCGCCTGGTTCCGCCTTGGTGTTCGCCGGGCTGTTTGGCGGCCAATATCGCTGAGAGGGCCACCAGGGCCGTCAGGCCAGACCAGAGCAGCCAGCGACGTTGGCGCCAGCCCCGCCCCCTTCCTACTGAAGACCGTCGACTCTGATCATTCACCCGCTGCCCCAAGGGATGGCCGCAGCGGGCACACACCATCCGACCCGAAAGGCTCCGGTCGGCCCGCACCGCCCAGCTACCGCACTTCGGACAGGCCATCGCCCTGATTACTTCGCTTCCGAAGGCATCATGCTCGGCATCAAGCTTCCTGTCTGCCCCAGCGTCCCCTCCATGGTTTTCCGCCCCAGTCCGCCCAAGACCGCGGCGGCACGATCAAGGGGTGGTGGTCGTCCTTGACGACCTCTTTGGCGGGACTGAGGCGCCTCGGTCAGCCCTATTTCCTGCCCCTGGAGGCTGGCGCCGGCAGCTTTGCCCTGCTGCTGGCCGCCCTGGTGGCGGTGGTGGTCGGTTTGAGTTTCTTATTGCTGACGGCGGCGTTGGCTTTCAGTGCTGCGTGCTCGATGAGGCCACCAGCGCCCTTGATGGGGCGGCCGAGCAGCTGTTGCATGCCCAGCTGCTGCGCCGGCGCATGGACTTTAGTACACATGTACTAAAGTAAGCCACTTTGTGATTGTTGCCCGCCATGGCTGCTCCTTTGTCTGAGGCGGCTGATCCCGGACCCGAGAGGGGATTGTCATGGTCCGAGGCGGCTGTTGCTTGGCCCGAGCTGGCGCCTGATTGGCCCCTGGGGGTGCCCGTTTGCCTGCGGGATCCGCCGCCGGCCCTGCTGGGGTCGCTGGTGGCAGAACCGGTGGCCGCCGGCTTTCCAAGCCCTGCCGATGACTACGTCGAAGCCCGCATTGATCTCAATATCGAGTTGATCCCCTCGCCGCTTTCCACTTTTTTCATGCGGGTAGCCGGCGATGCCATGGGCGGCGACGGCATCTTGGAGGGCGATCTGCTGGTGATCGACCGCAGTCTCAATCCCTCTCCCGGGCGGGTGGTGGTGGCGGTGTACGAAGGCATTTTTGTGGTGCGGCGCCTAGCCCAGCGCCAGGGAGGTCTGTGGCTGCTGGCCAGTGACGGCGCCACGCTGCCGATTCCACTCCAGGCGGAGGGGGTCGGCGGTGCGGAGCTGTGGGGGGTGGTGATCCATGCCGTGCACCACCTGGCCGGTGCCCCTTCCCGGCGCCGCTGAGGGGTGCGGGTCCATGCTGGGAAGCAAATGTTTTGGGGCTGGTGCCAGCCCGACTGCGGCCGCATGAGTCCAGACCCCCTGCCCAGCTTGAGCAGCTCCGATCTCGAAACACTCCTGGCGGCCCTCGATCCCCGCCTCGATGGCTTCGGCACCGGCGATTCATGCCTCGATGATGCCAGCGCCTTCCTGGAGCGGCTGGCGGGATCGGCAGAGCGGCAAGGACCGGACTCTGGCGAAGCCGATCCGCCGGCTGGTTTGCTGCAGCAGTGGCTTGCCATCTGGCGGGAAGCCGGTGGCAACCGCCAAACCCTGGCCCTGTTGGTGGCAACGCTGCTGGCCGAACGGGGTCAGCTCCCCGCCGCAGCGGAGTCGCTGCTGCCGGCCCCCCAGGACGACGGGTCCTGAGCTTGGGGGCTTGGCTGAACCGAGGGAGGCTGGGGGCGGGTTGTAAGATTTTGAGTGGGTCGCTAGCTCAGCGGTAGAGCAGTCGGCTCTTAACCGATCGGTCGTCGGTTCGAATCCGACGCGACCCATTTCCCCATAACCCTGGCCTTAGAGATTGCCCAGGGTTAGGTGATGATGCCAGTTGAGGTAGGGCAGCGAAAGTGGAACAGGGCCCGGCTTCTGGATGTAAGGGTGTGATCAGCTAGTTGAGCCGCCTTTGCAGCCTTACTCGTCGTGAGCTGAAGGGGCGCGTGGCTGGGAATTGTTGTGTCTACGGCATCCACCTAGGGACATTGCCTCGCGAGTGTCTCCTTGGAGAGAGCCATTGGCACGCTACAGGTAGCGTAGGAAGCGAAGACGGCAAGAAGGAGTTCGCGGGGGAAGAATGCAGGAGTTTAGGCCAGGAATTTGCTTAAGAATTGTCCGGCCGGACTCCGTACTTCGACCACCACCGAAGACGACTGGATTGGGACTCTATAGAGAAAGACAAGGGAGAGCACTGCCAATATTCAACACAGAGCCCGAAATATTGCCCATCTTGTTGACGACTCCAGTTACTCACATTGCTTTGATTACTGCACTCCTGCTGAATCCTTGAAGGCGGTCAAATACCAGTTTGCATCTCAGGCAGAGGTTGGTTGCGATGGGAGCCTTACCGGCTGAGATATAAGAAGCGGACTGGCTGGCGGCACCCAGCCTGGAGTCCGTTGCTAAGGAACGGTCGCCGCTGCTCCTGCCTTTGGTAATGCCCAGTGGTAATGCCCAGTGGTAATGCCCAGCCATTGGAACGACCCAGCCAACCCTGCGGTTCTTGCTGGGAGAGCTAGCTAGCAATCCATCTGCTAGTATTAACTGGTTTACAACCGCAACCATGGCCGCTAACCTGCCTTGGGCCTTGTATTTTCTCGCCACAACCCTGCTGCTGCCTGATGCGGTGCGCGCCCAGGCCTCCCAATCGGGCCTCCCTCCCTCCGGATCTGCAGGCGGCACTCTCCTGAACGGCACTACGGAGGCCCAGCCCCATGGCGACTGGAATGGGACTTATCAGAACATCGGGGTGAATCTGATGTCGGCCAGGCGCACTCAAAATGGTTTTGTTGTTCGGGTCAAGCGTCGTATCAAGCCCGGTGGCGATGCCGCCAAGGATTTTGCCCGCAACATTCCCGTCGTGTCGACCGCGGCTAATTGGGCCACCCTGGGGTTGTTTAAACGGGCCCTGAAATCAGACGGTGAGGCGGTGCGCACCACCTGGTTGGTGATGAACTGCACCAACAAGACCTTCAACGTATCTAGTGATGGCTATTCCTGGCAGAATATCTATAAAGATCCCTACGGTCAGGCCGAGGATCTCTACTTCCATCTCTGCGAATCAAACCAGAAGGACGTTGCGCCCCGCTACCTTAACCTGCCGCCGGCGGAACCCGAGATGCTGCGGGCGGCCCAGGCGGGCAAATGACTCAAACGGCTGCAAGCTCAGCTTGGGCCGTGCTGTTAACTCACCCTCAGCTAGAACCAGCCGGCCCAACCAGTGCTGGCATCCCACCAAGTCGACATCACCTTGCCATCAGCGGCGGTGCTGAACAGATCAAGGTGATCGCTATACCGGCTCACCACATTCACGGTGGAGCCTGCGCGGCAGACAAGCGACCCGATCGGAAACCAGGGATGCCAACCGCTGGCCCCATCCCACCAGCAGCTGTAGACACGTTTGTCGGTGCCAATGGTGAATAGATCGAGGTGACCGGCATAACGGGCAACTGCCGTGATCGGGGAGCCGATGCCGCCGGGAGAGGCGATGCCACCCTGCACCTGAAACCAACCAGCCCAGCCACTGCTCTGATCCCACCAGTTGCTCATCGTGCGCTCGTCGGCAGCCACACCAAAGACATCAAGATGCTCGGGGTAGCGGGCGATCACCTGAAGTGGCGTTTTCGTCCGAGCCTGAAGAGTGGCGAGCGGACCCAGTCGGTTCCAGATCACCTGGCGGCAGACCAGACAGAAGGGCACCCCTAGGTTGCGCATCTTGCAGTCGTACTCGGGGCGGTAGGCACCGCAGTGGTAGTAGTGGGCCCCTTCGAACAGACCGACAGTGCCGGCGGCCGCATTGCTTGCACGGGAATCCACCTGGCTGCAGTTTGGATTGCTCATCGTGGGCAGCGCCGTTGCGGCCGCCATACACCGTGGAATTCACCACCACTAACACGACTGTGAAGGCCGGTACTTGGGCAGCTGCTGTTAGCAGGGCAGTGTTGTTTTTGCATACCAACAGTCGTCGGATACCATCGGCGCCGAAAGTGGCATCGAAGTAGGTACGCACGCTGGCGCCCGTGCCACCGGTGGCGGCGGGATCGTCGGCACCGGAATCGGTGGACCTTACATTTACTCGGAAAATATTGATGACTGGCTGCAGTTCATCGAAGGGAGCTGTGGCGATAAACTGATTTTTAAAGGCAGTACGTGCCGCATCAAAATTGGATTGTTGAGCAGCTGAGAAGCCCACGGCAAGAAGCACCACATTTAAGCCCCGGTTTTGAGGGGCGCTACCGAAGATTTGGGTTGTGCCGATCACGGCGCCATCGGTTGTACTCATGGCTGTTCTCCTTGCTTGGCAATGCTCTTGAGTTGGAAATTAGCGATTTCATTTATCTTGGTTGTACTGCGGATGGGGCCACTCGTACCTTCAGCGAAGCCCTTTGGCGCTTCAAAGCCAACTTCAAGTTTTACCGAACTCACGGATCTGGTTTTCTGGGTTGCTGGTACAAGCACGCTGAAAGCTCCCTTCCTCACAGGTGGGGCGATGCGTTGAATCGGGTCTCCCGCTTTCTCAGGAAAGACTTCAACACTGGGTGGGAAGGCGTCCCTGGCCGCCACCCGCGTTAGGGTGTTGCCCCCCGCATCACGGGTATCGATGTAATAGCCGGGATCAGACGTCTGGGCGATATCGAAGCCTGGGATAGCTACATCTACGGGCTGTTCGCTGATCAGGCGAACCTGATTGCCGTCGGTTTCAAAAATTAAACGCACCGCAGCAGGAAACGGTGGTGGTGTGTTGGGCATAGTTGCTTGTTGGCATCCTCTGTTGAATGTCTAGTCTAAATTACGGAATCGCTGCAGAACCTTCATGCTTCTTCATCGGTTTTGAAGCCACCAGAGGCTCGGGCTATGGGGAACTAGCAAGGATATTGACAATAAGCAATCGAGGCATAATCTTGCACATCTATGCCATTTTTCTGAATGTGCACCAAGGACCATTAATATCGAGTCTTTCTTGGCTGAAATATTTACAGATTGTGATTAACAGCACTATGTATTGAATACGGATTTCGTTTATTGATTTGTACAATCTGTTTTGATTGGCTTGTCCTGTCGCTCAGATCTCCTCCACACTGGGACCAGTGTGCACTGGCCATGACGATGACTCGCACCCCTGTCAGCAACGACCCCCCGGCTAGTACCGAGGAGCTGGACCTGGAGCCCCGGGGCCGGGTCATGGCCAGCCCGGAGCACTGGAACGACCACATTTTTTACCAAATCCTGCCGGATCGCTTCAGTGATGGCGGCGAGGCCGGGCGACCGCTGTACGACCCGGCTCAGCCCCAGGCGTTTCGTGCCAGCGACAAACAGGCCTGGATGGAAGCGGGCCTGCGGTTCAACGGCGGCACCTTGCGGGGGATCGGCAGCAAACTGGACTATCTGCAGGGACTGGGCATCACCGGGCTCTGGCTCAATCCGGTGCTGAAACAACGGGCCGATCTGCAGACATACCACGGCTACGCCATTCAGGACTTCCTGCAGATCGATCCCCGCTTCGGCACGCTTCAGGACCTGCGTGACCTGATTGATGACGCCCACGACCGGGGCATGGTCGTCGTGCTGGATGTGGTGATCGACCACACGGCCAACAACTGGTTCTATGGCCCCGATCTCACCGGCATCATTGAGGATTCGCTCCCCTACCGTTACCAACCCCCATACAGCTTCGGCGGCTGGCGATCGGGAACAGGTGAATGCATCCCCGCCATTACCTCCCGCGAGGACGGTTGCTGGCCGAAGGAGTTGCAGCGGCTGGAGGCCTACAACCGTTGTGGCGCCATCTGTGATTGGTCCAGTCCCGACCCGCTGGACCCCAACGCCGAGTACCGCCGTGGAGATTTCTTTGACCTCAAGAAGCTGAATGGCTACGACCCCGAGACTATGCAGGCGGTGATCCGTTCTTATCAGCACCTGATAGCCCTCAGCGACTGCGATGGCTTCCGCATCGATGCCGCCAAGCACATTCCCAAGCACCTCTGTCAGCAATTCTGCTTCGCCATCTATCGCTATGCCCAATCGATTGGCAAGGGAAACTTCCTGTTGGTGGGCGAAATCACCGACAACATGATCGCAATTAATTACCTGTCTCTGTTTGGCAGCATTTTTGATCGTGCCCTTGGTGCCGTGCTGGACATCAACCAGTCCCCAGACCAAATGGCCGGTGCCGTGCGGGGCAGCGAATCGCCCCTGGATTACTTCGGCCGCTTCCGCACTGACACCCAGGTGAGTCGCTATATCCAGACCGGGGGTTTGCACGTCACGGTGCTCGATGATCACGACATGTCCTGCCGGCCGCGCAAGGCCCGCTTCGCCGCCCATAACACCACTCCCCATCGTCACTGGCAGTCGGCCCATGCCGTCGCTGTCCAGCTCACCGTGCCGGGGATTCCCTGCATCTATTACGGCACCGAGCAGGCCCTCACGGGCAACGAAGAAAACCACGACTACAGCATCGAACCGAGCCGCTTTGGCGAGGATCGCTATGTGCGCGAGTGCCTATTTGGCGGGCCCTTCGGTGCCGAGGTGACGTCGGGCTGCCACTTCTTTAACCCTAATCACCCCACCTACCTGCGCATTGCCGCCATCGCCCGCTTGCGCCAGGGCAATGACTACGTGGGCCGCACTTTGCGCATGGGTGTTTGTTATCCCCGTCAAACCCGATACAGCCAGGCCCCGTTTGCCCTGCCTGGTGCTGGCGAATTGTTTGCCTGGTCCAGGGTGCTGGCGGCCCACGAGGTGTTTATGGCCCTCAACACCCATGGCCTGGAGCCCCGCGGCGCCGACGTGACGATCGATGCGGCCATCCACAAAGCTGGATCGTTGTTGCGGGTGCTGTACCGGGCCGACTGGAGCGACGAGCAACTGCGCCAGCCCCCCACTGACGAGACCGTGCCGGTGCAAATAGGCGACGACGGGCGGGCCTGGGTGCGGCTGGACCTGCCTCCGGCGGGAATGGTGATTCTGGGATGAGCGGCTCCAGGGATTCGGCCCTACCCCCTGAATCAACCCCAATCACAGCCCCAGACTCCGAGTCGGCGTCAGGGTCACCTGCGGAGGAGTTTCTGTTCGGACCTCTGTCACGGCCAGAAGGCCGCATCGCCGAGGCGCGCCAGGAGCACAGCGGCTTGTTTGATTTGGCCCTGCTCGAACCCCTCGATCCGCTACCTGGCCAGCCCGTACGCCTGCGCTTCCGCTGCGGCGTTGATGTGGCGATCCAGCGGTTGCTGGTCTTCTGGAGCAACGACGGTTCCACACCGGCCTGGGACGATGCCCTGGAGCCCCAGGGGACCACGCAAGCGGCCGAAGCGTCAGCGCTTGATCCGGCCTGGGACACCCTTAGTTGGGGTTACAGCCAGGACTGGCAGCTGGACCTGCCGGCCCAGGCCGAAGGCACGTTGCTGCGTTACGCAGCGCTAGGGGTCGATGCTGCTGGGGCACTGATTCCCTGTCCATGGCCCGATCGCGATCGCCATGGCACGCCCCACGTCGCGGCGGTGGTGGTCGACCGGCTGGAGCCACCGGCCTGGCTGGCGCAGGCCGTCATCTACCAGGTGTTTGTGGATCGCTTTGCGCCGACCCCGGGCAGCAGCTTTGGGCCGGTGGATGATCTCAATGCCCGCCTGGGCGGAACCCTTTGGGGGCTGGTCGACCAAATTGATGTCATCGCCGAGTTGGGCGTTGACACCCTGTGGCTGACGCCGATTTTCGCTTCGCCCCAGTACCACGGCTATGCGGTCAGTGACTTTTTGGTGATTGCGCCGGAGCTGGGCGGGCAGGAGGCCTGGGAAGCGCTGGTGGGCCGCTGCCGGCAGCGGGGCTTGCGGATCG
Source organism: Cyanobium sp. (assembly GCA_044233545.1). Taxonomy (GTDB): domain Bacteria; phylum Cyanobacteriota; class Cyanobacteriia; order PCC-6307; family Cyanobiaceae; genus Cyanobium. Next base: position 14,065 of record JBIIJV010000056.1, read on the forward strand.
TGCTGGATTTCGTCGCCAATCATATTTCCGACCAACATGCGGCCTTCCAGCAAGCCTTGCGGGCGCCCGATGCCCCCACCCGCCCCTGGCTGCGCTTTCGCACCTGGCCCCACGACTACGGCTGCTTCTTCGACCAGCCCCACCAACCGGAACTTGATGGCGAGCAACCCGAGGTGCGCGAGCACCTGATTGCCGCCGCCGTCCATTGGTTGGGACAGGGCTGCGCTGGCTTTCGCCTCGATTACGCCCATGGCCTCAGCCATGGTTTCTGGTCCCAGTTCCGCCAGGCCACCCGCCGTGCCGCGCCCGAGAGTGTCTGCTTCGGGGAGGTCACCCATACGCCCCAGCTGGTGCGCAGTTATGGGGGTCGCCTTGATGGCTGCCTGGATTTCATGCTGTGTGAGCTACTGCGGGCCAGCT
>JBIIJV010000057.1:0-14433 GCA_044233545.1 Cyanobium sp.
CTCTGGTAAAACTCTGGTAGGCGAGTACGCCATCCACCGGGCACTGGCCCATGGGCGCAGGGTCTTCTACACCACCCCCCTAAAGGCCTTATCTAACCAGAAACTGCGCGATTTTCGCAGCCAATTTGGTACCGAAAATGTTGGCCTGTTGACCGGTGATCTCAGTTTCAATCGGAAAGCGGGGATCGTGGTGATGACCACGGAAATCTTTCGCAATATGTTGTACGCCGAGATTGATCACCCCGACGATGACCCCCTGGCTGATGTCGAAGCGGTGGTGCTTGATGAGTGCCATTACATGAATGATTCCCAGCGCGGCACCGTCTGGGAGGAATCGATCATCCATTGTCCGCCATCCATCCAGTTAGTGGCCCTGTCGGCCACCGTGGCCAATGCCGGGCAGCTCACCGATTGGATCGAACGGGTGCATGGCCCGACCCGGCTTGTGCTCAGTGACCACCGTCCTGTGCCCCTCGCTTTCAGTTTTTGCAGCGCTAAGGGATTGCATCCCCTGCTCAATGAAGCCGGTACCGGGCTCCATCCCAATTGCAAGGTCTGGCGGCCTCCAAAAACCACCCGCCGCAAGGGCCCCCGCGAACCGCGACCACCCCAGCCAGAGGCGCCACCCATCGGCTTTGTGGTGGCCCAGATGGCCCAGCGGGACATGCTGCCGGCGATCTACTTCATCTTCAGTCGGCGCTCCTGCGACCGGGCCCTCAGGGATTTAAACAAGCTTTGCCTGGTCAATCTGGCCGAGCAGGCCTTGATTCGCGCCCGCCTTGATGCCTACGTGGCTGCCACCCCGGATGCGGTTCGCGACGGCGAGCACGCCGATGCCTTGTTGCGCGGCATCGCATCCCACCATGCCGGTGTTTTGCCAGCCTGGAAAGAATTGATTGAGGAATTGTTCCAGCAGGCCTTAGTCAAGGTGGTTTTTGCCACCGAAACCCTGGCGGCCGGCATCAATATGCCCGCCCGCACTACTGTGATCTCGGCTCTTTCCAAACGCACCGAGCGGGGCCATCGGCCCTTGATGGGCAGTGAATTCCTGCAGATGGCGGGTCGCGCCGGCCGCCGTGGTCTTGACGACCAAGGTTATGTCGTCACGGTGCAAAGCCGCTTTGAGGGGGTGCGGGAGGCTGGTGAACTTGCCACCAGTCCTGCCGATCCTCTGGTGAGCCAGTTCACCCCGAGCTATGGCATGGTGCTGAACCTGTTGCAGCGTTACGACCTCAACAAGGCCAAGGAATTGGTTGAACGCAGCTTTGGTCGCTACCTGGCCACCCTGGACCTGGCGGAAGACGAAGCGCGCATCGGTGAACTAAGGCTTCAGCTAGCCAGCCTTGAGGCCAGCGGCGGTGATGTGCCCTGGGACCAGTTTGAGGACTACGAAAAGCAAAGCGGTCACCTGCGCGAAGAACGCCGCCTGTTGCGCATCTTGCAGCAGCAGGCAGAAGAAACCCTGGCCCACGAACTCACCCTGGCCTTGCAATTCGCCAGCGAGGGATCCCTAGTCAGTTTGCGTGCCCCCCAGTTGCGCAGCCGCGTCACCCCGGCGGTGATCGTGGCCAAGGTGCCGGGCGCTGGCCAATTTCCCTGGCTGCTATGCCTCACCGACGACAACGTCTGGATCCTGTTGCCCTGCAGCGCCGTCGTAGCCCTGCACGCCGAACTCAGTTGCCTGCAGGTGGGCCAACTCCAGCCCCCCGATTTAAAGCGCAGCGGTGAATTGCACCACGGGGACCAGGCCAGCGGCGGTTTGGCTCTGGCCGTTGCTTCCATGGCCAGACGCCATGACATGGCAACCCCCCACTACGATCTGGCCGGAGAGGTGCTTCAGCAGGTGGAGCGGGTGCGCCAGTTGGAGGATGCTTTGCAACTCCATCCCGCCCACCGTTGGGGCGACCGCAAACAGCTTAAAAAGCAATTACGGCGCATGGAAGAGATTGAGGCCGAGGTGGAAGAGCGCCAGCAGTTGCTCCATTTTCGCTCTAATCGTCACTGGGAGACCTTTCTCTCCTTGATCAGCATCCTGCGTCACTTCGGTGCCCTTGATGGTGCCGATGGTCTTGAACCCACGGAAGTGGGTAGGACCGTGGCGGCCCTGCGGGGTGATAACGAGCTCTGGTTAGGTCTGGCCCTGATGAGCGGCCATCTTGATGAACTGGAACCGCCCGATCTGGCGGCGGTGTTGGAGGCCATTTCCACCGAAGTCAATCGTCCTGACCTGTGGTGTGGATTCGAGCCGCCCAAATCCGCCGAGGAGGCCTTGCATGACCTCCGTCCCCTGCGTCGAGCCCTAGAGCGGGAGCAGGAACGGGGCCAGGTGGTGGTGCCTGTCTGGTGGGAGCCAGAATTGACTGGCCTGGTGGCTGCCTGGGCTCGGGGCACCCCCTGGCGCGATCTGATTGCCAATACTTCTCTTGATGAAGGTGATGTGGTGCGGGTCATGCGGCGCACCATTGATCTGCTCGCACAGATTCCCTATTGCGAAGCCATCAGCGAGAGGCTGCGCAGTAAGGCCCGCAAAGCCCTGAAGGCCATCAACCGCTTCCCGGTCTGCGAAATCGAAGACCTGGTGGCGGTTGCATCGGCCCCTGAAGCCTCGATTGAGGTTGCAGCCCCTGATACAGACCTTGGGACGGAAGGAACCCGGGCAGAACCTTGTTAAAACCCCTGCAGAAGGCGATTGAGGGTGGGATTAAGTGAGTCAATCCACCGGACCCGCCAGTAGCAATCCCGCCTATCGGCCCGAAATTGACGGACTCCGAGCCGTTGCTGTGCTGGGCGTGATTCTCAACAACTTCTCTGAGCGCTGGTTGCCTGGCGGCTACCTAGGTGTGGACGTTTTTTTCGCCATCTCTGGGTTTGTGATCACGGCCTCCCTGGCCCGCCAGCCCGCCGAGGGCCTGGGAGATCTGATGCTGAGTTTCTATCAATAGCCCATGGCCAGGTGGCTGAGCAGCGTTGGCAGGCACTGCGCCAGGAGTCGGGCCTGCCCGAGGGGAACCAGGGAGCGTGGTGCTGTCATCCCGTTCGCCCCTTTATTTTGATCCTGGCTTTTTGGCAGAAGAATCCCTCCTTCGGAGCCAACAATTTTCACCCCAAACCAACCAGCCGGTCAGCCGCGAGGCTGCACTAGCCACCTGGATCGAGCAGGTGAGCCGTCTGGCTGAACTACAGCCCAAGACCCGTATTGTCCTCTTTTTGCCCCCACCTGAATTCGGCAGCGGCGTGCCGATGGAAACCTGCCGGCCCCAGTGGTTACGCCCGCCGTTGTCGAGCGATTGCCAGGGAGTGGCTCGCCAGGGGCTCGATCGCTTTGATGCCTACCTGCGCAAGCAACTGGCTGGCATGCTTGCCAGCAGTCCCAATGTGGTTCTTTACAACCCAGCTGATGCTCTGTGTCCAACCAAGGGCCTTTGCCCGCGTCAGCGAAATGGCTATCTGCTCTATAGCGATGGCAATCACCTATCGACCTATGGAGCTGTAACGGTAATGGATGACTTCGTCGCCTTTCTGAACCGGAAGAACGGAAATCGACAAGCTTGCTTGATCAAACGCAAATGAATTAAAAGGTGAAGAGGTGCTTTGAAGTCTTGCCTAGGGCTTGGGCGATAATCGGCACATAAGCGGGAGTTCTATTGATCCGGCAAAATTTAAATCCTTGAGAATCCTTTCGCAGGTAGGGAATAAAATAGGACCTTGTGTTTATATGACCGTAAAGAAAGGGGCATAGAACACGGAATTCACCGGCTGAAGGCCCCTCATTATTGCCATGGTTCTAGTTAACTTAACTCCAACCTGACTTGCGGCGGCTCGGCAAAACAGTTCGCAATAGGGAACCCTGTTCCTTGAAACTGCCTAAACCAGAAAAGCCAATCGCATAGCCGGCAGCCATTCCGGCATCGCGGATCCAAATACCAATTGCTTTTTCCAGTCGATTTTTCTTCGCTTCGTCAACCTGGTTTTGAAGGCGCTTGACGGCTGGATCCAGACGGGAGATCAGGGCAGCTTTCACCTGGGGCAGGGGAGCCCCCAGGGGCCGATTTAAGTTGTTAGGGGCTCCAGGAAGCTTTCGCAGAGCGTTTTTTAGATCTTCTTCGTTATTTGCTGATCGGATCAAATCTGCAGCACCTTGAAGTACTTTGAGTTGACCGACTTCATTGCCGCTCTGCTGATTGAGCAGCCGGGTACCAGCAGTAATTTGAAGGGGAATTAATAACAAAAATCCGATGGCCGCAAAACCTGCCAAGCGCCGTATAAGCCTAATGTTTGATCCAAACGGTCTGAATTCCTCATCTAGATAGTTGGCGAGTAGCATTAGCACCACACCAATCAAAGGCAGGCTAGAGCTACCAAGTAGGGCTGAAATTACTCGAACTTGCCAGCGGGAATCGAGAATTTCCAGGGGCAACATGGCCGCCAGGAGAATGGCCAAAAAAACAATGAACAGAGCTATGGCCGCCCATTGAAGGATGTCGGCGAAAGCTTCGGAGCGGATTTTGGTAGCCAACGGGGGAAAACACGTTCAAATCGATCATAGTTTAAGCACTATCAACCAAGATGTCACCTTAGAGACGGTGTTTTGTCAGGCTTTAAGCTTGCGCTTTTCTAGCAGTTCGTCAGCGCTGAAATCGCACCCTAACCCGGGCAACTTCTGATAATCATTTTCCCAGCTATCGGCCAGGGTTGCCTGCAAATCGAAAGCCGGCTGCCAGGCCAACTCCCTTCGTACCCTGTGGGTGTCGGTGAGAAAATGGGAGAGACGCAGCGGAAAAGCCTTGCGCGCCTTGCTATCTAGCCCCTCGATGGCGAAAGGCACTAGTTTTACGGTTGCCGGGTCCTTGCCGCAGGCCCTTGCGGCGGCCGTCACCAGCCCCGCAAACGTGACGCCCTGATTGCCACTGCAGTTGTAGATGCGGTTGCAGGCAGCCTCCACCTCAATGGAACGGGCCATGGCCATCGCCAGATCATTGACATGGCCCAGTTGGGTGATCGTGGAGCCATCTCCAGGAATGGGAATGGGCTGGTCGTGGGTGAGGCGGTCGAAGAACCAGCGCTCAATGGGGTTGTAGTTGCCTGCACCCACGATGTAGGTGGGCCGAAAACTTGTGAATGCAATCCCTTGCTGCCTCAGCCAGGCTTCAGTTTCCGCCTTGCCGGCATGGCGGCTGGAGGGATCCAAGGGAGAATCTTCGTCGAGGGGCCAGAGATCGCTGTTGGCATAGACGCCGGCCGAGCTCACATAGACAAAGCGATGGGCGGGCGCCCCGGTGCGCTCGATCACCCGGCGCGTGTCGACGCACTCCCGGCCGGAGCTATCCACGATCACATCAAACCGCCGTCCCTGCAGCTGGGCCAAGGCTTCGTCGTCGTTGCGATCGCCCGTCAAGGACTCGATATTGTCTGGCAGCGGGTTCTTGCCCCGGGTAAAGAGGGTGAGGTCGTGGCCGGCCCCCAGCAGGTGGGCCACCAGCGGCCGTCCCACGAAACGGGTGCCGCCCATCACCAAGATTTTCATGCTCGCTTCCCGACGGGTGTCATGGTCTGGTCATTCAAGCTGGCAGCGGTTGACGCTGGTGCCCGACCCCCTGCTCGGCCGAAGGGACCCATGATGGTAAGAGGATCCCCGAGTCTGGCCATGGACGTCATACCCGCAATAGACCTGCTGCAAGGCCAGTGCGTGCGGCTTCACCAGGGCGACTACGACCAAGTAACCCGCTTCCATGCCGATCCGTTGGCCCAGGCCTTGGAGTGGCAACGGCAGGGGGCTCGGAGACTGCATTTGGTGGATTTGGATGGTGCCCGCAGTGGTCAAAGCAGCAATGATCAGATTGTGAGGGCAATCACCTCTGCCCTGACCATTCCGGTGCAGCTAGGGGGTGGGGTCCGCAGCGCCGAGCGCGCTGAAGAATGGCTTGCCTGTGGGTTGGATCGGGTCATTCTGGGCACAATCGCCGTGGAGGAACCGGCCCTTGTGCGTCAGCTTGCCCAGCGGCATCCAGGTCGCATCGTGGTGGGCATTGATGCCCGCGATGGTCGTGTGGCTACCCGCGGCTGGCTGGAGTCAAGCACTGTCGAGGCCACAGCCCTGGCGGCCAGCTTGGCCGGAAGTGGCGTGGCGGCCCTGATCACCACCGATATCGCCACCGACGGCACCTTGGCAGGTCCCAACCTGGCCTTTTTGCGCGCCATGGCCGAGGCGGCCAGCTTGCCGGTGATCGCTTCGGGTGGGATTGGATCGCTCACCGACCTGCTCAGCCTGCTCAGCCTGGAACATCTGGGGGTGCAGGGGGTGATCGTCGGCCGGGCGCTCTATGACGGCCGGGTGGAGTTGGCCGAGGCCCTCCAAGCCGTGGGCCCGGAGCGCTGGCAGGACGTTGAACCCTTGTCGCTGGCTTGAGGCGGCCTGGCTGCGGCCAAAATCTCCCACCTGCCCTATAACTGAATTTCGAGTACCCTTTGCTTGCTTGTGGTCGACGTCTTCATGCCCACCGCGAGTTTGCCCATCGCCAACTCTAAGCCGACTTGCGATGCTCCCCTGCAAAGCGTAGAGGATGTCTATCGGCGTTGCCGAGATCTCGGTATGCGTCTTAGCCGCCAACGCCGCATGGTGTTGGATTTGCTCTGGGCAGAAAAGACCCATCTCAGTGCCCGCGATATCTTCGAGAAGCTCAATAATCTTGGTCGTAATATCGGACACACCTCGGTTTACCAGAATCTCGAAGCGCTTCAAAGTGCTGGAGTGATCGAATTTCTAGATCGTGCCAGCGGCCGCCTTTACGGCTATCGATCCGACCCTCACAGCCATCTTACTTGCCTTGATTCCGGTGCCATTCACGATCTTGATGTGCTCCTTCCTGAAGATCTTCTGCACCGCATTGAGGTTCACACCGGATACGTCATCGAGTCCTATACCTTGCACCTCTGCGGTCGGCCGACCGGAGCCTGAAACCCTTGGTCTCAACCACGACCTCGCACCTACCCCAGCTATTGCTGCTGGCTGATCCCCTGCAAGAGCACGGAATTGCCGCGCTGTTGCAAGCGGATCCCAGCCTGGGTCAAGTTATATTTAAACCAGGGGATTTAGATGGAGCACCCCAGCTCGTCATCTGGAGCCTGGTCGCGCCTCCGCCTGCCGCCAGTCTCGAACTTGAATTGCAGCGGCTCTTTGAGCGCTGGCAACCCGTTCCAATTCTGTTGGTGCTGCCCGGAGGTCACGGTTATTCGGCCTTGCCCTTGCTGCAACTACCCGTGCAGGGCTTGTTGGAAGCCCCAACAGCTCGACAGTTGCGGGACGCCGTCGCCACTCTCTTGGCGGGCGGCCGGGTGCTGGAGATCGCCCCGGCGCAAGCGTCCGCTGGCAACAGCGCGGGACTCCCCCCAGCCCCAGCGGTGATGGGGCTGGGGCAATGGTTGTTGACCACAGGCCTCTGGCAAATCGAGGCGGAACTGCGTCTTTGTGCCAAGTGCCTTGATCAGCCCTCCCCCTCCCTGCTGGGCTTGCTCTTGCTGCAGGGCCGCATGCGGGAGCTGCGGGCGGCCCGCCAACTGCTGCTTTGGCTGTGGGGTCCGCTCCGCATGGCCTGGAGTGGCTCATTTGCCGATTCCTTTGCTGCTCCTGCGGTGCTGCCGCAGCGGAGTGTCTCTGGGCAAAATCTTGGCGTCCCAGGCCTGATTCCCGCCTTCGCCGAGCGCGAAGGCATAGCCATCACCCTGCGCCAACGCAGTGCCGACGGCCTCTGGGAGGCCTTGCGAGAACGGCTGCGCCAAGAATCCGCCTCCGGGCCAGCGAATGCCAGTGGCGGCCTGCTCGCCCTGGATGGCCTGCTTGACCAGCGGCGCAGTGATCTCTTGCTTTCCCTTCTGGAGCAGTTTGACCAGTTGCGCAGCCAGTTGCAGGGCCAGGGCTTCACTGCCGACAGGTTGTTGGAGCAGTGGCGGGACCTCCAGCCGATGCTGCGCCAACAGGCTTTGCGGCGCATGGCCGGCGCCTATGTCCAATTGCCGCGCCAGGGGATGATGCTTCCTGTCGCCGAAACGTTGGTGGACGGCAGTTCCCTGGCCGGCGACGACCCTGATCTGCCGGATCCGTTGACCATGCTTTCCAGCCTGGTCCAAGCTCGGCCGTTGCTGGTGGAGGGCCGTCTGCTGCCACCGGATGAACCCCAAGCCGTGCTTTATCTGGAGATGTTGCTGGCGAATTGGTTGGTGCGCAGCGCCGAACAAATCAGCGCCGAGGTGCTGGCGGCTTGCGCCGACTGGCCGGAGCTGCGCCGTTATTTGTTACGACCTGAGTTGCTGGCCACCCGCAACCTCGAGCGCCTTCGCAACCAGCTCAATGCTCAACAACGCTGGCAGAGTTGGGTGGAACGGCCGGTTCAGCTCTATGAAAGCCGCCGGCCCCTCTATTGCCTCCAGGGCGGTGCCATTCGTATCGAACAGCTCACCGAACCGCGGGATCAAGAATTGAAGCGGTTGGGCTGGCTGCAGCAATGGATCACCCTCTGCCTGGAAACCCGGGATGCCCTGGCGCCCCAGGTGCAAAGCCTGATGCGCGGCTTAGGCGATCTGTTGGTGGTGGTCCTGACCAAGGTGGTCGGACGGGCGATCGGTTTGGTGGGCCGGGGAGTCGCCCAGGGAATGGGGCGCAGTTTCGGTCGTGGGTCTTGATCGCTGCCCCTGAGGGCACAATGGAGCCATTCGCATGGTGCCTCTTTGATCCAGCCGATCCATGCCCGCCGTTTTTGGAGCTGGCTGTTGGCCGGTCTGCTTTGGTGGATTGGTGGCATCGCCGTCCTTGGCATGGGGGCGGCGCCGGCCCAGGCAAGCCTCGACAACGACCGCTACGACGGCAATATTTTTGCTCTTTATGCGGGCAACGGGTCGTTGGTACCACCCCAGACCTCCCTGGCGGAGGGTCTGGCAAGAAAGGAGGTGGTGGTGATGGTTTTTTATCTCGATGACAACAGCGCCAGCAAACGCTTTGCCCCTGTGGTGTCCGAGTTGCAACGCCTTTGGGGAAATCGCATCGCCCTGCTGCCCCTGGTCACCGATCCCCTGCAGAATCGTCCAGTTGAAGGCCCAAGCGATCCGGCCCATTATTGGAGCGGTGCCATTCCCCAAGTGGTGGTTCTCGACAAGCAAGGAGAGGTGGTGTTCGATCACACGGGGCCCGTCGATCTCTCTGCCTTGAACACGGTGGTGAGCAGCGCAACCGGTATTCCCCTAGCGCCTGGAAACGGCGGCGGCTCCATCGTCAGTTTCAACGAACTGAACAGCGAAATCCGCCCCGAGGCCCGATGACCGCCGCCGGATCCAGCCCGGCCACCCGCCTGGAGAAGGACAGTCTGGGCCTGGTCAGCGTTCCCGCCCAGCATTACTGGGGAGCCCAGACCCAACGTTCCCTGCGGTTTTTCCCCTTTGGTCAGGCCATGCCCCTGGCCATCGTCCATGCCTTGGGCCTGCTCAAAGCGGCCTGCGCTGAGGCCAATGCCGCCATGGGGGTTCTTGATCCCTCTCTGGCCGAGCTCATCTCGACCGTTGCCCAAGAGGTGGCCTGCGGTGCCCTTGATGGTGAATTTCCTCTGCGGGTCTGGCAAACAGGTTCCGGCACCCAGACCAACATGAACGTCAATGAGGTAATTGCTAATCGCGCCATCGAGCGCTGCGGCGGCTTGCTTGGCAGCAAGACCCCGGTCCATCCCAATGACCACGTCAACCTGAGCCAGTCAAGTAACGACACCTTCCCCACGGCCATGCATATCGCCGTGGCCCTTCAGTTGCACCAGGTACTTTTGCCGAACCTCGCCAACCTGATCGCCAGCCTGGAGGCCAGGGCCAGCGAGTTTGCCCCGTTGCTCAAGGTTGGCCGCACCCACCTCCAAGACGCTGTCCCCCTTAGCCTCGGCCAGGAATTTGGCGGTTATGCCGCCCAGCTGAGCCTGGCCCGTGACACCCTCCTGTCCAGCCTGCCCCAGTTACACCAGCTGGCGATCGGTGGAACGGCTGTCGGCACTGGTCTTAATGCCCCGCCGGGATTTTCGGAGGCCGTGGCAGAGCGGCTCGCCAAACGGCTGGGTCTGCCTTTTTGCTCGGCCCCAAACAAGTTCCAGGCCCTGGCGGGCCATGAACCCCTCGCGGCCGTCCATGGAGCCCTGACTGTGCTATCGGGCAGTCTGATGAAAATCGCCAATGACATTCGTTGGCTGGCCAGTGGCCCTCGCTGCGGCCTGGGCGAACTGGTGCTGCCAGAGAACGAGCCTGGTTCAAGCATCATGCCCGGCAAGGTCAATCCCACCCAATGTGAAAGCCTGACCATGGTGGCAGTTCAGGTGATGGGCAACAACACCGCAGTGCAAATGGCGGCCAGCCAGGGCCAATTCGAGCTGAATGTTTTCAAGCCCCTGATCGCCTGGAATCTGCTCGAAAGCATTGAACTCCTGGCCGGTGCCTGCGCAGGTTTCCGCGAGCATTGCATTGAGGGCTTGAGGGCCAATGAATTGCGGCTGCAAGAGTTGCTGGGCAATAGCCTGATGCTGGTAACGGCCCTTACCCCGGCCATTGGTTACGACCGAGCCTGCGCCATTGCTCGCCATGCTCATCACCACAACCTCAGCCTGCGGGAGGCGGCGCTGGCGCTGGGCGAGATCAGCGCCGCTGAGTTCGATCAGTTGGTGCGGCCGGAGGCGATGCTTTAAGCAGATTTTCGAGAACGAGGCGCGCCCCGGGGGCATCTTGGCCCCCTCGCTGCAGAATTACAACTCCGTCCACGACCCTGCGTACCCCGTAGGAGCCCCTGATTTCCTGGAACCGCTTCAGGCTGGACTCCAAGGTGTCCCGGTCTTCGTTGAAGGCAACCTCATAACGCTTCAGGCGACCTAAGTCGGCGGCAATCCAGTCCACCGACTGCAGCTGACCCTGGCGATCCCGGTAGGTCACCGATTGTGGAAAGCGCACCAACACCGACCTGCGGGCCAGGGGGTGCACCAGGTGGGTGGTGGCAGCGGTGGGGCTCTGGGGCGGAATCAGGGCCAGGGCGGAGCGGGCGGCTTGGGCGTGCTGCCATTGCTCGACACCGGACCGGTATACCCAGGGGTTAACGCTGTCCGGCACCAGAAATGAGAGGGATCGATGGGGGTTGCTGGTGAGGCTGAACAGCATTGACAGCAGCACAGCTCCAGTCCAGAAGCCCCGCAGCCACCTGGAGCTGAACGCCCCGCCATGGCGCTGCCACCAGAACACTGTTCCGGCGAACAGACCCGGGACCACCAAAAAGGTGTAGCGGATGGTGATGGAGAGGGGATTATTGCTGCCTTGAGCCAGCAGCAGCCCCAATAAGGGCAGACCCATCAGCACCCAACTGTCGGCGGCGATTAGCGGTACGAACAGCAGGGGCAGGCCCTGGCCCAGCAAGTAGCGCAGGGTCTGATCCGGCGGATCCAGCAACTCGTGCAGTAAAAGAGCGGGCTTGCCCAGAGCCTGGCGCAGCACCTCAAGGCTGGAGGCGCGCTCGCTGCCAGGCACGTACTGGCCGAAGTTCTCCAACATGAAGCGCCGGGCGTTGTCATCGCTGAACAGGGGCATCAGCTGGTTGGTCACAAGCAACACCCAGCCACCGCCCCAGCCCACCAACAGCAGGGCCAGGGGCCAGCGGCGCGGCTGGCGCAGCGCCAACCAAACCCCGATTCCCACCAAAACGACGCCGGTGTCCTCTCGCACCAGCGGCATTAACAGTGCCGGAATCAAGACCAGCAGCCAGCGGCGGCGTTCCAGTCCCAGCAGCAACAAAAACACCAGCAGGGGTAACTGGCAGAGGTCGGTGAAATTTCCCCAGGTGGGACCGATGACCGCATTAGCGCCGTAGAAGCTGAAGGCGATGCGGGCGGCCAACGCCGGGGCCAGTCGCTGGGCCGCCAGTTGGTGCAGCGCCAGACCGGCTGCAGTTACCAGTCCCACCTGCACCAGGGGCAGGGCCACCGGGCCCAACAGACCAACCAGGGGAATCCAGAGCGCTAGCAGGGGCGTGAAGTGTTGGCCAAGCCGGTGGTAGCCGAGCTGGGGGGCAAGGCCGCCATTAACGACGACATCCGAGAGCTGGGAGGAAAGGGTGCTTTCGAACGGGTGGCCGGCCAGTCCGTTCCAAAGCGCCTGCAAAAAGATGCCCTGGTCGTAGGAGGCGGTGAGACTGGCGATGCGCCACAGCTGTATCACCAGTCCGATCAGGCCGAAGGCTAGGGCTGCCGCCCAGACTGATCGTTGCGGGCGGCGGCTGGGGGGCGACGACGGCGGTGGGGAGGAAAAGTTAGTCAGGGTGCGTAGAGGCCGGAGCCGACAATCAGGATTTCTCCATCGGGCAATTGCACCCGGCGGACGTAGGTGGTTTTGCGTTCCGGCAAGCTGGAAGCGTCGGGCCGGGGCCAAAGATACTCAACCCAACCCGAGCCCTGCCCCATGGCCAGATTGATGTAATCCCTCACCATTGCCTTACCATTTTTATCCTTGAGGTGAAGGATGTTGCGGCCTTCGACTTCGGCAAAGGCGGGGTTCAGGATTTCAACCCCTTCAGGTGTGTCCACAAACACATAGGTGTCATGAAAAAAATAGGGTCCACGACGATCCCTCAGGGTCTCGAACGCCGAGCGGCCTTGGCGCTGTAGCAGGCGAGCCGCCGCGTCCACCTGCTGCACGATGAAGGCCTTCTCGATCTGGGGTTCGTAGAGACCTGACAACACCAGATAGCGCTGGCCGGATGGCGCGGTAACGTCCATCAAATAGGTGGATTTCCAGATCGGTCGGCGGTCGGAGCGATTTGGTTTACGCCATTGATAGTGGACCCACCCCCTTGCCTCCGGGCTGTTGGCCACTTCCAGAAACTGGCGACCAAAGAGCTTGCCGCCGAGGTCTTGGAAGCCGAGAAAGCTGAGGCCTTCGCTCTCGGGATCGGGTGGGTAGACGACACTGTTGCCATCAGTTGCCAAGACAAAAACATAGCGATCGCCCTGGAACCAGCGGCTTCCTTTAACCCGGAAGCTGGCGAAAGCGTCACGGCCATGCAGCCTCACTTCATTGGCGGCCGCTTCGACAAGGGCCACCACATCGCGGGTGTCCTTCTGGGTGTAAAGCTCAGCGGCGCTGGGGGCGGGAGCCTGGGTCACTTCAGCCGCCATGGTGGGGGCCCCAACCATGCTGCAGCCCAGCAAGAGGACCAGGCTCAGGGTTGGTGTCCAGGGCCCTAGCTTGCGCCTCAGGAGTGCTAATCGGCCGGAGCCCATTACCGAAATGACTTGTTTCGTGGGTCAGCATGCCATGGCTGATGCAGGGCGCGTTGGTCAAAGAAGCTTGGCGGCCAGTTCCGCCAGGGGCGAGCGTTCGCCTCGCAGCAGCGAGACATGGCCAGCCAGGCTTTGTCCTTTGAAGCGTTCCACCAACCAGGTGAGGCCATTGCTTTCGGCATCGACATAGGGATTGTCGATTTGATAGGGATCGCCTGTGACTACGATTTTGGTGCCTTCTCCAACCCGGGTAACAATGGTTTTGATTTCATGTGGAGTAAGGTTCTGGGCCTCATCGACCACCATGTACTGACGGGGAATCGAACGACCGCGGATATAACTAATTGCCTCCACTTCAAGCAGGCCCATCCCCTTGAGATCGGCCCAGCTGTTGCGGGGGTGGCGTTGATTGGAGCGGGAGCATAAGGGTTCGTCAGCGCCTAGCAGGTAGTCAAGATTATCGATAATTGGTTGCATCCAGGGGCCCATTTTTTCCTCCAGATCCCCAGGGAGATAACCCATATCTTTGCCCAGGGGAATCACCGGCCGCGTCACCAAAAGGCGGTCATAGAGGCGTTCATCGGCCACCTGGTTCAATCCCGCTGCCAGGGCAAGCAAAGTTTTGCCGGTGCCGGCCATGCCCACCAAGGTGACGAGGGGCACATCGGGGTCCAGCAGCAGGTCAAGGGCGAAGGTCTGTTCGCGGTTGCGGGCCTGGATGCGGCCGATCCGGGCCTTGCCGGCCCGCTGCAGGGGCAATAGGGCCGCCGTCTGGGCATGGTATCGGGCTAACAACGTGTGGCTGGGCTGGTTGCGATCCAGCAGGGTCACCCCCTCGTTGGCCAGCAGGGGGCCGCCGTCGGAGCCCAGATCGGCCAGGGCCAAGCCACCGTTCCCCTTGACCCGGTCCATCTGCTCAGCGCTGGTCCAGATCTCGCAGCAGCCCGGATAAAGGTCGGAGATATCAACTTTGTCGGTGTTGTAGTCCTGGGCGATCAAGCCCACCGCATCGGCCTTGATGCGCAGGTTGGTGTCCTTGGTGACCAGGACCACCGGCGGTTGGCTGCCAACCACCTGATGCAGCCGCTGTTCAAGGGCAACAGCCAGGATGTTGTTGTCGCCGCTGCCGCCCTTCAGCTCCGGAGGCAGCTGGCTG
>JBIIJV010000058.1:0-14430 GCA_044233545.1 Cyanobium sp.
CGCCCTCAGCCAACACCACGACACCCTCAACCATTCGCTGCTGTCGCCCCTGCTCAACATCGGCCTGCTGAGCCCGGCGTCGGTGGTAGCCGCCGCCCTGGCCCACACCCAGAAGCCCCCCATCCCGATCGCGTCTTTGGAGGGATTTGTGCGCCAGGTGATCGGCTGGCGCGAATTCGTGCGCGGCATTGATCGGGTCCATGGCGAGCGACAGGCCAGCGCCAACTTTTGGAACCATCAGCGCCAGCTGGCCCCCTGCTGGGACGACGGCAGCACCGGCCTGCCGCCATTAGATACGGCAATCCAGCGGCTGAATCGCCTCGCCTACAACCACCACATCGAGCGGCTGATGGTGATCAGCAACCTGATGCTGCTGTGCGAAATCCACCCCAAGGTGGTGCACAACTGGTTCATGGAGCGTTATCTCGATTCCTACGAATGGGTGATGGGTCCGAATATCTATGGCATGGGCCTGATGAGCGATGGCGGTCTATTTGCCACCAAGCCCTACATCTGCGGCTCCAACTACATCCTCAAAATGGGTGATTTCAAAAAGGGGCCCTGGTGCGCCATCTGGGATGGGCTCTATTGGCGCTTCATCGACCGCCACCGGCAATTCTTTGCGGCCAATCCGCGCCTGGCGATGATGGTGCGCCTGCTGGACCGCATCGATCCGGAACGCCGCCAGCTGCTGGCCAGCGCGGCGGAATCCTTTCTGGAGCACGCCACCATGGTGGAACAGTGATTGTCTTCAGGCCCATGTCCAACTCCGATGCGCGGCCCCTGGCGCCGGCCCCGCTGCGCGAGCGCCTGAACACGGTGGACGGCATGGGCACGGGCCAGCGCCGCCTGGTGCTGCTGTTGTCCCAGCTGGGCGATTTCGACAGCCTCGAATACGCCCAGGCCCTGGCCCCAGCCCTGCCCCGGTTGCGGGCTGCCGGCATCGCCGTCCTAGCGATCGGTATCGGCGAGGACGAGGGCCGCCAAAGGTTTTGCGCCTTCACGGGCTTCCCGTCCGATCGCTTGCTGGTGGATCCGGAACCCCAGCTACACCAGGCCCTGGGCCTCTACGCAGGCCTGCGGCAATTCGGCGGCCCCTGGCCCAACCTGCTGCTGATGTGCGCCGGCCTCGGCTCACCGGGCACATTGATGGAGGTGTTGCGGGGCTACACCGGCGATCGCTCCGCCCCCCAGCTGCTCGCCGACGACGAGACCATCCAGGCCGGTCCCCTGCCGCCGCTGCGCGGCTCGTTCTTTGCCCGCGCCGGCGGTAGCGGCTTCCAGCGCCCCTTCGAGCTGGCCACAGTCCGCCTGCGCAACATGACCGAAGTGCTGGGCCACTGGCGCACCTACGTGCCCCGCGATGATTTTCTGACCCAACGGGGTGGCACCTTCCTGCTCGACGCCGACGACACTGTTTTATATGCCCACCGCGACCGGGGCGTCCTCGGTTTTTCGGAGACGATGGCCCGGCCGCTTAGTTTTCTGGATGCGTTTCTGGGGTGAGGGTTGGCCGCATGTGTGAACCGGCGTGTTAGCAACGGGCATCAGCCAGCACCCTCTTAGTGGTGCCAACCAACAGTAGTGGCGGTACTCCGCAGGCATAACAGCGAAGCCTATAGTGTTGCTAGCACCGTTTAAAGCGAGGCGCAGTCGCTCAATGGCCCAAAAAAAAGATTGCCTGTACAAGGAATCACCTTCAATGCTTGTTCGCTTAATGGCCCTAAATCAATACCACCTGTACAAGCGATCACCCTCAATGCTTGTTTTTCGCTATTCAAGAGGTTATCACTTTAATGCGACTAAGTTACCTCTTTTAGGTGCACTATTTTGGTTATCCCCTCTTTTTTTTATGGTCATGCCACTGCTTCAAGGAGCTAGTTTATTTGCTGGGGCCCCTTACCTGTTCTTAGGCTTTATCTTATTTGCGCCAATCTCATTTTTCTACCTTTACGCTGCATGGTTGCGTTTCCGAATTTGCTTGCAGGGGCGCCTTTATCTGTTTGACACTCAGAGTGCCCAGATCAGCTTAAATGGCATTCCGCTTCTGAGGTTTCAAGATGTTTATCGAGTTTTAGTTAAGAGAAACCCTGGATTCGATTATGATTCATATCCGGTCGGACTCTCTCTATGTAATGGAGGCTGGGTGGAGCTAGTAACGGAGACAGATTTGGTCGAAGCCCAAAAAATTGCTCATGGCATTGGGAACTTCATGGGAATTCGTCATGAAAAAGCATGGAGGTAAGCCATGCGGCTTCGTTCAAGGCCACTCCTAATGGACGAACAGGGCCTTTGCTTCGAGGCCGTGGTGGCCGCCGTCGAAGCTGACGGCTTGCTCGTTGTACTCGTGCCGCTAGCGGTCGGCGCGTGCTTCTCCTGCGCCTTAGGCTGCTAGCAGCTAGCAAGCAGCCCACGCTGATGCGCACCCTCTACATCCGCCATGTACCCGATGAGGTGGCCGCAGGGCTGGAAAAGCTCGCCGCCCAGGCGGGTCTGCCCTTGAGCACCTTCGCCCTGCAGGAGCTGACCGAATCCGCCCGGCGTGCCGACAATGCCGAGCTGCTCAACGCCCTGCCCTCGGTGTCGATCGACCACGCCACCATCCTGGAAGCCCTGGCCGAAAGCCGCGCCTAGCGCTGAATGGTTGTGATCGATGCCTCGGTGCTGGCCGATGCCCTGCTGGTGGCTGGCCCTGCCCGGGTACGGCTGGCAAGCGACAATCTGCAGGCTCCGGAGCTGATCGATGCCGAGCTGCTCTCGGTGCTGCGCCGGCTGGTTCTGGCCGACAAGCTGCTGGAGGGTCATGCCCTGCAGGCGCTGGCCATCGCCCAGCGGTTGGGCCTGCGGCGCCACCCCAGCCGCTGCCTCTGGCCCCGGGCCTGGGAGCTGCGCACCAACCTCTCCGCCTACGACGCTCTCTATGTAGCCCTGGCCGAGCGGCTCGATGCGCCCCTGCTCACCGCCGATGCCCGCCTCTCCAGGGCACCGGGACTACGTTGCCCCGTGGAGTTGCTGGAGCCATGACCACACCTGCCATGAGCACACCTGATTGATGGCATCCAGCACGGGCTCAATACCGAGCCGGCGGCGGTTTTTGGCAATGGGGGTCCCGAGGATCGAACTCGGCTAAGGCGAATTATGAGTTCGCTGCATTCACCAGATTGCTAGACCCCCCTTTGGGCGCCGCAGCGCCATGAACTTATTACCAGAGACCGCGCACGTTGCTGGTGTAGCCCGGCAGGACGGATCGGGGGGCGCCGTCGATGGCCGGGCCCCCAACCGCGCCGCCAACCACACTGGTACCGAAGGGGTTGGACTGGTCGGCGGTGCGAATCGGGGTGGGATTGTGCTGGGTTTGGATCAGATGGCGATAGGTGGTCTCAACGGCACTGCCATCCCAGACGACTGCCTGATCGGGGAAGCCAAAACCCATGACCCTATTACCTTCGATGCCGCCCATGGCGATTCCCAGGGCATCGGTGATCTGGTGGGTGATATCAACGCCGCGGGCGAAGGGAGAGCGATAGCTGTAATAACTGGCCCGCATCACCTCGGGAACAGTCACCACCGGACCGCAGCGGGTAACCTCCACCGGACCGGCGCCGTAGGGGCGCAGGGGGCCCATGTCCGGGGCCTCGATGCTGGTGGTGCAGACCACCGGGCCCGCCTGGGCCGCAGCCGCCCCGAGCAGCGAACCGCTGGCCGCAACCCCGGCCGCCAGCAGCCAGCTGCCAAGGGTCCGCTGGCGATGGGTCGGCTGGAGGCGATGGTTCGCTCGGAGGCTGGTGCGACCGGGTGAGTAGCGCAAAGAAAGGATCATGGCGGCGATACCCCGTGCCTCTGGCTTTTGATCCATTCTGGGCCCCCATGGTCGGATTGGCGCATCCCGCTGTTGCGCCCGCTGTTGCGCCAGCATCCATAAGCCCCGATCCAGGCCAGCGCTGCAGCAGGATTGGGGCCAGATCCCCTTCCAGATCACCCAACCGATGGCCCCTGACGCCGCCGGCGCCCGCGAGCGCCTGCTGAACCTGTTGGCCGAACGGGCCTATCGCCAGGGTCAGTTCACCTTGGCCTCCGGCCGCACCAGCCCCCACTACCTCAACTGCAAGCCGGTCAGCCTCAGCGGTGAGGGCCTCCAGCTACTGGGCGCCCTGCTGCTGGAGCAGGTCGATCCGGAGGCCGTTGCCGTGGCGGGCCTCACCCTGGGCGCCGATCCCCTGGTGAGTGCCGTGGCGATGCGGGCAGCTCTGGACGGCCGGCGTCTCGATGCCCTGATCGTGCGCAAGGAGGCCAAGGGCCATGGCACCGGCGCCTGGCTGGAAGGGCCCCTGCCCGCAGCCGGGGCCAGCATCTGTGTGCTCGAAGATGTGGTCACCACTGGCGGCTCGGCCCTCAAGGCGGTGCAGCAGCTGCGCCAGGCGGGCTATCGCGTCGACCGGGTGGTGGCGATCGTCGATCGCCAGGAAGGGGGCCTGGAAACCCTCAGCGCCGCCGGCCTGGAACTCTCCAGCCTGTTCCGCCTCAGTGAGGTGGCCGCCCGCGCCAGCAGCGCTGCCGCCGCTTCTATCCCAACCGTCTGACCCAAAACAGTCAGACCCAAACATTTTGACCCCAAGCAGTCTGACCCCCACCCGCCTGACCCCCCTCTCCCCCCCCAACCCCATGGCCGCCCCTGTCTTCGCCTGGGATCCCACCAGTGCGCCGGACTCCC
The DNA here is from genome assembly GCA_044233545.1 of Cyanobium sp. Lineage (GTDB taxonomy): Bacteria > Cyanobacteriota > Cyanobacteriia > PCC-6307 > Cyanobiaceae > Cyanobium. Next base: position 4,712 of record JBIIJV010000058.1, read on the forward strand.
TCCAGGCCCAACCCCGGCGCTGCGACTGGCCGGTCAGCTTGCTGCGGCTCGACGGGCCCGATGTGCTGCGTTTTCTGCATGGCCAGACCAGTCAGGCCCTGGAGCAGGCCCAGAGCGGCCAGTGGCTTTCCACCTGCTGCATCACCCCCACGGCGCGGCTGCGGGCCCTGGCCGAGGTGCTGGTCGATGGCGAGGGGGCCACTTTGGTGATCCGGGACGGCGCTGGCGAGGCGGTGCGCAGCGCCCTTGATCGGGTGCTTTTTCCTGCTGATGCCGTGCGCCTGGGCCCCCTGGCCGCTGGGCTGCTGGTCGAAAGCATCGGCGTTGAAAGCGATCCCCAGGCGCCTGCGGCAGGCCGCTGGGCAGCGCTGGCGGCCCCCGATAAGGGCTGGCGCCTGGGATCCCAGCTGACCCTGCTGCCCGCCGGCCAACCCCTGCCGGCGGCCCTGGCGGAGCTGTCGCCCCTCAGCCCCGAGGAGCAGGAACACTGGCGCCTGGGCCAGGGCCTGCCGGTAGCGCCCAACGAAGTCAACGAGGACACCAACCCCTTCGAGCTGGGCCTGGCCGATCGGGTCAACCTCAATAAAGGCTGCTACGTGGGCCAGGAAACCCTGGCCAAGCTGGCCACCTATGACGGCGTCAAACGCCAATTGCGGCGCTGGATCTGCGTCGAGCCACCGGCGCAGGGCATCGGCCTGGCTGCGGGCACGAAGCTGTGGGGGGAGGCCACAGGCGAAAGCAGCCAACGGGCCGGCGTGATCACCTCCAGTTTCAGCCCCGATGGCGGCCGCGTCTGGATCGGCCTGGCCCTGGTGCGCCGCCAAGCCCTGGAGGCCGGCCGCCTGCGCGCCGGCGAGGGTGCTGGGGCCCCCTGGCTGGAGTTGTCGCTACCCGAGCGTTTCGTGGCGCCCCCAGTGGGGGCTGGATCCGCCGCCAGCCGCCCCTGATTCAGGGCAGATTCTGATCCTGGTCAAGCAGCCAACGGGCCACGGCCCAGGTGGCCAGGTTGTCGTCTTGGTTGTAGCGAAATAGGCGCTGCAGCAGTTGGCGACTGACCTGGACGGCGGCCCGGTTGCTGGGCTTATCGCTGGGCTTGTCGGCGGCCGGGTCGTTGGGCTGGAGGTGCCATTGGCGCCACTGCCGCCACCACATCAGGCAACGGGCCCCATCCACCCCCTTTTGCCGCCATTCGAAACCCAGCCAACCGGCCACGCTTTTGAGCCCATAGCTGGGCACCGGCAGCAACCAGTGGCGCCGCAGCCGGGCATGCACATCGACCAGGCGCGAGCGCAGGCGGGCGCGGGCCTCGGGTGTCACCCCCTGCCGCTCGGCCAGGCGCAGCAGGCTGATGGCCTCGGTTTCGCCGTAATGGAGCACGGGCCAGTCGGGATAGCGCTCCAGCAGGGCCGCCAGCCGGCGCCAAAGCCTGGCTTCGCCGTGCTCTTGGAGGGCCAGCAGCGGCGTGAAGGGCGCCGCCGCGGCGCTGGCTGGCCACGGATCTGGCGCCTCTCCCCCAGGCCCCGCCGCACCGCCCCGGCGCCGCAAACGCACCAGCCCATGCAGAAAGTCATCCCGGGCATCGGGGTCCGATTCGATGTCGTAGAGCAACACCCCGGGTGCCCGCGCCAGCTCTGGCAATGCCGGAGCTGGCAGGGCGGGACCCTGGTGCAACCGCCGGGCTTGGCCGCGCTGCTGCACCAGGGCCTGGGCCACCAGTTGGGGAGCCATCTCCCGGTGCTGTTCGCCATGGGCGGCCAGGGCGTCGGCCAGGTGCTGGGGATCGGCCGCCGCCAGGTCGGCCAGGCTGCCGATGCCGGCCTCCAACAGCAGTTCGCGGCGCTTGCCGCCAATCCCGCTCACCTCACTGAGGTGGCCCTGCTGGCGGGCTTCGCCATCGCAGAGGTCCCGCCAGGAGCAAAGGGTGCATTTTTTGCGGTCGCTGACCAGGGGGGGCGGCCCCTGGCGCTCCAGGTCCGCCGCCAGGCGGGTGAGGCTCTGGTCCAGTTGGGAGCCCAGGGAGCCCGCCAGGTTTACCTTTTCGGGTCGCCCGGCACCGGCGCCGCCCAGCACCAGGCCCTGGTCCACCGGCGCCCCCTGGTGCTCGGCCAGCAGCCGGCCCCATAGGGCCAACATCAGGCGATGCTCCCGGGTGACGTGGTGACCCTGGCGGGCCAGCACCGGCTGATAGCGAAACGGCCCCCACTGGCTGGCCCCCTCCAGCCGCAATAGCAGGCTGGGATGGGCCTCTAGCGGTTGCCCCGCCCCGTTCCAACCGCTCAGCCGCAAGCCCATCACCCCCGGCCGACCCTCGCGGCAGGCGGATTCGCCATGGCCGGGACGCTCGCTCACCAGCAGCTGAAACAGGCGCCGCTGTTCATCGAGGGCCAAAGCCCGATGGGCACTCCAGACCCGTCGCTCGGCTGGTCCATGGCGATCCAGCCAGGCGCGGCGGCGACAACGCAACCAGCTCGCCAGCAAGCGGTCGCTGAGCGCCCCTTGGCGGGGGGCGGATCCGGGCTTCTGCACAGGGGATCCGGTGATGGGAGCGGCCGCCACAGTCGGGTAAGCAAACGTTAATGGGCGCGGTGGCCTGCGCTCAGGCCGGCCCCCTGGCGGCGGGCGGGGGCCCCCGGGTACTGCACCATGCCCCCAGAGTTGTAACCACGGGTCCCATGTCCTCCGCGCCCCTGCCGCTGCAGGCCAGCCCGATCGCTTTCGGCACCGACGGCTGGCGCGGCATCCTCGGCGTGGACATCACCGTCGAGCGGTTGCTGCCGGTGGCGGCGGCGGCGGCGCGGGAACTGGAATCTTCGGCCCCTGAGGGCCTCTCCAGCCGCGAGGTTGTGATCGGCTACGACCGCCGCTTCCTGGCCCCGGAGCTGGCGGCGGCGATCGCGGCGGCGGTGCGCGGCGCCAATCTCACACCTGTGTTTTCGGCCAGCCCCACCCCCACCCCCGCCTCCAGCTGGGCGGTGGTGGAGCGCGGCGCCCTTGGCGCCCTGGTGATCACCGCCAGCCATAACCCACCGGAATGGCTGGGCCTCAAGATCAAGGGACCCTTCGGCGGCTCGGTGGAGGGGGATTTCACCGCCCGGGTGGAGCGGCGCCTGGCCGCCGGCGGCATCAGCGTGCCGATCGCCGGCGACACAGAACAGTTCGATGCCATGGGCGCCTACGTGGCGGGCCTGAGGGCCAAGGTGGATACGGCTGGGGCTGCGGGTGATCGTCGATCCGATGCACGGTTCGGCGGCCGGGGTGCTGCCGGCCCTGCTGGGATCCACGGCGGTGGCTACGGGCGTGATCCGGGAGATCCGCTCCAACCGCGACCCGCTCTTTGGCGGCCATCCGCCCGAGCCCCTGGCCCCCTATCTGACAGAACTGATCGCCGCCGTGCGGGCCAGCACCGCCGCGGGTCAACCGGCGATGGGCATCGTCTTCGATGGCGATGGCGACCGCATCGCCGCCGTTGATGAGAACGGCCGTTTCTGCAGCACCCAGCTGCTGATGCCCCTGTTCATCGACCATTTGGCCCGGGCGAGATCCCTGCCCGGAGCGGTGATCAAGACCGTCAGCGGCTCCGACCTGATGGCTTTGGTGGCCGAGGACCTGGGCCGGGAAGTGATCGAGATGCCGGTGGGCTTCAAGTACATCGCCGCCGAGATGCTGGCCGGCGAGGTGCTGGTGGGCGGCGAGGAATCGGGGGGGGTGGGCTTTGGCATGCACCTGCCGGAGCGGGATGCGCCGTTTGCCGCCCTGCTGTTGATCGAAGCGCTGGTGGAGGGCGGTGTGCCCCTGGGCCAGCGAATTGATGCCTTGCAGGCACGCTGCGGCGGCGGGGCCGCCTACGACCGCCTCGACCTGCGCCTGGCCGACATGGCCGCCCGCGGCCGCCTGGAGCGCTTCCTGGCCGAAACGCCCCCGCATGAGGTGGCCGGAGTGCCGGTGCAGCAGGTGATCAGCACCGATGGCGTCAAGCTGCGGCTGGGGCCCAGCCACTGGCTGATGCTGCGCTTCTCCGGCACCGAGCCCGTGCTGCGGCTCTATTGCGAATCCCCCACGGCCGAGCGGGTCGCCGAGGTGCTGCTCTGGGCAAGGCAGCTGGCGGAGGCGATTTGAGCAACGACAGCCCGCCCGCCACCCCCCTGGTGATCGCCAGCGGCAACGCCGGCAAGGTGCGCGAATTCGCCGCCCTGCTGGCTGGTCTGGGCCTGGAGATCCGGCCCCAGCCCGAGGGATTGGAGGTGGAGGAAACGGGCCTCACTTTTGTGGAAAATGCCCGCCTCAAAGCGATCGCGGTGGCCCGGGCCAGCGGCTGCTGGGCCCTGGCCGATGATTCGGGCCTGGCGGTGGATGCTTTGGCTGGGGCGCCGGGGGTGCATTCGGCCCGCTACGCCGCCAGCGACCCCGAACGCATCGCCCGGCTGTTGGCCGAATTGGCCGCCGCCAACGGGCAGCGCGCCGCTGCCGGCCTGGCAGCCCAACGCAGCGCCCGCTTCACGGCCGCCCTGGCCCTGGCCGACCCCAGTGGCAACCTGCGCCTGGAGGTGGAGGGCCACTGCCCGGGCGAAATCCTGGAGACCCCCCGCGGCAGCGGCGGCTTCGGCTACGACCCGGTGTTTCTAGTGCCGGAGACGGGCCTCAGCTTTGCCGAAATGGACAAAGCCACCAAGGCCCGCCTCGGCCACCGCGGTCGGGCTTTTGCGCTGCTGGAGCCGGGGTTGAGGGCGTTGCTTGACCCTAATAACAATAAAGATAATTGTTAACGTTTACAGCTATACCTACGACAATTTTACTTCGCCAGCAGGGCTTGTACCCAGTCCTGCTGCGGCAAAGGCCAGCCAATGGCACGCAACTCGGCCAAAACCTGGCGACTGGAGGTCAGCAACTCCGCGTCCGCCGCGCCCCTGACGCTGGGGGCAGCGGTGTTAGCAACAGAAAGCTTGTAAGCAGCTTCCGCTCGGTCAAAGCGGGTCTGGGGATCGTCTGGAGCCCTGGCTAGCAGCTGATCCGCGATCGCCAGGGCCTGACGGCACGCCATTGAGGCCGCCTCGGAGTCCTGGAGGGCTGTGTGGCAATCCGCGGAATTGAGGTGGCTCACAAACAGGTCCCGCAGCCACGGGCTGGTTTCCGGGTCGCGGGCCACAAGGGCACTGCGGATCTCCAGGGCGCGATGGGAGAGCGGCAGAGCTCCGGCGGGATCGCCCTGGCGCAGCAGCACATCGCCGATGCGGTCGAAAGCGATCGCCAGGTCGGCCTGCCATTCGCCGTTGGCCGGGTCTAGGCAGGCCAGGCGTTCAGCGATTACCTGCCCCTCTCGGAAGGCTTGCAGGACGGCTTCGGGGTGTTCGCCAGCTGCAGCCAGCACTTCGCCACGGCGGTTATGACAGATGGCCAGATCGCGCTGCCACTGGCGGTTGGCCGGATCAGCCGCCACCAAACCCTCTGTGATCCCCAGGGCTCTGGTGTAGGCCTCCAGGGCGCTGCTCGCATCGCCGCGGGCCTGGAGTGCGTCGCCCACCTTGTTGTGGCCGATTGCTAGATCGAGCTGGTATTGGTTGTTGCCGCGATCGTTATCCACCAGCGCTTGCCGGATCGTCAGGGTGCGCTGGCTAACTTCAACTGCGGCATCAAGATCCCTCTGCCAAAGGAGGATTTCGCCAATGCGCTCTAACCCGATCGCCAGATCACGCTGCGATTGGCTGCTGGCCGTCTGCCGCGAAGCCAGGTTCTCACGAATAGTCAGGCTTAGGCGATAGGCCTCCAGCGCCTGCTCCATCTGCCCAAGTTTCAGATGAGCATCACCCTCCTTGGTGTAGGCCACGGCGAGGTTGCGCTGGCCATCGGCATCCGCTGGCTCCTTGGCGGCCAAGGCGGTTGCAAGGGCCACCGCCTGCCCAGCTTGCGCCAGTGCGGCCTCTCCATCCCCCCGGGCGAGTTGTTCATCGCCAAGGCCCAGCAAAGCTCTCAGCTCAAGGCGGCCATCCCCCCTGGCTCGGGCCAGCTCCAGGGCACGCTGCAAGGCCTGATCAGCGCCGTCAAGATCGCCCAGACCGAAACGGGCCTGGCTCAGCTGCAGGGCGGCCTCCGGTTGATCGGGATCGAGCTGCAGGGCCTTGCCGAAATAGATAGCGGCCTTGTCAACATCGCGCAACAGGGAGAGGTTGCCGACGTGGCAGGCGGCATCCACGGCAGTGCGCAAGGCGGTCGCGTGCTCCTGCTCAAAAACGGCCTCAGCCTGCTTGGTTTCTCCCCGGGCGAGGGCAGCGAAAGCTTCGCTTAGGCGGTCCCGTTCCCCGCTGGTTGCATTCGCCAGCCGACCTCGCAGCTCGGCAATGGTGCGCTGGCTGGCTTCCAGCTGATCCCTCTGGGCCTGCTGCTGCTGCTCCAGGCTCACGATCCGTTGTTCTGCGGCCGCCACCGAGAGCAGCAGCGCCTCGAAATCCGGTTGCACCGTAAGGGCGGTGGCCTCGCCGATCTCCCGGATCAGACGGCGGATGTCGTCCTCCCAACCATCCTCCGTGATCGTGCGGATGTTCCACTCCCGGAACAACGGCTGCAGCGGCTCCGGCAGCTGCTCTAACAGCCCCCTTGGTACGGAGGCGTTCTCCACGAGGGTTGGTACCAACGTGATGGCCTCACTGGCGAGGGCCGTGACCAACTCATGGCGCACCATGTCTTCGTTCTGATGCAGGCGAGGCAGGTTGGTGGCGTCAGCCCAGCGCGGACCGATCACCGCCACACAGGCTGCGCAACGTGACAGGGCGGTATCGATCCGTTGGCGCCAGCGCCCGACGCCGATGCTGTGCACATCCCGAAAGATGGCACCGGGTCCGAACCCGATCCGGAGCCAGTCGAACAAGCGGCCGCTGGAGCCACGGGCATCATCACGCCGATAGCTGATGAAGATGGCGTCGCGGGGAGGGGGTGGTGCTGGTGCCGAAGCCGGCTCGGAGACCGGCGTAGAAGACATGCTGCAGGGGTGTGCGATTGAGCCCCAATTATCCGGGTGGACTGCCCATTGCTGATCTGCGGGGTGCTTGGAGTTACCTTCTCAATCTTTACCTCGGGTGATCGATGACTAACAGCTGGCTATCGGCTTTTGTGGCCCAGGCAACCCTGGCTTTTCCGGTCATGGCGGCTCCCACGGATCTTTCCACGGCGGTGAACCAGGTGAGCCAAGAGCTGCAGCAGGCGTGGAGCAACGATGCGCTCACGCGGAACTGGCCCTGGCCGGAGGTGGTGCTTCTGCCGGCCGATCAGAGGGCATTGGTGGTTTGCCCGGCCGCGGCAGCGGCAGGTGCGGTGCGCGATACCAGCGCAGTTTTCTGCCCCACCTCGGGGAAGGTGCTGCTGGATCGGAAGTGGCTCGTGAAGGACGTACAGCAGCGTTATGGAAACTGGGGCCTTGCCTACTGGATCGCCACGGGCCTTGGGCAGGCGATCCGGGAGAAGGCCGCCCTGCCAGGACTCGCTCTCACGCCGGCCGCCGCAAATCTGCAGGCCAACTGCTTGGCCGGGTTACTGCTGAACCAGCGACGGGGCCTACGGCCCGGCTCCCCCAAGCAGTGGCTCTCGCCAGCATTCAAGGCCTACGCCGCAGGTGACGCCAGCACCCAGGGCATGCCTGGCCAGCGCGCCTACGCCCTGCTGAGCGGCCTGGGCGGCACTGCCAGCACCTGCGCGAGCAAGGCGATGGCTGCCCTGAGCACCAATTCCGTGCCGGATCCTGCTCTGCTGAAGGAGCTGGCGGAGGACGCCGACAACCGGGCCGCAGCGATCCAGCGTCAGCTCAGTCCGGAGAACCTGTTGCCGCGCCCGTCCCGAAACCTGCAGCAGGGTCTAGCGATCTGAACGGCTCAAGGCGCCTGAATCACCTTGATGGAAGGGGTGTGGAGTCGCCCGTGAGCTGCCAGGCGGCCCAGAATCGATAGTCGCTCCATTCCTTTCTCGGGGGATCACTGCGGAACTCCTGCTGCACGGCCAGCAGGGCCTCCATTCGTCCCTTGCCCTGTTTGAGGAGGGTGTAGTAGCGCTGCATGAAATAGGCGGTGGCTTCATCATCCACTTTCCAAAGCGAGAGCAGGGTGGTGCGGGCACCGGCCACGCTGAGGGCCCGCTGCAGGCCAAACAAGCCCTCGCCACTCTGTTGTTCGCCGGAGGCGGTGTCGCAGGCCGACAGCACCACCAGCTGGGTGCCCTCCAGCTGGAGCTGGGCTGCCTCCTTGGCGGTGAGGTAGCCGTCATCGGCAGAGTTTTTGCTGCCTGCTGAGGGTGCGGATGGGGCGAGATCAGGCCGCTGGCTGCGGTTGGCGCCGGCCAGCACAATGCCGCTGTTGAGCATGGCGTCCTCGCGGCTGGCGGGAAGGCCGGCGATGGCGCTGCGCATGCCGCTAGCCGGTGGTGCCGCAGCCGCTGGTTGTGATGATGTTACGGAGGCGCTGGAGTAGTAGCCATGGCTGGCGACATGCACCAGAGCAGGGCCCTTGGCATTGGTGAGAACGGAGGTGGTGGCGGCCGCTTGCTCATAGAGCTTTGCCTGCAGCAGCTTGCTGATCGTCTCTCCTTCCTTGGCGGTGGCGGGCAGGCGCTGCCAGCCGTTGCGGTTGGCTGGCGCCGGTCCGAAATCCGGATCGGCCAGCACCAGCGGCCGGGTGGGTGCGCTTTTGCTGGCGGAGCTTTGGGTTATGAGGGTGCGGCCACTGCTGATCAGGCGCAGGGCCACGCTGTCGGTGAGGCGGCGCTGCGGATCCCTTGGCGAGGGCATAGCCGCGAAGGGAATCCGGCTCAATTCCCCATCCGGGGCAAGGAACCATTGGTTGGCACCGGCCAGCAACTGCAACAAGGGGGCGGAAAAAACCTTGTTGCTGACCTGCTTCCAGAGGTCAGAGGGATCTCCTCCGCTGGCCTGGGAAACGGTTATAGCCTTGGCGATGAGGGGATCGATGCTGGCGGCGGGTCCGAGATCCACCGCTCGGGTGTTGCCAGATGGGCTGAGCACCATGGCGAGGTAGCGGGGGGCACCCCACTGCTGGCCTGGCTTTTGGCGCCCATCGAAAGGGTCATAGCGCTGGAATTCCAGCAGCACAGCACTTGCGGGCAGCTGGCGGGCTACCTGGGCGGGTTCCACCAGTTGCGGTTTCAGGGATGGCAGCAGGCGATAGAACTTTCTTTCCAGCTCTTCTCTGCGCTTGCCCAACTCTTGGCGCTGGGTTGAGGGGGTGGCGGCATCGGCGAGTTTGGTGGTGATTTCGGCGATCTGATCGGCGAGTTGCTGAGGGACTCCTGGAGCCCGCCCAAGCTGGGCTTGCCGTTGTTCGATCTCCAACAGCAGGCCGTAGTGGTTGAGCCGGGAGAAGAGGGCCAGCTCAGCAGCGCTGGCAGAACGCTCTGCACCCGAAAAGGCTGTTTCCCAGCTGCCACCGAGAGCCTGCACCTGGGCCTGGCGCGAAGCTTGGGGTAGCAGCGGTAGCTGCCCTTGCAGAAAACGGCTCTGGATGCCGATGCCTCGACGCAGCGGGGGCTCGGCCTTGGCGTAGGCGCCCTGGGTTTTGTATAGCAATGCGAGGTTGTTGAGGCTGGTGGCGGTATCGGGGTGATCGGGCCCCAGCGCCTTCTCCCTGATCACCAGGGCGCGAAGGTAGAGGGGCTCGGCCTTGGCGTAGGCGCCCTGGCTGTCGTACAGCCCCGCGAGGTTGTTGAGGCTGATGGCAGTATCGGGG
>JBIIJV010000072.1:0-12660 GCA_044233545.1 Cyanobium sp.
CGCAGGTCTTTGCAGCGCCAGACAAGATCGGGTCGTTCCAGGGCAAAGCGGGCCCACTCCTCCATGACCCGCAACCCTTCTCGAGCGCGATCCAGGTTGGCGTCGATCAGGCGCTCAATCGGGGCCTGGTCTGCAGGGGGATGGGACATGGGCTGGAGAGGGGCGGAGAAAAAAAGGGCTCCGGTCCCAATCGGCGCAACTGGCTAGGCTGCCCATTAAGTGCTGAACCAGGATGGCCGTCGAGCCCGGACCACCCATCAATCCATCCGTGGCCAGTGTCCGAGGAGCTGAGGCCAATAGCACCTCGGTGAATTCATCCTATGGGTTGGCCCCCGCTCCTGCTCCCCTGGATGCCACGGGGGGGGACAACCCTATGGGGGTTTTGATTTCAGGCATCCTGTTGCTCGGAGCCATCGCCCTGTTCATCGGTTGGGGACTCACCCACGCCTATTCGACCAGCTGAGGCCGCGGCGAAGATCTGGCGAGCCTGCTGGGCGTCCCTGGCTATCTGGCTGGTCAGGGCAGCCAGATCGGCAAATCGTTCTTGGCGGCGCAGCAGGCTGATTGGTTCGACCACCAGGCTGGCCTCCACCAGATCCAGCTGACGGTCGAGCAAGTGCACCTCCACGGCCGACGGGGCCGTGGGGTCGACGGTCGGTTGGGGGCCCAGGTTCATTACGGCGGCCATGGGGCCCTCCGCAACTCCCACCCTCCAGGCCAAAGCGGCGTAAACCCCTTCTAACGGCAAGAACTTGCGGCCATCCACCTGCAGATTGGCTGTGGGCCAGCCCAGTTGGCGCCCCAGACCCCGCCCCATCACAACCCGGCCCCGAAAGCGGTATGGGCGATCTAGCAGTCGACGGGCTTCCTTCAGATCCGCCATCGAGAGGGCTTGGCGGATGCGGCTACTGCTGATTCGTTTGGACTGGTCCCACAGCATGGGAACCACCTCCACGGCAATGCCGTGGCGCTCTCCCAAGCGTACAAGATCGTGGCAATCGCCGCTGCGTTTTGTCCCAAATCGGAAGTTTTCACCAACTGCGACCCGTCGGGCAGCGAGTTGCTGCCCCAACACCTCTTGCACAAAGGCTTCCGGGCTGAGGCTGGCCAGATCCAAGGTGAAGGGCACTAGGACCAGTTGGCGAATGCCTAGGGGTTCGAGCAGTTCGAGTTTTTCTTCTGGCAGGTCCAGCCGCAGCCGGGTCTCCCCATGGAGGACCTCGCGGGGGTGGGGCCAGAAACTCACCACCGTCGGCACCAGCGGTGCGGGACTGGGGCTGACGGCCGCGATTACCCGTCGGTGGCCAGCATGGAGGCCATCAAAGCTGCCCAGCGCAATCGCGGTGGGCCCTAGGGCCTCGGAGGGCGTGTGGAGGGGGATCACCACCGTTGCATGGGGATGGTCGAGCCTCGCTCTCGCCACAATGATCTTCCCATGGCAAGTTTGGAAGATTGCCCTGGGGCTTTCATGGCCGATTCGGTTGAGTTGCAAACGATTTCCTTCGCCCTGCGCCGGGCTGGCTGGGTTCGCTTCTGGACCCAGCTGGTACTGGGTGTGGTGGTGATAGGCGTGCTGACGTTCAACAGCATCGGCAACCGTGTCGTCGCCAATGCTGATCGGGCCTTGGGCCTGGGTCCGGGACTCTCGTTATCCACCCTGTCGTTTTTCGTACTGCTTTGGAGTCTCTGGCAGGGCTGGTTGGTCGTCCGCTGCGGGCGGGCCTTGGCCAGTCCGGTGAAGCCCAGCAAGGGGGAGACCAGGCGGTTGATCAAACGGGGTTTGATCGCAGATCTGATCGGCCTAACCCTGGCGGCGGTTGGGTACCAGGCCTTGGCTGGCAGCCTGTTCCTGCAAGCCTCTCTCCAGGCTCCGGGGCTGTTCGGACCCATGATGAACCCGGGGATGGGCCGGGGGGCAATCAGCACTTTCCCGATCACTTCGATCGAGATGCTCTCGGTGTTGAGCAACACCCAGGTGTTGTTCGCCCATCTGATTGGCCTGGGCTTCAGCCTCTGGATGTTGCAGAGGATCCACCGTCGGGCTTGAGCGGTCCCAGAGCGCTAGCAGGGGGCAGGGAGCTGGCCTCCCCCCGCCAGAACAGCTCCGGTTGCAAAGGTGTCAAGGAGGCGCCGCCTGAGGCGATCCACGAGACGTCCGTGGGCCATTCGGTTGGGGTAGTTAGGCCTGCTTCACTGTCATCGACCACCTCACCGGCAAGCCAGTAATAGGTGCGACCCCGGGGATCCTGGCGCCTGTCAAATTGATCCACATAGCGCCGAACCGCAGTTCGGCACCAGCGCAGCGGACCCATCTCGGCGGCAGGCCGGGCAGGCACGTTGAGATTGAGCAGCAGGCCCGGCTGCCATGGGTGGTCCAGCATCGCTTCGGCCACATTGAGGGCAATCACGGCGGCGGCCTCGAAGTGGCGCCATTGGAAGTCCGCACTGCTGACGGCCAGGGCACGGAACCCTTCGATGGCCCCTTCCATGGCCGCCGAGACGGTGCCGGAATAGAGGACGTCGGTACCGAGGTTGGGGCCGTGGTTGATGCCCGAAAGCACTAGATCGGGGGGCTGGTCCATCAGGCTGAACAGGGCAAGCTTGACGCAGTCGGAGGGGGTGCCGCTGCAGGCCCAGGCTGTGACACCCTCCGCAAACAGCTCGTCGGCCCGCTCCGCACGGATGGGGGTCTGCAAGGTGAGGCCATGGCCCGTGGCGGACCGCTCCTGGTCTGGGCAGACCACGGTCACCCGGTGACCGCGGCCCACGGCTTCTGCCGCTAGGGCCTGGATTCCCTGGGCGAAAACCCCGTCGTCATTGCTGATCAAGATGCTTAAACCAGCCATGGTCGGGCCCGGAATTGCCGCACCGTAGGTGGACCCGGCGTCTTCCTACAGTCAGCTTCTCTCTCTTTTTCGCCGTGAGCGCCACCGTCAGCCTGCAGCAGCTCACCGACCAGTTGGCGGATCTGGAATCGGAATCAGTGCAGACGATCGATGCTGCCGCCACTGAGGCTGATCTTGAGGCACTTCGTATCAGCTTGCTGGGCAAGAAGGGTCGCCTTTCGGCCGTATTGGGCAGCATGGGACGGCTTGGGCCGCAAGAACGTCCCCTGGTGGGACAGCGGGCCAATGACCTCAAGGAACGGGTTCAGGCCCAACTGGCGGCCCGCATGGACTGGCTCAAGTCGTCCGCCATGGCGGAGCGGCTGGAACGGGAAAGGCTGGATGTCACGGCTCCGCCTAGCTTCATTCCCCCCGGCCATCGCCATCCCCTGATCGCCACAACCGAGGAGATACTCGATATCTTTGCAGGCCTTGGCTACCGCGTTTCCGAGGGGCCGGAGATCGAAAGTGATCACTACAACTTCACCGCCCTCAACATCCCGCCCAATCACCCGGCACGGGACATGCAGGACACCTTCTACCTGGGGTCTGATCGGCTGCTGCGCACCCACACCTCACCTGTCCAGATCCGTCACCTTGAGGCCAACGCCCCACCGGTGCGCATCGTGGTGCCAGGTCGGGTCTACCGCCGCGATGCAGTTGACGCCACCCATTCGCCTGTGTTTCACCAGGTAGAGGTGTTGGCCATTGATGAAGGCTTGGATTTCAGCCATCTGCGCGGCACCGTGATGGCTTTTCTGAGGGCCTTTTTCGGTGAATTGCCGGTTCGTTTTCGGGCCAGTTACTTTCCCTTCACCGAGCCTTCCGCTGAGGTTGACGTGCAGTGGCGGGGCCGCTGGCTGGAGGTGATGGGCTGCGGCATGGTCGATCCGGCGGTTTTGGAGGGTCTGGGTCTTGATCCTCAGCGCTGGAGTGGTTTTGCCGCAGGCCTTGGGGTCGAGCGCTTCTGCATGGTGCGCCACGGCATCGATGACATCCGGCGTCTGTTCACAAGTGATTTGCGCTTCTTGGAGCAGTTTTGAACCCCGGCAGTTGCGAGATCGCCCGGGGGCTCCCGACAAACACCAGGGACACGCAGCCTGCCCGATACTTAAACCATGATCGCTTCCTCCGACGCTTAAGTGATCGCCGCCAGGAACTGAGGAGCGCCTCTACCAATAGCGTTCAGAAATCAGCAAGCTGTCTCGGATCGGACCTGGGATGGCATCGCTTCTGGAATCATTCTTGGCCAAACGCGTGATGAGCCCCGGCCAGGGTAGGACCGTGTCAGATGGATTCCATAACTTTACCTATCTTAAGCATGCGCGGCGAATGGAAATAGCAACACCAGTCCCTTTACGCCATACTATATACTACAATAATTGACTTCGGGTCTTCTTAACAGTGAGACGTTTTCTGTCGCGCATCAAACAAAAAATCATTGAAGCCTGGAAGTCCCAGATATCTGTGTCCAAATTGCTTTTAATCAACGGTAGGATACCTCGCATCATTCATCGCCACAGCGACGGGAGCACGATCACCATTGCCGACATCGGCCCCGTCGATCTGCTCGGATGGATCAAACCCGGGCCATCCCATGCCTTCGCATTTGTGGATCGGCGCCAACGCTTCGTCCGCCTCAGCGGCACGGACTATGGGATCGACACGCTCTTTGAGGGTGCCTTAACTCCAACGAATCAAAACGGCGAGTCAGGGGCCTGGATTCTTGATCATTGGTTTGGAAACTATTACCATTGGGTAGTGTTTTGCCTGCCAAAGGCAATCACACTGATCGAAGCTGGCTATGGGGACCGCATTTTGCTGCCTAAACCCATGCCTTCACCAGGTTTTAGCTTGGTATCGCTCCAGCTTTTGGGCCTGGAAATAGAGAGTCTTCCGATCGCAGATGTGGGTCGAACTCACTATCAATCTATGCACGTCGTTGAGGGGGCTGCAGCCACGGCTGGAGGTCTTGAAAAAGTTCGTAGTCATATGCACGCCGCCTGCAATGCCCTCGCATTCTCGAACGATAGGAGCGTTCCAGTCGCCTTCATCACAAGAAGGGTGGTCAACAACCCCCGGGTCCTGTCTAACGAAAATGACACGCTCTCGATCTGCAGAGATTTTGGCATCCAGATCATCGACACTGCCGGGATCCCATTCATTGATCAGGTCAGAATGTTCGCCGGCATGAAGGCCATCATAGGCGTACATGGCGCCGGCCTAACCAATATGACCTGGATGCAGGCGGGCGGATTTGCTGTGGAAATCACACCTCCACCAAACGGATCGACCTGCTACCGAGAACTGGCCGATAAACTTGGTCATCACTATATCCAAATTTGTACATTTACGAACCAAAGCCAGGCGGGAGAAGACAGTACATTGATTACCATCGATCCTGCTGATTTCCGCAACGAAATTGCGGCTGTGCTGACCCGACTTCGCATTAAGTGATTCTGTTCGCCTGTGGCTGCAGATAGGATGTTAAGACCGTCAGATAATTCGTTGGTGTCCCGCGTCGGCCTTATCGTCAACGACGGCAAGGCCTTGGCCCTGGCCACTGCCGCCACAATCCAAGCCCGGCTTGAAGCGGCGGGGCTTGAGGTGGTGCGCGTCAGTAGCTCCGGTGGTGTGGTGGGCTTTGCCAATCCGGACCAGCATCTGAGGGCCAGGGGCTATGCCGCCTGTGTCCCGCCCGGATTCGATGCTGAGATGAGCATGGCCCTAGTCCTTGGCGGCGATGGTACGGTGCTTTCAGCGGCCCGGCAGACCGCCCCTGTCGGGGTACCGATTCTGACGATCAACACCGGTCACCTGGGCTTTTTGGCAGAGGCCTATCTCAAGGATCTCGATGAGGTGCTCAGCCGGGTTGTGGCGGGCCGGTGGTCCGTCGAGGAGCGCTCGATGCTGGTCGTTACTGTCTTGAGGGGCGAGCAGCGGCGTTGGGAAGTGTTGTGTCTCAACGAAATGGCTCTGCACCGGGAACCCCTGACCAGCATGTGTCACTTTGAGATCGCCATTGGACGTCATGCTCCGGTGGACATCGCCGCTGATGGCGTGATTCTTTCTTCGCCGACGGGATCCACGGCGTATGCCCTCAGTGCCGGGGGTCCGGTGATTACCCCAGACTGTCCAGTTCTGCAACTGACCCCCATTGCCGCCCATTCCCTGGCCTCTAGGGCGCTGGTGTTCAGCGATCAGGAGCCGGTCACGATCTTCCCGGCCACGCCTGAGCGCCTGATGATGGTGGTGGATGGCAGTGCCGGCTGCTACGTCTGGCCAGAGGATCGGGTCTTAATTCGTCGTAGTGACCATCCGGTTCGATTTGTGCGGCTTGCGGATCACGAGTTTTTCCAGGTGTTGCGCAACAAGCTCGGTTGGGGTTTGCCCCATGTGGCCAAGCCAGGAAATGGCCTCGAACCCCCAGAGATGGCCGGCCAAGAGGGAGCTGGCCAAGAGCGATGACTCCAGGTGTCCCTTTGGCCTTGCCAATCCTGTTGGTGGGTCCGGAGGCGGCGGCGCTGGGTCCCCGTCTTGAGCTCACCGGTTACACGAGCCTGGTCGCGGAAGACTTTGCCGGTAAGCCTCTCTTGGCAGGGCTAGCCGATCGGGATCCTCCGGCGGCTGTAATCCTTTCGCCCCATTACGCGGACCGGATTCCAGATTTACGCCGTTGTTGGGGTCCGCTGGTGGTGGTGTTGCTCGGGTTGGAGCAAGACGGGATGTTGGAGCGGGCACGATGCCTCGCCAGCGGCGCCGACGATTTCTGGTTGACCAACTCGGGGCCCAGTGAGCTTTTGACCCGCCTGCGGCTGCATCTGGCGTTGGGGTGCCGCAGCGGCCTGGCACCCCTGGGCTCAACTGCGGATCCCCGGCTGGCCCCCGGCGCTGGGACCAAGGATCCAGCACCGGAGTTGGATCTGCGCTTGGCGGACCTGCGCCTGGTGCCGGCGTCGGCAAAGGTGTGGCGCGGATCACGGTTAATCGAGTTGACGGCTCGCGAGTATCAGTTGTTGCTGTTCTTTCTGCGCCATCCTGGCGAGGTGATCAGCCGGGACAAGATTTTGCAGCTGGTTTGGGGCCACTCTGAATCCGGGGGCAGCAACGTGATTGATGTTTACGTGCGCTACCTGCGGCAGAAGCTGGAGGAAGGCGGCGAACGGCGCCTGATTCATACGGTGCGGGGCAAGGGCTACTGCCTGGGGGAGAGGCTGCCGGAGCGGGAAGCTGGGGTACTGCCATGAATAGTGAGGTAGGGCCCTGAAGGACTGGAAAAGGGAAAGCCGGTGCGCCTCAATCCCATCCCCCCGAGCAACGCCGTGATCCCCACACCAAGCCCGATGCTGAGCACCCCTATCGGATCCACTCTCCGTGAAGCCCCCAGGCCCTTTGGAAGGGGTTCGATCGACGCGGTTCGGGTGATTCCGGCCCTACTGGTTCCGGCCCTACTGGTTCCGGTTCTGGCCGCCCGAGGTGATCAACCCAGCGCTCCACCCCAGCACCTGCCCATTGAGGCCCGCTGGTGTCCTGCCGGCGACCCGCCGGGTGCTTCTCTCCCACAGGGACCGCGGCGCACCACAGCCACTGCGGGCCCGGACGCCCACCCCACGCTCAAGCCGGACTGCGTGGCGCTGGAGGTGCCCAGCACCTGGCACCAATACAGCCTGGGTCTGCAGCTGCGGCCGCCGCTGCCGGCAGGCCGGGGCATGTGGTTCCCCTACCGCCCCGCCCAGGTGGCCCGCTTCTGGATGCATCGCACCCCCGAGCCCCTCGACATGGTGTTCGTGCGCAACGGTCGCGTGATCGCCATCGAGCCCGCCGCAGCCCCGTGCATGCGGCTGCCCTGCCCCAGCTACGGGCCAGATGAGCCGGTGGATGGGGTGCTCGAACTGGCGGCCGGCCAGTCCAGCCAACTCGGCCTGAGGGTGGGTTCGCCCCTGCGGGTGGAACTGCTCAGGACCTTCGGCCCGACAGCACCAGCACCGGATTGAGAGGGGCCAAGCGGGTGCCGTCCCCCAGGGGGGCCCCGCGCCACACCTGCAGCTGCCGGATCGCCACCTGGAGGCCTGCGGTCTCGAGCAACGGCCGCAGCTCGGCCAATGCTTCGAGGGTGGCCAGGGGCACCACCACCACCCCGGCCGGTCGGAGCCGCTGCAGCACCGCCTCCAACACGGCGCGACGATCCCGGCCACCACCGCCGATCAGCACCCGATCCGGATCAGGCAGCTGGGCCAGGGCAGCGGGAGCGGCAGCCTCGACCAGGCCAGCGGGCTCTACCGAGAGCCGGGCCGCATTGGCCGCCAGCAGGGCCGCCGCCCCGGCCCGGCGCTCCACGGCCCAGAGGCGCAGACCCGGCCGCAGGCGCAGGGCCTCCAGTCCTACCGATCCCACGCCGGCCCCGAGATCCCAGAGCACCCCCTCAACGGGAAGATCGAGATCGGCGAGGAGCTGGATGCGCACCTCCCGTTTGGTCATCAGGCCTGGTTGGTCGGGGTGCTGCAGCCAGAGGCCATCGTCGATGCCGAACAGGGGCAGGCTGGCTGGATCCGGGGCGGCGGGGGTTTCGGCCACCAGCAATACCAGGTGGAGGGGATCGAGATCCGCAGGGGTGGGCTGATCTGGCGCCAGGCGCAGCACGCGCTCCTGGGGATGACCCAGCCGCTCACAGAGCCAGCAGCCGTAGGCCGCCTCCAGGCCAGAGGCCCTGAGGATCCGCCGCACAGACTCGGCGCCGCCGGCACCGGGATCGCAGAGCACTGCCAGGGCAGCGGGGCGGCGCTGCAGTTCGGCGGCCAACGGTTCGAGGTCGCGCCCATGGAGGCTCAGCCAGCTGGCGTCCTGCCAGGGGCGGCCGATGCGGGCGAAGGCCAGCTGCAGGGACGTTGGTGCGGGGTGGAAGCGAAGCTGTTCGGGGGGAAAGGCCTGGAGCAGAAGCCGACCGATCCCAAACCAGAGGGGGTCGCCGCTGGCCAGCACCACCACCTGCTTGCCTTCCGCCAGAGCTGGGCGCAGGCGGGCGAGCAGCTCCTCGGGGCGATCGGTGGGGATCAGCTCGGGGAGGGAATGCACTAAGGACGTGGCATCCGGACGACTGACACCAGCCGAATCGCTGACTGCGACTGCCTGGGCGAGGTGGGCACCCAGCTCTTCCATCAGGCGTTTCGGTGCCGCCACCAGCTCCGCCCGGGCCAGTCGCTCCCGAGCGGCCACCGAGAGACTGGCCAGCCCAAGGGCGTCGGTGCCGATCACCTCCAGGATCGTGATAGCCGGCCCCCAAGCGCTCCTCCCATGATGGGTCAGGGTGATCCGCTACCTCAGCCGATGCCAATCCCTACCCACCAGCCATGCATGATCGCTGCCAAGGCCCACCAGCAAACCATTGCTTGCCTCCTCGCCAACCGCCTGACTGCGGCAATAGAATTAGGATTTCTTAACCAGCATCCGGGCGCCGAACAGAGCTCCTACCACAAAAAAAGGCATCGCAATAGAAATAAAACGCAGTTCCATTAACCCAGCAATCATGAAGGCGCTCAACGTCCCCAATTCCAATGTTCGCAAAAGGACGTACAAACATGATATAACCGAAAATAAAGAAAGCCAGTGCTCCGGTTGATATGTCCAACCATCGCGCTTTAATTTCAGCAGCGAGCCCGAAACAGCCACCAAAAAAAGAGTGATCATTCCTAATCTGGCCAATGTAATCAAGCCCACGACAGCGGTCGACATCGGCCGCCGGAGCCTATAGGGCACAGTATAGAATTGAGAACCATCATTACTAAACCAATAGTAAAATATTCTTTGAAACGGATTTAACAAATAATGTCTGAGGGGATTTTTCTTAATTTTTTCTTTTGCCAAGGCATTAAAGCGATCGTCAATTGTGGGGGAAGCTATTAATGCCTGCTTTTTCCATTGTTCCATAATCATTGAGAAAGTTCTTTTTTCGTCAACGCTGTCAAAAGCCTTGCTTGGATATTTTTCAGGAGTCCATAAATCGCGACCTGAGAAAAAAGCAAACGTCTCATACTCCTTTGGAGTGGCAGGCCATGTTCTTATCCACCCAAAATAACCATCATGCATTCTTTTATTATTAAAAATGCCAAATTCACCGGAGCTTGCATATTGATAGCTCGACATTAATAATGGTACGGATATGTATGATAGCAGTAGTATGAGTATTTTAACTCTCCTCGATCGCAGCCAGTCGCCAGCAACAAAAGCCAAATAAACAATCAATCCAATCAAAAGCACAGTGTTGAGAGCAAGGACATCCGAGCGCAGGATCGATGAAAACCCAAGAGTGAGTCCAGCAAAACCCATGCCGAGCTGATTGATGAACTTACTCTGACGACGAAAAATAAAAAAGCTGAAGGAAAGGAAGCCAATAAAACTAAAAAAAGTTACAAATTGCTCACTGTAAATTGTTCTACTCCAGATCCCAGTTAATGGTTGCAGAATGATCAAAATCCAAGCCCCGATAAGGAGCCATCGCCTTGATCCAGCTAGAAGCTTAAAAGCTAGCCAGCACAAGGCTACGACTATCGAGAAATCCAGAAACTGTTGCACCCTGCCAATGCGCTGTAATGCCAAAACTGAATCTTTATAAACTCCAAACCAAGAAAGTAGCCATGGATAAGCATTCGGCTGAATGGAAAGAGGGGGAAGAATACGATGCAATCCAATAAAACTAGCGCTCTTCATGTAATTGACACCATCTCCACTATCTGAGATGTCAGTTAACGCATAAGTGACGACCCGAAATAAAAGCAGCAAGCACAAAGCTATGAAGACAGACCAAGGGAGTCCTCGTAGCGGCGTAGCGCGCTGCATAAATTTAAAAAACTAGTCTTGGCTATTCTACACCTAGAGTCCACTAGTGACACCGGCCATGGGCAACGGTGACCCATGGCAAGCAGCCGGCTCAAGCTGGAGGGCTCTAGAAACTAGCTTACCACTTACCACTTACCACTTACTGCTTATCTACCATCGCTCTTGCCACATAGATAGCAGTGGCTACGAGAATCCTGGGGCGAAGCTCTTTAGGGCGCATCGAAAAATAACCAATTTTCAGCCATTTCAGAATGGGACCCAGGTAAGACTCGTTTATTTGCAATCTATCTGATGTCTGGTTTTGCTGGTCTTTAGGCATTTTTTTAATCTTTCGGGGTGCATTTAAGCTAAGCCCGTGCCACCAATGGACGAAAAAAATTACCCATCTTTCAGCATCTTTAGCGGCTTGCAATTCCACAAAGCCGAAAAGTGCGCCGGTCATTCGATACGGTCTTCTATCAATATTTCCCCACAATAACAGTCAACCCCTTGAAATTCATTCAGATATTTGAGCATTCCACCGCTCACTCGCAGGGATGTAAATTCTAGATGATATATCACTAGAACTGCTAACTTGGCGATCTGCTGCCAGGATCATTTTCTGACATGCTAGTCCCCATCGTTTGTTCCGCCCCATGCGTTTCGGCCTGCCTTCTATCCGCCAAAGGACGACCGCCGCCTCCGCCACCTGGCAACGGCCGATCGGCCTGGGCTGGGAGCGGCCCTACACGGTGCGCTACGCCAGCAACCTCGACGACGGGCCCAACCACGGGGCACCCCTGGGGGGGTTCGGCGCCGGCTGCATCGGCCGCGGCCCCGATGGCGTCTTCAATCTTTGGCACCTCGATGGCGGTGAGCACTGGTTCGGCACCCTGCCCGACTGCCAGTTCGCCCTTTTCGAGCTCAATGGCCACCAGAGCAAGGCCCATGCCCTGGCCACGGCTCCCCTGCGGGACGACTCCCGCCCGGATGCCCCGCAGCCGCCCCTGGCGGCCTGGAGCTGGTATCCCGCCAGCACCGCCGAGCAGAGCAGCGGCACCTACAGCGCCCGCTACCCCTGCAGCAAGTTCGACTACGCGAACGTCTTCGCGGCCCGGGTGAGCTGTGAAGCCTTCAGCCCGATCCTGCCCGGTGATTACCGCCGCACCAGCTACCCGGTGGCCGTGTTCCGCTGGAGCTTCAGCAACCCCACCAACGCCCCCCTTGAGCTCTCGCTGCTGCTGAGCTGGCGCAACACGGTCGGCTGGTTCACCAACACCGACCCGGCCGCCGCCGTGCACTTCCGCGACGACGGCAGCCCCGAACACAACTACGTGCCGGCGATCGGCCGCACCCGGGGCCAGCGCAACCGCCAGATCGATGCGGCAGGGCTCAAAGGGGTTCTGCTCGAAGGCGAGCAGGCCGAGCCCATAGCGGAGGGTCAGGGGCAGTGGTGCCTGGCGGTGCCCGATGAGGCCTCTCTGGCGCATCCGGGGCTGGAGATCCTGCGCTGCAGCCGCTGGAACCCGTCCGGCGATGGCGCCGAACTCTGGACCCCCTTCGCCACAGGTGGCGCCATCCCCCAGAGCGACAACGACCGCCGCAGCGCCGACCACGACCAGGCCAGTGCCGCCCTGGCGGTGCGCTTCCGGCTCGAACCGGGCCAGAGCCTGGAGCTGCCGGTGGTGATCAGCTGGGACCTGCCGGTGACGAGCTTCGCCACCGGCACCCGCGCCCTGCGCCGCTACACCGACATCTTCGGCAGCAGTGGCGACAACGCCGTCGCCATCGCCGCCGAAGCCCTGGCGGACTGGCGCAGCTGGCGGGAGGCCATCGACTGCTGGCAGAAGCCGGTGGTGGAGCGCGCCGACCTGCCGGATCCCTTGCGCATGGCTCTGCTCAATGAGCTCTACGACCTGGCCAGCGGCGGCAGCCTCTGGACCGCAGCCACCCCGCAGGATCC
>JBIIJV010000195.1:0-5530 GCA_044233545.1 Cyanobium sp.
TTCCAGCCTCTTTGCACGACCTTTGCAACCACTTGGACCAACAGAAAGCCCCTGCCGAGGTGAAGGCGAGCAGTTCCGGTCCGGGCGACTCACAACTCCCCGCACCCCCCGTCTTCTACGCCGCCCCCGATTACATCGGTCGCAACAACTTCATCGGGCGCCAAGCCCAGCTCCAGCTCCTCAATTCTTGGGCACAGGCCGCGGATCCAACCAGTGTGCTGCTCTTTGAAGCCATCGGCGGCACTGGCAAGAGCATGTTGACCTGGGAATGGACCACGAAGCACGCCACCAACGTGCGTGGCGATTGGGCCGGACGCTTTTGGTATTCCTTCTATGAGAAGGGTGCCGTGATGCGTGGCTTCTGCCAACACGCGCTCGCCTACATGACGGGGCAGCCGCTGGAGGCCTTTGCCAACAAGACCACCGCCGAGCTGGGCGACCAACTCCTGGTTGCGTTGCGCCAGAAACCTTGGTTGCTGATTCTGGATGGTCTGGAGCGTGTGCTCGTGGCCTATCACCGCCTGGATGCCGCTGAACTGCGCGATGAAGAGCTGAACTTCCCCACCGACAAGATCCTTGACAGAAACCCTTGCGAGGCCATCCGCGATGAAGACACCGACCTGCTCCGCGCCCTTGCCGCTGCCAGGCCATCGAAAATTCTGATCAGCTCCCGCCTCATCCCCCGGGTGCTGCTGAATCCAGCGGGGCTGCCGATCCCCGGGGTCACGCCTCCGCTGAAATTGCCAGGCTTGGACGATGCAGACGCGGAACAATTGCTGCGGTCCTGTGGTGTGGACGGAACATCAGCCGACATTCGCTATTACCTGAACACCTACTGCGGCAATCACCCCCTCGTGATCGGTGTGCTGGCCGGCCTGATCAACGCGCCGGGCCCCCATCGCGGCAACTTTGATGGCTGGGCCGCCGACCCCGCCTACGGCGCCAAGCTCAACCTCGCCAGCCTCGACCTCATCCAGAGCCGCAACCACATCCTGCACGCGGCCCTGGAAGCTCTGGAGCCCGCCAGCCGCCAGCTCCTCTCCACCCTCGCCCTGCTCAGCAGTGCTGTGGACTACGAAACCGTGGCGGCGTTCAATCCCCACCTACCCCTGGAGCCGGAGGAGGTGAAGGTTCCGGCCAAACCGGAGGATAATTCGCGCTGGGAACGCTTGGACGATGAAGAGAAAGCCAATCGGCGCAGGCAGTACGAAGACGCCCTTGCCAAACGCAAGGCCTACGAACAAGCGGTTCAGGAGTGGCGCGAATCTGCCGCCGTTTGCGAGGCACCCAAGAAGCTGAGCCACACCGTGGCCGACCTCGAGCATCGCGGCCTGCTGCAATACGACCGCCGCGCCTATCGCTACGATCTTCATCCCGTGGTGCGCGGTGTCGCGGCGGGGAGCCTGAAGCCCGAGGAGCAGAAACGCTATGGCCAGAAGGTGGTTGACCACTTCAACACGATGCCGAGCAGCTCGTATGCCACAGCAAAGACAATCGAGGACGTGGAGAGTGGCCTGCAAGTTGTTCGTACTCTGCTGAAGCTTGGCCAGTTCCAAAGGGCAGCGGATGCTTTTGTTGGTGATTTGTCGTACGCGCTATTAAGTAACCTTGAAGCCAACGCAGAAGTGCTCTCGGTTGTCAGGCCATTCTTTCCAATGGGCTGGGACTGCCTGCCCGTGGAAGTAGACCCTGCGTTCGGCTTGGCTCTCACAAACGTTAGCGCGCTTGCATTAGCCAATTGCGGCGATGAGAAGCAAGCTATCATGATCCATAGCTCTACAATTCCTCATGTCCTAAGTAATCAGAGTTTCTCCCTGGATGTAAAGGCAGTTCTGCTTTCTGTTGTCATCAGAAATCTCACATATTCTCTATTCAAACATGGACGATTCTCTGCAGCCTCGCGGTTGATTGACATCAACCACGATATGGAAACTATACTTGTGTTTGAGAAGGAAGATAATATCTTCATGAATCTGCTGGGCCGCTTTTTTCTTCAGTCCACCCTCGCCCAGTGGACGGCGGCGGCGGAGACGTGGCGGTTGCTCGCTCCCATGGGGCGGAAGTGGAGGAGGAACATCTATCGGCAGGGCAACGCGGAGAGGTTGTTTGCGGTTGCACAGTTCTGGCAGGGCCACTTGCAGGAGGAACACCTCAGCACCGCCGCCAGCCTTGCCGAGCAGGACCACAACCGCAGCACAATCCGCAGAGTTCACGTGCTACGCGGGGACTGGCGGCTGGAGCAGGGCGCGTGGGCGCAGGCCGCCGCCAGCTTCAGCCAGGCCATAGCCATGGCCCGTGAGGTTCGTCGCGTGGATGCAGCCTCCGAGGCCGGCCAGGCCCTGGCCAAGGTCCACCTCCACCAGCTCACGGGCGACGAGGCCCGCAGCGAAGCCCAGCGCCTCGCCCAGCTACGGGATATCGCCGATCGCAGTCAGGCCAATCGCTACCTTGCCCGGCTCTGGCAGGCGCTTGGCGAACTCAACCAAGCCAAGCACCACGCCCTGGCCGCCTACACCCTGAGCTGGGCCGATGGCGAGCCGTATGTATTCCGCTACGGGCTCACCAAAGCCACTGAGCTGCTGCACGAGCTGGGCGTGCCCCTTCCCAACCTGCCGCCTTACGATCCCGCCAAAGACAAACCCTTTTCGTGGGAAGCCGATCTTCGCGACTTCATCGCAGCACGTCGTGCCTAGCAAGCAGCCAAGGGGAAGGAAAACACCACGGGGATGTGAAAACGATCGAATTTTTGAGTGGCGAGCTGGGTATGAAGGATTCTAAATAGCTGGAGTGTGGATTTATCACACCTGGTCGTTCTGACGGCATCAGCTATGCGTCTTTTTCGCCAATTTCAAGATGATTATGAGGTAACATTTTTGCTATCATCGGCTACATCCGCCAGGCAGCCCTGGGCGATCCGCTGGTGCCCTACGAGCAGCGGGTGGAGAAGGCCCTGCAAAAAATCCTGGCCTCCCGCAGCTGGACCACGCCGCAGCGGCAGTGGTTGCAGCGCATCGCCAACCAGTCCAAGGGATCACAATCGTGGATCGCGAAGCGCTGGACGACGACCTGCTGTTCTTCAAGCGGGAAGGGGGCGACTGGCCTAGGCTTAACCGGGTGTTCGGCGGCGAGCTGGATGGGGTGCTGCAGCATTTCCAGCGGGAGGTATGGGCGGCGTGAGGCGAGCCGGACTAGGGTTAACTACAAGCGATTGCTTTCGGTCGTGACCACCATCGAAATTACGCTCCCCGATGCACTGGCGGCCGAAGCCAAGGCAGCCGGCCTTCTCTCTGCCGAAGCGATGGAGAATCTGGTGCGCAGCAAGTTGGCAGCGGTCCGCGTGATGCGCCTCCAGCAAGCACGCGAAATTCTCAAGGAGCAACCGGCCGAGCCGATGACGGTCCAGGAGATCAACGCGGAAATCAAGGCCTATCGCCAGGGCCAGCGTCTTGCGACTGGTTCTTGATACCAATACGGCCATCTCTGGGCTGATCTGGCAGGGCGCACCCGGTGCTGTTCTTGATGCCGCAGTGGCTCGAAGGGTTCAGTTGATCAGCAGCGTTCCCCTCCTTGCTGAGCTGGAGGGAGTACTGAGTCGTCCGAAGTTTCAAAGAGCCATTTTGCAACGGGGTGTGAAGTCGTCAGAACTTTTTGATGGCTACGTTGCCTTGATCGAATGTCTGGTGCCTGCAGTCCTGGAGGCACCCGTGAGCCGAGATCCAGACGACGATCAGATTCTTGCCGCAGCAGTCAGCGGCAACGCCGATCTGATTGTGACCGGCGACGAGGATTTGCTGGTGCTTGGTGACTATCGCCAAATCCCGATCGTCACAGCAAGGGATGCCCTGTCAAGGCTGGAACAGGCCCGGCTGTGAGCCGAAAGGAGCTGCTTTGGCCTGAGTGGGGCCCCCAGAACACAGGCCAGCGCCGCCCATGTCGCGTTGTCTGCCTTGGTCGAGGCCATGGCCTGGTGCTCAAGCCCCCGCGCGACACCAGCCCACTTGATCTAGTCTCGGTATCGACCGCCGCCGGAAGCCAGCCATGCGCGCCAAGCTGTTCCGCAACGGCCGCAGCCAGGCGGTGCGCCTGCCGGCTGAGTTTCGCTTCGAGGGAACGGAGGTGGAGGTGCATCGCGATCCAGAGAGTGGCGCGGTGGTGCTCACACCGGTGCGGCCATCGGCCAGGGAGTTGTTGAAGCTCAGGGATGCGCTGTTGCAGGAGCCTGGATTTCGGGAAGAACTGGCCGCCTTCTTTGAGGGGTTGCACGACACCAGTCCTCCCGAACCGGTGGACTTCCCGTGATGGCTGCGGGGCACGAGAGATTGATGCTGGACACCAACGCCGTGAGCGCTTTTCTCCAACATCGCTCGCCACGCCTGGATGACTGGGTGCGCGAACAACGCTGCTGCCTGTCGGCGATCGTGGTGGGCGAGATTCGCTATGGCCTGGAGAAGCAGCCGGTGGCGACGCGATTGCGGGCGCTGGCGGAAGCCACCCTCGACACCCTGGAGATCCTGCCCTGGACCGAAGCCTGCAGCAGGATCTATGGCCGGCTGCGCGCTGAACTGGAACGCCATGGCAAGCCGCTGGCGGCGCTGGACCTGCTGATCGCCAGCCATGCCCTTAGTGAAGGCTGTGTTCTGGTCAGCGCCGATCAGGCTTTTGCCCATGTGGACGAACTCACCCTGGAGGTCTGGTGATGCCCACAAGCTCCCCTGGCAACAGCCACACCCACGACATCGTCGCCAAGCTTTGGAACCTCAGCAATGTGCTGAAGGACGACGGGGTGAGCTATCACCAGTACGTGAGCGAGCTGACCTATCTGTTGTTTCTGAAGATGGCCCAAGAAACGGGTCAGGGGCAGGGAATTCCCCAGGAATGGCGCTGGCAGGTGTTGGAGGCGGTGGGGTGAGAATTCTGCACTGGCTGGAAATCAACAACTTCAAGAGCTACCGCAGCTCTGGACGCATCCCCCTGGAGCACCCATCGGTGCTGATTGGACCGAACAATTGCGGCAAGACCACTGCCCTTCAGGCCATTGCCCTTTGGTCGATAGCCGTGCGCACCTGGCAGCAAGAGTCCAAAGACTCCAAAGCCAAGCAGCGCACAGGTAAACCCTTGAATCGTCTGGCGATCCAATCCGTTCCTGTTCCCAAGACGCGTCACTTCTGGAAGAACCTGAAGGTTTCTGGGCATGATCTTCACATCTCCATTGGCCTTGAGCACCAGGACACTGTTGTCCCAATCAAGATGGTGTTCCGTCATCACGCCAGTGATGAGCTGATCTACGCAGAACCCCATCCCTCCACAGCCAGCCACCCTCAAGCGCTAGCCCGAGCTGCAGAACTGGACGTGGCACTTCTTTATCCCATGTCGGGTATTTCAGCGGATGAACCTCTGATTACTCGCAATCGGATTGACTACCATATGGGTCGTGGCAGTACCGCTGAAGTTTTGCGGAATCTCTGTCTTGTTGTCCATCAGAATAATCCGAACGATTGGCAGGATATAACGCAGTTAATGCATCGTCTTT
>JBIIJV010000113.1:0-8811 GCA_044233545.1 Cyanobium sp.
AGAGAATGACGGTGGATCTCTAGATCTCTTCTGTGAACAAATGGGAGCCGATCGCCCCCTGGATCTTTCGCTGGCTGGCCGGGGCTTTCAGCAAATGCTGCTGATCCTGGCGCACTTGTATTGCCATAAAGGCAGTGTGCTGCTGATCGATGAACCCGATGCCCACCTGGAGATCCTGCGTCAGCAGCAGATCTATTCCCTGTTGAGCACCATCGCCGACCGCAATCGCTGCCAGGTGTTGATGGCCACCCATTCGGAGGTGTTGATGCAGGAGGCCTTGGACAACAATCTCACCCTGATCCTTGACGGCAACGCCGATGACCTGGCTTCTAAGCCCGATATCAAGGAATCCCTCAAGAGCTTCGGGGCTGCCCACTACGTAAGAGCCCGTGAGACCGGCCACGTTCTCTACCTAGAGGGCAGCACGGATCTCGCCATGCTTCGGGCCTTTGCTGATCACCTGGAGCACCCTGTCCGCAATCTGATTGCCGATGGATCCCATCTCAATGTCTATTTCCTCCAGGACAATCGACCCAATCTCGGCCAATCCCCGGAAGAACTCCTTGATGCCGTTGAGGGCGCTTTTGGCCAGAAGGCAAAGGAACACTTCTTTGCCCTCAGACGCATTCTGCCTGAATTGCGGGGCCTGGAGATCATCGATAATGACAATCGCGGGATTCAACCTTCGGATGAGGGTGGATTTACAAGGTCGCCATGGAAGCGCTATGAACTTGAAAATTATTTTGTCACTCCCCAGGTCTTGCTGGATTGGGCGCAACCGGTTGTCGCTGACCTATTTAGCGACCAATGCTTAGCCACCCTTGACCAGCTTATTCTTGCCATGATTTTTGATGGCAGTGACTCAGACTTCGCCAATTACCAAGCAGCGAATCCCGCCACTCAAGCCACCCTATGGCGAGCCCAAACCCAAACCAAAAAGTTGAGCGTCTTTGTCGAGGCATACTTCCGCCACCTCGCCAATGCCACCGGTGGCCAGATTATGTTGCGCAAGAGAGACCTCTACCGCTTGATAGAGCGTTGTGATCTTAATTCCATCGATCTTGAAGTGGTTGAGAAATTGGATGCTATTTACCGCTTAGTTCAACCGTGAGCAGTGGGATACCGGGCCTACAGCTCTTGAGCGAAACCTGCACCTGACGGACCAGAATGAATGATATCTGCCTTGGTGAACCAATTGGCGCCATGAGCCTCGCTCTCGTCCAGCCCCAGCTAGAGGCAGTCACTGCCGCCTGTAGGAAGCACCATCTGGCGCACTTGCACGCCTTCGGCTCCGTGCTGCGGCCGGACTACCGCCCTGGCGAGAGCGACATCGACCTGCTTGTGGAGTTTCTGCCACTGGATGCCTCCAAGCTCTATCGGGCCTACTTCGACCTGCTGAACGACCTGAGGCAGGGCCTAGCCTCTAGGGTCGATCTGGTGATGGCAGACGCAGTGCGTAACCCCATCGGCAGGCTGCCCGGTGTCAACTACTTAGGCGGGTCCGGCGCAGTGGACCTGATGACTCCGGTGCAGCCCGCCAGGATGCCTAAATGGTTAGGCGAACAGAAATCCCATGGATCAACAGGGCCGGCTCACACAGTGGAATGATGCCCGGGGATTCGGTTTTATCACGCCCCAATCCAAAGGTCCGCGTATCTTCGTTCACATCAGCCAATTCCAGGAGAGAAATCGACGTCCCTGTCTAAATGAGCTGCTCACCTACACGATTGGTCAAGACGAGCAGGGACGGTTGCGGGCGAAGGAAGTGCGCTATCAGCAGCATTCGCAACCACAGATAGTAAATAAGCATAGTTTCTGGGCGGCTTTTCCTATCAAGGCTGCACTGTTAATCTTGCTAGGATTGGTAGCAATTTATTTCCGACTCGATGGCGTCAGCATCAATAAGTCGTTTGATAAGTTGTTTGATCAGTCGTTTGAGAGTCCCACCACTCGTGTCGACAAGGCAGGATTAAACACCTACCAAGCTCTACAAAGCGGTGCCCAGATGGGCGGCGAAGGCCTGGTGGAACGAGTTTTAGCCGACGACAACGACGGCAGCCGCCATCAGCGCTTTATCCTCCGGCTTGCATCAGGTCAGACCCTGCTTATTGCCCAAAACATTGACATCGCTAAACGCATCGAAGCATTGAGGATTGGCGATCGAGTTGAGTTTTATGGTCAATATGAATCGAATCCCCAGGGCGGTGTTATCCACTGGACACACCATGACCCGGATGGCATTCATGTCGCCGGTTGGTTGAAGCACAATGGTATCGTCTACCAGTAGATCGCTTGCCGCAGGGTGTCACGACCTAAACTGCCCATCGGTTAGTAAGTTGTGTTCTCAAGCATTAATCAGTTGCTCAAGAGTCACCAGATAATAGCCACTTCGCCTCAGAATTGGTGCCATGTGGCCTATCGATTGTTTCGCCCAGCCCCCGTCCCAATCCGTCCAGCTCCCCCTCAAAGAAAAACCCCCATCTCACTAGCCGCTCTCACCACAATGCTGTGCCGTTCCACCAGAGGAGTGAGATCGTCATAACCACCGCCGATTACCGTGGCCACCGGGATGCGCCGCCGCAGGCAGGCTTCCAGCACCATTCGGTCCCGTTGCAGCAAACCCAGATCACTTAAGCCCAGGCGGCCCAATCGGTCATCACGGTGGGGATCGACTCCGGCGTTGTAAAGCACCAGATCGGGGCGCACCTGATCCAATAGGTCGGGCAATACCGCCGCAATTGCCGCCAGATAGGGTCCATCTTCAAGGCCATCGGCCAGGGGTAGATCGTGGTCGCTGGTTTGTTTCAGCCTGGGGAAATTATTGGCGCCATGGGCCGAAAAGGTGAAGACCCGTTCATCGTCCGCAAACAGGGCGGCCGTACCATCGCCCTGGTGCACATCCAGGTCCACCACAAACAACTGCCGCACCAATCCCTCCATCAGCAATACCCTGGCCGCAACGGCGAGGTCATTGAAGATGCAGAAGCCGCTGCCGTAGTCGGCAAAGGCATGGTGGGTGCCGCCCGCCAGGTGGCAGGCCAGGCCGTTTTGCAGTGCCAGCCTGGCCGTGAGCACCGAGCCGCCCACCGCCAGCCAGCTGCGGCGCACCAGGGGAGTGGTGGCCGGCAAACCAATGCGGCGCACCGCGGCCGGCTCCAGTTGGTCGCGTGCAAAACCCTCGTGATAGGCCCGGCCATGCACCAGCTCCAGCCAGCGCCGCGGTACCGGCAGGGGCTGGTGCAGTTGCTCGGGCCGCGCTAAATCAAGTCGCTGCAGATGCTCGACCAGCAGCCTGAACTTTGCCATCGGAAAGCGATGGGTGCTGGGCAGGGGAGCCGAATACAGGGGGTGATAAACGAGGGGGGGACGCAAGGGGGGCTCCCTGGGGGCAGCGGCGCTGGCGGCTGGATCCCACCAGCGCCTTGGCTCGATGTCAGGATCCTGGCGGAAGCGCTGGGTTGCCTGGGGCCCGTTGCTCCGTCTTGGGCCTCAGTGTCGCCGCTGGGGTGGGGTTGGCTAGGGCGGTCGGTAGCCAGCGTTGGTATTGAGAATCCACCAGGGTCTTGGTTTGGGCCGGCCAGGTGGCGGAATAGCGATTCAGTTGATAGATCGCCAGATTCTGTTGAGTCACTGCGGTGCGGTAGGTATCCAGGGCGGATTGGAGCTTGGAGAGGGCTTGCACCACTGTTGTGCCGTTGTTGCCTCGGCCAGCGTTGTATTCGAACAGGGCGGCCTGCAGCGATTTGCGTGAGGCAATGACATCACTGTTTGCGGCATCGATCAGGATCTTGGAGGCGAGAAAGGAGGCGTAGGCATCTGTCACCTGCCGGGTAATTGCTAGCCGGCTGAGTTTTCCTTGTTCCATCGACTGTTCGGCCTTGGCCCTGATGGCGTTGGCCTCGGCAGAGCGGATGCCACCATCAAAAATCTTCCAATCAAACGTAAAACCAAAAAACGACTCGTAACCAGAAGTACGGCTCAGTTCACCTGAAACATTGCCATTGAGATTACCAGTATTTTGATTGGCTGAAATACGTTGTATTTCACTCGCCAGGGACAACGCAGGCAGGGCCTTGTTGCGGATGGCCTGGGATGCACTCATCAGCGCTTTAACATCCCAGGCATTGGCCTGCAATTCTTCGCGCTGCGCCAGGGCCAGCTCAATGGATTCGGCGCGGCTGAGGGGCCAGTTTGAGATAAGTCCGGGAGATGAAGAGGGTAGCGCTAGTTTACCAGGCTCCAAATTAATCAGGCTTGCCAAGGAATTAGCTGCCTGGATAGTAATCCTATGTGATCTGATACGAGCAATCAGCAGTGAAACCGCCTGGGCCTCAAAACGGCTAATTTCGCCAGCAGGCTTCTGGGCCTTGCTGGCTTTGACGTAAATATCAATCGCCTGATTAAAGAGTTCGATATCGTCTCTCTCACCCTCTAATGCCTCCTGCAAGTTGCAGTAGGCAGTTTGGATGGCCAAAATTAGTTCGCGAGAAGTAAATGTAAACTTATTTCGCAGGGAATTGTTCTGTGCAGTTAATGTTTTAAGCCGGGCACCCCTCGAAGGATCTAGAAAGGCCCAGGACAGCGTGGCGTAAGGAGTAGAGGAAAAGCCATGCTCGAAAGTGAGGTTTTCCTTGGGCGCATTGCCATCAGTCTTGCTCTTCAAGCTACTGGTGGAAGTTGCATAACCCAGCACACCAGGATCCGATGTCTTGACACCCAGACTTGGGATCCATTCACGGGTGACGGCTATTCTCGACCATTGCGATGCTTGAATTTCGTCTATGTTGCCAGCCAAAAGGGGACTGGTTGAGACCCCCATGGCAATCGCCTGCTCTAATGTTATGCGCGTGGCCGCTTTTTGCAGTCCATCTCTATTTTCGCGATAGAGTTGGAATAGGCGATAAAGATTGGATTCTTTACTGATCGAGGATAGTAAATCTCCCACATTTGCGGGCAGTGGTGGTGCCTTTTGCCAGCCCTCAGCCTTAGCCCCACCATGGGCAATGGCTGTCAGCAGGGACACAGCACAGATGTGTTTTGCCACACGTCTGATGAAACGCACCATTGCATTTAGGAATTCGCGATTGAATTATTGCACAACTACCTATGTGGTTTCTCAGGAGGTTGCCACGGACAACTACTGTCCGTGGTGTAACAACCAAGTGGCAACGGCGCGGTCTGCCCAGCTGCCCTGGTGGCGATGGCGGCCGTCACCCTGGCCATGGAAGCCGTTGTGCCCTCCAGCGGGGCTCAACAGCAACGAGGGAAAGCGGCCCAGCGCCTGGGATTCGGGGGGTAGCCCCGTTGCCTGGGCGGCCAAAACCTCCATGGCCTGGGGTGGCACCCAAGGATCATCGGCAGCCTGCAGCAGCAGCAGGGGGGGTAGGGGCGCCCTGGAGGCCTCCGCCCCAAACGCCAGCAGGGTCGGGAGCGGACTGGCCGCCGCGTAATAGGCGCCAACCGATGCATAACCCCAGCGCGGTGCGGTCACGGCGGCATCGAAGGCGCGAATCGAGCCGAGGCCCAGGGCCCGACGCAGCGCCCGCTGGTCGCTTGCGGCCAGCCCGCCCGGATCCTGGCTGACCTCGTTCACCAGTCGCCGCAGCAGCCAGCGCTGGTAAAACGCGTTGCGGCGGCGTTCCATTTGGCCCAAACAGGCCTCCAAATCGAGGGGGCTGCTGACACAGGCCAGCCCTTCCAGGGGCGATCCCAGGGCCGGGTTCTGGCCAAGGGCCGTCAGCAGGGCGTTGAGCAACACCGTGCCCCCCAGGGACAACCCGACCGCGAACAGGGGCAGGGATCCCGCCTGGAGGCGGGCCCAGGCCAGGGCGGCCAGCACGTCCTGGTCACAGCGGGCGGCGTAGCTGCCATGGGCCAACGGGCGGCCCTCCCCGGCACCCCGCAGGTTGAGCCGCACCACCGTCAAACCGTGGTCCTGCAAGACCAGGGCCAGCCGGCGCAGGCTGGGACCGTTGCTGCAGCCCCCCAACCCATGCACCAGCACGACCCAGCCCCAGGGCTCTGGCACCCGATCCACCCGGGCCAGCAGTTGGTCCGTCCCAGCAAGGTCAATGGTGGCCCGCTGGCCCTGATCCCGGGGGAGGGCAGGGGGGTGGATGCTGTCCCGCACGGTCTGGAGATCGCCGCCCCACCAGGGAAAGCGGGGCCGGAAGGGTCCCCAGGAGGGCAGGGAATCCCGAGAGACATCAGCTGGTGATTCCTGGCTCGCCATGGTCAGGGACTGGAATAGCGGCAGGGGGACAGCGGCAGGAGACCGGTGGCAGGAGACCAGTGCCGGTCAGACCGGTGCCGGTGAGACCAGTGCCGGTGAGACCGGTGCCGGTGGAACCAGTGCCGGTGGGGCGCCAGAATCCGATCATGGCCCCCCCCTCCTTTGACCTAGGCCTGCGCCCTCGCACCAGCCCCCTGGGGGAAGCTGTCGCGGCCGCCCCGGCCATTGCACCGCGCCAGTGGCAGCGCCAACTGATCGACCTGCTACGCCGCAGGCTGCGGCAGGGGCCTGGCATCGATAAGGATGTCTTGGTGCATGCCGGGCCTGGGGCGGGCAAGACCATCGGAGCCCTGCTGGGGTTTCGCCGCCTCTGGCAGGAAGGTCACCTCGATCGCGTCCTGATCTGCTGTCACCGCAACACAATTGCCCAGCAATGGCTGGAAACGGGGCAGCGATTGGGTTTGATTCTCGAACCCTGGCATGGCGGCGCCCCCCAGGAATCCAGCCACGGCCTGGTCCTGAGTTACCAGGCGGCAACACGGGTCCAGGGGGAACCAACGGCCCTGCTGAGCGGGGCCGGGCAAGGGGTGCGTTGGCTGGCCATCGCCGATGAAGTGCATCACCTCGGCCTTGATCCGGACGAACCGGAGTCCAGCGCCTGGGGGCCAGCCTTCAGCCGACTCAGCGCACCGGCCGCTTTGCGCCTGGGACTCTCCGGTACCCCCTTTCGGGCCGACAATCTGGCCTTTTGTGCCGCCCGGCGTCAGCCGATTGCGGCCGAGGCGGGGGGCGGCGAACACATCGTGCCGGACCTGAGCATCGAACCCCGCCAGTTGATCGAAGCCGGCGATGTGCGGCCGTTGGAATTTCGCTTTCAAGATGGCTGGGTGGAGCACGGCCGTCCCCAGGACGGCGACGAACGGGAACGGTCGCCCTTGTCGGCCGAAAGCCGCGAAAGCTGGCGGGCCCGCAATCTGCGGCGGGCCATCCGCCTCGGCGATGGCGGTGGCATTGCCCTGCGGGTGTTGCTGCAGGCCCGCGCGCGCCTGGCCTGGGTGCGCCAGCGGGAACCGGGAGCCGGTGGTCTGGTGGTGGCCAGGGACATCGGGCACGCCCGCCAAATCAGCGCCCTGCTGATCGAGCAGGGGGATCGGGTGCAGTTGGTGCACTCCCAGGAGCTGGAGGCGGAGGCGCTGTTGAAGGCCTTCCGCGCCGGCGCCGGCGAATGGTTGGTCAGCGTGGACATGTGCTCAGAAGGGTTTGATGCGCCGCGGTTGAGGGTGGTGGCTTACCTGACCACGGTGGTTACGCGCAGCCGTTTTGTGCAGGCGATCACCAGGGCCGTGCGGGTGGCTGAGGAGTCCCGGTCCAGCCCAGCCGGCCCACGTCAGCCGTCCTATGTGTTCGCCCCAGCCGACCCCCTGTTGATGGCCCATGCCCGGGGTTGGTCCCTCAGCGAGCCCTACCGAATCAGCCCGCCCCGCCCAGTCGCTAGCGCCGTTGCCGGGGGCTGGGCAGGGTCCGCTGACCCGCTGGCGCCCTTGCAAGCCCTAGGGGTCCAGGCCAGGGGGGTCATCCAGGTGAAAGGACCCCAGCTACCAAATTTGAGCAAAATTTCAATAACATCCCGAGGCAACGAATAATTCAGAAAAAGCTGTCAAGACGCTCTGGTCATGCGACTGTGTATCAACAAACACCTTCAGCTGCCAGATATCAAGGCAGGCTGGGCTTCAGCCGGACGATACCAATGGACGCCTCGGTGCATCGCAGACTTACCGTTGCCGTGTGCTGGGCTTTAGCCCGCCGCTCAGCACTCGACACCATGGAACTATACGAAGAAAGTTTTGCGCTCAGCGAGGAATTTCGCGAGTGGTTGGTCGCTTTGGATCAAGATCCCGACGTGTTGAAATCAACAATGTTGATGGTGCCAAAAGATCTCACCTTCAAACATTGGCCGGAGACTGACGGCTTGCTCGAAATCTGAATATTCCCTTCATAAGTCCTGCAAGGCTTCTGATCCGCCCCAGCCAGAGCCTGGGGCCCTAGGCTTAGGCGTAGTCACTTCGCTTAAGCCCCATGGTCGCCAGCGTGCCCGTTTCCGGCTCGGCCGACGGCTCCCTGCCTGAAGTTGCCATCGAAAACCTGGTCATCGTCGGTTCAGGGCCCGCCGGCTACACAGCTGCCATCTATGCCGCCAGGGCCAACCTGGCCCCCTTGCTGATCACCGGTTTCCAGCGGGGTGGCATCCCCGGGGGCCAGCTGATGACCACCACCCACGTCGAGAATTATCCCGGCTTCCCCGACGGCATCCTGGGACCGGAGCTGATGGACCGCTGCAAGGCCCAGGCCCTGCGCTGGGGGACCAAGCTGCTGGAAGCCGATGCGGAGTCTTTAGACCTTTCCGTGCGGCCCTATCGGCTGGTCACCTCGGAAGGCGAAACCGTCTGGACCCACTCCCTGATCCTGGCTACGGGGGCCAGTGCCAACCGTCTCGGCATCAACGATGAGGAACGCTTCTGGAGCCGGGGCATCAGTGCCTGTGCCATCTGCGACGGGGCCACCCCCCAGTTCCGCAAGGA
>JBIIJV010000252.1:0-3632 GCA_044233545.1 Cyanobium sp.
CCCTGAAGGACCTTTACCGTATTATGGATGAAATATGGGTATCTTATGGCTGTGACGCGAGTCGCTATGATGAAAAGAGATATGCTCAATTTTACAGTCATCCTGTCTGGCTGCTCAATGGTATCTTCGTGGAGCAGCACCTTGAATCTCGCGGACATCGTATTGCAATTGCCGAAGCAGTGAGGTTATCGGGATCGGAGACAATTCTTGATTTTGGAGGTGGATTTGGCACTCTTGCCAGATTGATAACTGAGTTAATGCCTGATTCAAGAGTAGACATCTGGGATCCATTCCCGCCTCGTCACGGCATTGAAGTGTGCAAATCAAATCCCAATATTCATTTCATTTCTTCGCCTAAAGATGAATCCTATGATGCATTGACTTGCACTGATGTTCTTGAGCACGTTCATGATCCTTTAGCGTTACTTGCTGATATGGTTGCCAAGGTGAGATTGGGTGGAACATTGGTGATCTATAATTGTTTCTATCCTCTGATACAGTGCCATCTACCCTGCACCTTTCATCTTATCAGAACATTTGACGAATTCTGTTCCATGTTGGAGTTAGAAGTTACCGGCAAAACAAGTGATGATCATGCAACAATTTACAAAAAAGTAGCTTCTGCTGCTCCTGATTGGCGAGCCATAAGAAAGTTTGAAGCTCAGTCAAAGCTCTCCTATCGAATGGACTGTTGGCGAAAAGCTAATGTCGACGCCAGCCTGTTGCGCTACAAATTAGAGCTCATACATTACTCTCCTTTATATTACCCTAGAAAAGCTCTCACTAAGCTGATTCATGGTTTACGAGGGGGCATGTAGAGCATGATTGATAGGATTAATCTTATTCACTTTGGCCTATTACTAAAGCTACTTTAAAAAACTAGGGTATAAATAATCCAAGTAAATCGGTAGAATTGGTTCAGGGTCTGATCATCAATTCCAGCCCATCGATCACGGTGTGCCCCACCCCTCACCCCAATTCAAGACAGGCCAAGCCATAGACATCCGCCAGGCTGACCTGGGGCTGGGTCCCCCGGTACATGCGCAGGGTTTCGGAAATCGGCGCAAAGCCCAGACGCCGCAGCAAGGCTCCGGCAGCGGGGTTGGCACCGGGTCCATCCAGCAGCACCACCCCCTGATGGCGCTGCAACAGTCCCCGCAGCAGGCGTTCCGCCAGCTCTGGACTGTCGGCCAGCAGCGGTCCGATCCGCCAACCGCTGCCTTGCCGCAGCAGGCAGGGGCGGATGCGGCCGAAGCCATGGCATTGGCGCTGGGCATCGACCAGGGCCAGCACCGTGCCAGCCGGATGGTGCAGCCAGTCGCTGAGGAAATGGGGGCGAGGCGAGGGTTCGCGGCTGGCGTCGTAGGCCTGCACCACCTCGTCCGGCAGGCTGCTGGCGTCGACCAGCGTCAGCTGATCGTCTTGGGGCGGCTCCCATGGCATATCTAGGGAGTTGAGCTGCCAGCGGGTGGTGGGGGAAGCGGAGCGGAAGCCCCAGCCGGCGTAGTCGTCGATCCGCTCGGGGGCGGCTTCCAGGCCCACACAGCTCACATCATCCAGGTGTTCCAGGGCATGGCGCCAGAGCTGGACGCCATAGCCCCGGCCCCGGTGCGGCGGCGTCACCAGAAACAAACCCATGAAGCCGTAGGCCTGGCTGTAGCGCACTCCCGCCAGGCATCCGATCGGTTCTCCCTCCAGGCAGCCCACCCACAACCCCTGGCGATCGGTCTGGCGGTAGATATCCACATCGCCCTCCCCCGGACAAAAGCCCTCGTTGCGGGCCCACTCGGTCACCAGCGCAATGTCGCCTGCCTCCAGGGGACGAATCGTGAAACCAGAAGCCATTGGCAAGAAGCCGGCGTGAGCAGTGATGGTGTAGATCCCTCCCACCGGCAGGGCGTTGCGGAGTTATGCCAGGAGTTGGTCATCAATTTGTCTATAGTCTAAAAGTAGCGCAAGGCCACTTCGCTCAGCCATCTCAGTTACGTTCTGTTTCCCGCCAAGAATCCGGAAAGCCTTCGCGGACAGTTAGCCAAGGCTCAAGCAAATTCACCTCGCCTGGTTGAATTTTAGGCTTGTCTGACAGACTCAAATTCTTAATCTTTTTATATGTAGCTATGCGCAAGGTGTAAGGCAGATCCTTTAGATCCTGGAAACGTGTCCTATCCCATTGCTCAATATTTTCCTCGGTCAGCAGCTTGACCAGCTTTTCAGAGGCTACCTTAGATGACCCCAGGGAGGCATAGAAAAATTCAAGCAGGTTGAAGCAGGTGCTGAGATAACCAGCCAGTGCGGTGATCGCCGCCGCCGGGGCGTCAATCACCCCCAGATCAAGCAACGGACAGTCGTCCCTGCCAGTGGGCATCTCGACGTACCAGCCGCCGGTGGTCTCGATGCGGTTGTTCTCAAGCTTGTTCGGCCGATACCAGCGATAACCCTTAACCCATAGGGTTGTGTTGAGATTGGTGGCCATTTCGCAGATAAGCGGGATCCAGGAGTAGCTGGTGGCATCCTCCTCTGGCTTGATGTGGCAGCGCTGACGCAGCTGTTCGTCGACATCGGGATCGGCGCAGACGGCGTCATCCATTGCCTTCTGCAGCAGGCCGCGTACTCGCACCACCAGATTGCATATTGTGGGATCAATGGGATTAATGGGTTCGGGCTGTGGTCCCTCCCCATCCAATTCAAGACTTTTGGTCAATCTCGTCCAGATTTCTGCCGCCTTTACCAGGTTGAGCCGCTCGACGCTGGAGCACAGATCAGCGTGCGAATGCCATAGCTGCATGGGCAGCCAATCTGTAGCGAAAGCGCAGGGGTTGAGGAGCAGCTGGCTCACGTAGTTGGCATGCATCAGTTTGCGCATGATTGGCGCCTGCGGCACGATTTCTTCCTGCAGCCGATAGTCCTGTACCGGCAGGGTAATCAGATTGGCTGCGTAATCAGGATCCACATCTGGGCCTGGGATTAACTCGAAGATCATGTTGCGGATCAGATGGCAGCGAAGCTCTGCAGTTTCCTGATGTTGTTTGTACCCATTTGCGTAGGTCTGTTGCAAGTAGCCGTAGGTGAGTGAACGTGTCCGTTTCAGGTAGCCATTGAAGGCCGGCAGCAACTGCCCGGCGCGACGGTCGAGGGTAGCGACGCGCAAATCGGCAAACCGCTTGCTCCGGTCGGGTCCGGACAACACACCCAGTCCGGCCCGCAGTATGAAGGACTGAAGGTCGTTGTCGATCCCCAGCCTGTTGAAGCTGGTGCTTAAACCGAGTTTCTGGAGCCAGGTGGTTTTGCGGCTGGCCGGGATCTTCGCTTCCACCAGCACCCCAAACCGTTTCCGCAGCCAACGCCCTATCCCTGCCAGGGCGCGGGGGAACCAGGGTCTTCCAAAGGCGAGGACGATCAGGGTGATGACCGTGCCCAGCCAGAGGGGCCTCGGCAACCAGGTGCCGATGACCCGGGGGTTCAGCAGAACACCCCCGAGCAGCAACCCCAGGATCAAGCCAGTTATCAAACCCAGCGCCAGCAGCGGCATCACGGCTACCGAGAGCAGGGTCCGCAAGGCCCTTACCCACGGCAGCCAAGGCCGCTGCCGCCCGCGGCGTCGAGATAACTCATCGGTGCGATTGCCGACGTGA
>JBIIJV010000154.1:0-7080 GCA_044233545.1 Cyanobium sp.
ATTTTGCCGTCTGATCCAGAATTCAAGATAGCGAGCCCTTTGATCGGCCACTTCGTTCGCTACGCCAAGGCGCGACAGTGCTCCTCACGCCATCAAAAGTACCGATCAATCAGCAAGTACCTGGGTCGCGATCGTTAAATCCCAGAAAATGGAGATTTCAGCGACCAACTCCGCCGAGAGCTGCCTCAGCTGAGCAACAGTGACTACGGGGCATCAACCATTCCCCATGGGTTGAGGAACAGCAATGAGGCTCATCACCTGAAGGGGGGTGTCGAACACAGGCGCCAGTGGGCCAGCAACTGGTGTTTGGCCCGCAGATCTAGGCCATTGGTGGGTTCATCCAACACCCACAACTCGGGAGCATGGACCAGGACCCGGGCCAGCAATAGGCACCGCCGTTGGCCATCGGACAGGTTGTCGCTCTCAGACCCGAACAGCCGCCGGCTGAGGTCCTCAAACGCCGCAACGGATCCCCGCCAGGCTGCTACTCGCTGCCCTCTGGTACCTGAGTGCCTCCAGCTCGACGCGGCTTGCCCCCTAATCTCCTGGCAGTGCTCGGTAAGGCTCACCACTGTTGAAGCACCCCTCCGCGCCCGACCTGCGCCCCTGCTCAGCCAGGTGGTGCTCAGCCTGCAGTTACCCTTCGCCGCCATCCCCCTGGTGCTGTTCTGCAGCCGGCCCGAGCTGATGGGGTCGCTCAAAACCCCCCTGTGGTTGCAACTGGCCAGCTGGGCCTGTGCGGTGGTGATCGTGCTGATCAATCCCACCTTGGTGATCAACTTGGTCCTAGGCCGTTGAGCGGCATGATCTCCAACCCCGTGGCCACAATTGAACTGGCGACCCAAGCCGGCTGCGCCCTGGTGATTGGGCGCTATCCCCGTTTTGGCTACAACGCCAATCGCGGCGGCGGCAGGGCCCAGCAGGGGCCCAGCGATGCTGAAGGTTGGCAGGCCCTGGTGTTTGACCCGGCCAGCCTGGTGATTCCCGAGCTCAACTGGCGCACGACCCGTTTTCTGGGCTTGCCCCTGCCGCCAGGCTTGGCCATTGCCGTCCTGCCCGAGCAGCTGGCTGGGCGCTGGCAGCCGACCAGCGGGGCGGTGCAGTTGCGCTTTCGCGCCCGCTTTCGCTTCAAGCTGGCATCTCAAGTGGCGGCCCCCGATCTGATCGTCGACACCCAGCTGGTCACGGCATCAGTGCACGGAAAACGCCACCGCGGCCAGGGCCAACCCCTTGATGCTGGCGGCGAGGCGTTGTTGGTGGGGGTGGCGACGGTGCAGCCAAGCGGCGAGCCCTGGTTTGATCGTTTTCTGGGCCTGCCCGATGAAGCCCTGGCCTTGATGCGCTGTCGTATCACTGTCGATTCTTATTGATGACTAGCAGGTGTCATATTGATTACATCAGCCAGGGGTGAAACAAGCAAGCTAAACTCCATACCAGACACCCAGCAGAACGAGACCAGCACGATGGGTAATTCCTGGATTGATTTTTGCGAGCCCCCTCGCCCTCGCCCTCAAGGCATCGACTGGGATGTGTTTGTCTCCTACCGCTCGCTTGACCGCCTGTGGTCGATCTCCTTGTACGACATGCTGACGCAATGTGGTTACAAGGTATTCCTAGATCAGTTCGTGCTAGTACCGGGGCAAGGGCTCACTTCCCAGCTCGGGCACAATCTCCAGCGCAGCGCCAGCGGGGTGTTGCTTTGGTCGGAGCGAGCTGAAGATTCGAAATGGGTGGAAAAGGAGCTTGACCTGATGAGCACAAAGCAGACCAATTCAATCGGCTCCGATTTCCCCTTCCACTTCGTGGTCGCATCGTTGGACGGCAGAATCCCACCCGGGCTGATGGCTGGCCAGCTCTATGTGGATTTTTCCGCCTATCCGGATGGCCCCATGGGCTGCGATCTGGTGCGGCTGACCTGTGGGCTGCAGGGCAAACCCCTGAGCCCAGATGCGGTGCGGCAGGTGGTGGCATTTGATGCCAACCTCAAAACAGAGCTGGCAAGCCTGAAGGCCATGGCCAAGGCCGGTCTCTACGCCAAGATCGTGGCGCGTCTCAACAGCGACGAGCCCGCATACACCACCTCCGCCCAGATCGCCGCAATGGCAATCGATCTGCTCATCTGCGGCAAACACAACAAGGAGGCGATTGAAACCTGTGAAGCCATGATCAAGCGCTTTCCAGGTTCAATCCGCCTGAAGCAACTCTACGGACTTGCCCTGCGCCGCGAAAAGCGACTGGAGGAGGCGTGCTACGAACTAAATCTACTGCTCGAAAACAGTCAGGGGGATACCGAAACCCTGGGAATCCTGGCAGCCGTATGGGCAGATCTGTGGGAGAAACGCAAGGGCGAAGGCGACCAAGCCGGCGCCCGTGACGCCCTGGAAAGATCGCAGCAGCTGTATGTAGAAGGCTTCAAGAAGGTGCCCACGGACACCTACACCGGCATCAATGCAGCCTCCAAGGCGGCCCTGCTCGGCGATGCCCCCAAGGCTGCCGAACTGGCCGGCGAGGTGCTCGAACGGCTCAATGAACAGGCGGCTCTGCGCGGTGGCGAGCCCTCCAAGGATTACTGGGAGCGGGTCACCGAACCGGAGGCCTTGCTGCTCCAGGGAAACGGCGAACGGGCACTGGAGCTCTATCACGCCGCCCGGGTGGCCCACCAGGAGGAAACGGGCAGCATCGCCTCCACCGCCGGCCAACTGCAGCGCCTGCTTGGGGTTCTCAGCCTGCCGCCGGAAATCAAAAACCGCCTCGTCGCCGAGTTCCAGCTGCAGCTCGAATAATCACAACCCCTGCGCCCCAGCCAGCGCCGGGATCGTCACCAGTTGCAGTCGCGCCGCCGCCTCACCGCGGTCCTTGAGATTGCCGTTCCAGAGGCGGTTGTAGCCGAGTTCAGCGAAGGGCACATAGGCGCGCAGCGTCTCCACCTGCACCGCCACCCCCTCGCCACAGATCCGCCGCGGATCGCTGTCCTCGCCGTCCTCTGCCATCAGCTGCACATACACAAACGTGCCCCTGGGGAAGGAGTTGCAGACGGGTCTACCATCCAGCAGGCGTAGCTGCTGGGAAGGGGCCAGCTGGGGCCGGGCGAAGCGTTCGAGCGAGAGGGCGTTGAGGGTGTGGCGCGACACCGCAATCGTGGCCAGGCTGCGATCGCCCGCCGCCGCCGCTATGGCGTCCCGGGTGATGGCGGCAAAGGGAATGCGGGAGTAAAGGCGCAGGGTGGGAAAGCTGGCCTGCTGCAGGTTGGCCAATGCCACCGCGATCAGACAACTCCAAAGCAGCAGCGCCAGCGGTCGGCGCTGCTCCTGGATCAGCCGTTGCAGGGCAAGGGCCAGGCTGAGCAGCAAAAAAAACTGCGCGGGCAGGAACACCCGGGTGACGGCCAAGCCAAACGGCGCAGCCACCAGCCAGCTGAACGCCAGCAGCAGCACCAGCCGCTGCCGCTCGTCTCCCCCCCGCCACAGCACCACCGCCGCCACGCCCACCGCCAGCAGCAACAGCAGCCACAGCAGCCCGTTGAGCAGCAGGGGGTACACCGGTGGATAAACAAGGTCGAGCAGGGGCCGACTGGAAAAAAACAGCGTTTTAGCCAGGGCGCCCAAACCCAGGCCCCCTGCCGCCGCCCGCGCTGAGGAGGGCCAGGCGACGATCAAGTTCCATAGCGGTTCCCTGAGCAGCAGGGCGGCAGTGACGGCCAGGCCGCCCAGCACGGCCACCGTCCTGCGATTGCACCAGCTCCTGGCCAGCAGCCAGCGGCGCCGCAGCAGGAGCAGCGCCAGCCAGGTGATACCCACCAGCAGCAGGCCGGGCCAATCCACCAGGGCACACAGCAGGGCCGCCAGCAGGTGCCAGGCGATCGCGCGCCGCTTAGGGACGCCGGGAGTCAGCAGGCGGAAAGCGGTCCATAGAAACGCCATGGAGGCCGCAAACAGCAACGCAAACATGCGGATATTCGTAGCATAAAAGATATAATTTGGTAGCAGAATTGTGAGAATCATCACCCCCCACAGCGCCCAGCCACGGCCCAACAATAACCTGGCGATGCGCCAGCAAAAGCCAAGCCCAATGCTAAAGATCAAGGCATGGATCAGCCGCAGGGGCAACTCGTTGCCTGCGGGAAAAAAGCCAACGAACGGATGCAACAGCAAGTAGTAAGTTGGCAGGTGAAAGGGATCGGCAGCGAGGATCTCGCCAACAGATTTGGCCGCTACATTCAGGGCATAGGCCTCATCGCCCCAAAGATTCAATGCCGCTCCATAGCGTGCGGCGATTAGGAAGAAGAGGGCTAGCAGGCCCAGCAGCGGCGCCATGGGCGAAATGACGGGCAAAGTATGTTATCGCCAAGATCGGCAGCGGCATGGCTGATGCGGGCAGTCGCGGAACAAGGGGGTGTCGCCTTAAGCCATGGCCAATTTGGAGCCCCAAGACTAAAGTGGCATTGACGACCATTTCCCCTGCCAGGACCTGCTGCCATGCCCAACGGCCAACCCAACATGCTGATTCTCTGGGGCGATGACATCGGCCAGAGCAACCTCAGCTGCTACAGCCATGGCCTGATGGGCTATGAGACCCCCAACATCGACCGCGTCGCCAACGAGGGGGCGAAGTTCATCCATTACTACGCCGAGCAAAGTTG
The DNA here is from genome assembly GCA_044233545.1 of Cyanobium sp. Lineage (GTDB taxonomy): Bacteria > Cyanobacteriota > Cyanobacteriia > PCC-6307 > Cyanobiaceae > Cyanobium. Next base: position 4,640 of record JBIIJV010000154.1, read on the forward strand.
CACCGCCGGCCGCGCCGCCTTTATTTCTGGCCAGAGCGTCTACCGTACCGGCCTTTCCAAGGTGGGGCTGCCGGGATCGGAACTGGGCTACCGCGATGAAGATCCCACAATTCCTGAATTGCTCAAGCCACTGGGCTACCGAACCGGCCAATTCGGCAAGAACCACTTCGGCGACCGCGACGAGCACCTGCCAACCAAGCATGGCTTCGACGAATTTTTTGGCAATTTATACCATCTCAATGCCGAAGAAGAGCCCGAACAGCGCGATTACCCCAAAGAAGACGACCCAGAGTTTCCCAATTTCCGCAAGCGCTTTGCACCCCGCGGCGTGCTGCATAGCTGGGCCAATGCCGATGGCAGCCAGCGCATCGAAAACACCGGCCCCCTGACGCGCAAGCGGATGGAAACCACCGATGATGAATTTTTGGTGGAAGCCAAACGCTTTATCCGTGATGCGGTGGACTCCGGCGAACCGTTTTTTGTGTGGTTCAACACCACCCACATGCACTTCCGCACCTACGCCCGGCCCCAGGACATCGGCCGCAGCGGTCGCTGGCAGTCGGAATACCACGATGTGATGATCTATCACGACGAGTGCATCGGCGAACTGCTCGATCTGGTTGATGAGCTGGGCATCAGCAACGACACGATCGTGATGTACAGCACCGATAACGGCCCCCACGTCAACAGCTGGCCCGATGCAGGCACCACCCCCTTCCGCAGTGAGAAAAACACCAATTGGGAAGGGGCCTTTCGGGTACCGGCCCTGGTGCGTTGGCCGGGTCATATCCCCGCCGGCATCAATCTCAAGGGGCTGGTCAGCCACCTCGATTGGCTGCCGACCCTGCTGGCCGCCGCCGGCGAACCGGAGATCAAAGACAAGTTATTGCAAGGCCACCAAGTAGGCAACAAAAACTTCCGTATCCACCTGGATGGTTACAACCAGCTCGACTATTGGCAAGGCAAAACCAAGCAAAGCCCCCGGCGGGAATTCTTCTACTTCTCCGACGACGGCGATCTGGTGGGCCTGCGCTACGACAACTGGAAGTTTGTCTTTAAGGAGCAACGCGAACCGGGCACCCTGCAGGTTTGGGCCGAGCCATTCACCGAGTTGCGGGTGCCGAAGATCTTCAACCTGCTCACCGATCCCTACGAGCGCGCCGACATCACCTCCAACACCTATTGGGACTGGTTGCTGGATCATGCCTTCCTGCTTGTGCCAGCCCAGAGCTATGTGGCGGAGTTCCTGCAAACCTTCCAGGCCTACCCACCGCGGCAGAAGGCTGCCAGCTTCTCCCTAGAACGGGTGATGGAAAAACTGAGCACAAACATCGCCAATAGCCACTGAAAAGGTAGCTCCTTGCCGGCAGTCACGCCCTGTGAATGCCGGTGAGGGGCAAAAACCAGCTGGGGTTGCCCTAGGCGGCATCCCCAGCTCGACAAAATTTACCGTAAGCGCACAAACGGAAACGAAATTCTGTGGAACTCGCCACCGCGCTCAAGCTGGTGTTGCTGCTGGGAGTAGTGCTGCTGGTGGTCGGCATTGGCGCCCGGGTACCCATGCAGGAGCCGCTGTTGCTGCTGCGCCGCCCGACGCTGACCCTGCGCTCCCTGCTGGCGATGTATGGGTTGTTCCCCGCCCTTGTGCTGCTGTTGGTTTGGCTGCTGCCCCTGCGGCAGGGGGTGGGTGCGGTGTTGTTGGGCTTCGCGGTCTCGCCCGTACTGCCGCCCTGGGCCAAAAAGGGAACCGCACTCGGTGCCAGGGGGGATTACGTCATCGGTTTGGAGCTGCTCTCAACCGCCGTCTCCCTGCTGGTGGTGCCGCTGATGATCACGATTGCCGAGCGGCTGTTCGGCGTGGCCACCAACTTGGAACCCAAGGCCATGGTGACTGTGCTGCTAGCCACCGTGGTGCTCCCCCTCGGGCTCGGCATCGGAATCGCCCGCTTCTTTCCCCGCACCGCCCCACGGCTGGCTGCCGTTGCCGATCGCCTGGCCAGTGTGGTGCTGCTACTCGGTACGGTGGTGCTGCTCGCTTTGCATGGCCCCAAGATGCTGGCGGTCATCGGCGAGGGCACGGTGCTGGCCATCCTGGTGGTGATCGTCTTTGGCCTTTTGTTTGGTGAGTTGCTAGGCGGGCCGGATCGGAGCATCCGCGGCGCCCTGGCCTCAGCTACGGTGTCGCGCCATCCCGCTATTGCGCTGCTACTAGCCTCCGGCGCCTTCCCTCAGCAGCAACCCACCGTGATCGGTACGGTTCTGATCTACTTAATCGCTTCCCTTTTCCTTCCTAATCTCTTGATGCGGTGGCGTAAATAAGCTGTCAGTGGTGGTAAGGAGACAAACTTATACAATATTTTTCCATCAAGTGATGCAGGTTTTAATGATGTTGCCCCCCGTTTTTGGCTAAAACAGGGGCACGATGATTAAGTCACGGGATC
>JBIIJV010000211.1:0-4938 GCA_044233545.1 Cyanobium sp.
CAGGGATGCCGGCACCAGGAACGGAAGCGCGCAATGGGGCGAGCCAGGGCCCCAGGGTCATGGGAACAAGGGCTAGCTTGCGCAGCGCCGCAGAATGCCGCAGACCGGTCAAGGCCAGGGCCCTTAGGGGAAGCAGCAAGGGCTGACGATTGGAGAACAGCCTTACAAGTAGGTCGGTGAGGGCAAGGGTGAGCAGCACATCGGGCCAACGGCCCCGGCCGTAGGCGGCTCCGATGCGGCGCGGGGCCAGGCGACCAGTGCTGGCCTTCTCGGCCAGGTCCATCAAAGTCTCCACATCGCGCCAACCCAGGTTGAGGCCCTGTCCCCCCACCGGATGGCAGCGATGGGCGCTGTCTCCAATCAGAACGGTGTTGCCCCGGTGCAGACGCTGGGCCAGCTGGAGGGTGACAGCAAAGCAGCGGGGCTGATCGAAGAGAACCTCCGGCTGCAAAAGCTCCGGCAGGGGCCCGACCAGGGCATCGAGAAAGGCCGTATCGCCCAGAGTCTCCAGCTTGCGACAGCGCCAGGCCGGTGCACTCCAAACCAATTGATGACGACCCGCTCCCATGGGCAGCACGGCGAAAGGTCCCTCAGGGCGCAGGATCTCCCAGGCTTGATCAGCCGCAGCCCCCCGCAGGCCTACCTGGGCCGTCAAACAGGCCTGGGCATAGGAATGGTGCCATTGGCCAATCCCCTGTTGACGGCGGGTGGGGGAATCGGCCCCATCCGCTGCCACCACCAGATCGAAGACCTCCCCCTGGCCGGGGGGAGGGAGGGGGCATGACCTCTCCCCCAATACCACCGTAATGGCAGGGTTGGCCTCAAGGCGCTCAAGCAACAGGGCCATCAGCGGGCCATGGCTGCCGATCCAACCAACGGCAGCGGCCAGGGGTCCGAGGTCAGTGGAACGGAAGCCGACGGAACGGCCCAGAGCCCCATCGACAAGCTGGAGCTGGGAAAAACCGCTTAGCTGGAGCGCCAAGGCCTCCCAAAGGCCAAGCCGCTGCAGCAGGCGGCGGCTGGAATGGGTGAAGGCATAGGCCCGTTGGATCCCCAAAAGTCGCTGCCTGGGAAGCGGATCGAAGAGCTGGACCCGCCAGCCGGCGGCCGCTAAAGCCAAGGCAGCCATGGCACCTGTTGGTCCAGCGCCATTCACCCTGGCTGACAATCTGGCCCCCATGGCAAAACTCAGAAAAACGCATAAAAAACCGCGCCCCATGGAGGCGCGGGTGTGCAAAGGCTAACGAAGTTGGATCCACTAATAGGGGATCAGCCCAGACCCAGCAATCCACGGGTGAAAGCTTCGCCACCTAAGGCAAATTCAGTGGCCAAGAGGGCGATGAAACCGAGCATGGCCATGCGGCCGTTGAGCTTTTCAGCTCTTTCGTGGAAACCCCAGCCGTTTTCGACAGCTACGACTTCCATGCGGGGTTCGGCGGCAAAAGCATTGAGTCGGCCACCATCTTCGGTGGTGACAGTGGCGCCGCGGATGACTGGGGCGGAGGAGGAGGACATGGGGCGATTCCTTGCGAAGTGTTACTGAGACTGTAACACAATGTTGCGAAACAGCGGAACCCTTTGCTCAACGCAGGCTGCGCAGGCAAAGGTCCTCGAAAGCCGACCGCAGCAAATAGGGGTATTCGCCGACCCAGAGCTTGGGCTGGGGCAACCAGGCATCACTCAAGGCACCCACCCTGGAAAAATCCCGGCGATCACTCAAAACCACCAGCCGCACCACCATGCCGCGGCGAATCGCTTGGTGGGCTTTTTGCATCGGAAAACGCAACCGGCCCAGGTAACCATCCTCGTCTTCCAGGTCAAGGCAGAGCCAGGTACGGCGATTTTCGACCATCTCCAGGCGGCCGCTCTGGTCGGATTGCTCGCGCCGATCTTCCACCACCTCCCGGGTGAAAAGATCCCCAATTTCCCCTTCAAACAAAGCCGCAGAGGGATAACGGCGCAAGACAGCATTACGCCGTCCCGCCTCCAGGATCGGCCCCCAGAGGAAAAAGAGACCCAGGACGACACCGATCACCAGAAACACCGGACCCAGGGAACTGGAGAACAACAGGGTCTGACTGATCAAAAGGGAAATCACACCGCCGATGGTGGAAATCAGCACCCGCTGCAGCAATTGCCGTGGTTCGCGACTGCAGGCGTTGAACTGGGGACCTGTAGCCACCGCCGGAATCAAGCGGCTCAATTGGTCTGGGTTGAGGGGAATCAGCATCAGGAGCAGGGTCCGCCGGCGGCGGTCAAGGCATCAAAGCAGCCGTTCGAGGCCGTAAACCAACGTTGGCAGGGAGCGCACGCGACGCAAACAAAGGAGCACCCCAGGCATGTAAGCGCTGCGGTCGATCGTGTCGTGGCGCAGGGTATAAGTTTCGCCGGGGGCTCCGAACAGGACCTCCTGATGGGCCACCAAACCGGGCAATCGCAGCGAATGCAGCCGCAGGCCACTGGGACGCAGGCCGCCCCGACTGCCCGCCAGGGTTTCATGCTCTTGTACCTGGGGCGCGTTGAAAGACTTGCCCAGGTCCTCCATTAACTCGGCTGTTTTGATGCAGGTGCCGCTCGGTGCATCCGCCTTGCGGTTGTGGTGCAGCTCGGTGAGTTCGGCGAAGTCATAGAAGCGGGCGGCAGCGGCGGCGGCCTGCTGTAAAAGCACCATGCCCACCGAAAAATTGGGTATAACGGCGCCGCCGATTCCAGCCTTGGCCGCAAACTCGACCAAATCGGCCAGCTGTTGCGGAGCCAGGCCCGTGGTGCCGATTACCGGATGCACCCCGTAGGCAATCGCGGCCCGCGTGTGCTCAAAAACCACGCTGGGGTGCGTGAAGTCCACGAGCACAGCGGCCCCTTCGGGCCCGTGCTGCCGCACGGCTTGGCTGGCTTGACAAAGGCAGCCCTCGAAATCGGCAGTTACCGCCACATCCAGAGGCCCTAAGCCCAATTCTTCGCCGACATCAACGCCCTCCTTGGCCCCAGCGGTATCGATCGCCCCGACCAGGACGCAATCACCGGAGGTGCTGACAGCCTTGACCACCTCAGCCCCCATACGGCCAAGGGCACCGGCCACCACCACGGGGATTGGACTAGGGGGCATCAGCACGAACGGGACTCTGGAGCAAAGCCTATGGGAGCCGGCCCAAGGCCCCCCGCCAAACGTTGAGTCGCAAGCCTTGAAACCGGGCCAGTCCCTTGCGGCAACAGGGAAACGACCAAAAAATCGCTTGCCCCGATCGGGTCGGCGCTAGCTGCCAGACCTTGGAGATCCCACCTGCCCGTAAAGGCTTGTCCAAAACCCTCGCAATGCAGCCATGGGCTCCGTAGGCTGCTTAACATTGCTCAACCGAAGGCTGCATGTTTACCCAGGTCCGCTCCGCCAACCGCCGAGTCAGTCCTGAACATGGTGATGGTCGAGCCCTGATGAAGGCTGTTTATGTGGTGCTGGAGCCCCAATATCAAAACGCCCTCACCACTGCCGCCACCAGCATCAACGAACAAAACAGCGGCCTGGCGGTCGAACTGAATGGTTACCTGATTGAAGAGCTGCGAGATCCGGAAAATTATAAGCAATTTTGCAAAGATGTCGCCGAAGCCGATGTCTTCATCGCCTCCTTGATTTTTATCGAAGACCTGGCCCAAAAGGTGGTTGAAGCCGTGGCCCCCCACCGCGATCATCTCAAGGCTGCCGTGGTGTTTCCCTCGATGCCCGAGGTGATGCGCCTCAACAAGCTGGGCACTTTTTCGATGGCCCAGCTGGGCCAAAGCAAGAGTGCAATTGCCCAGTTCATGAAGAAACGCAAGGAGAAGGGAGGTAGCGCCGGGTTCCAGGACGCGATGCTCAAGCTGCTGAACACCCTGCCCACAGTCTTGAAATATCTGCCGGTGGAGAAGGCCCAGGATGCCCGCTCCTTCATGCTCAGCTTCCAATACTGGCTTGGGGGAACACCAGACAATCTACGCAACTTTCTGTTAATGCTGGCCGATAAATATGTCTTCCCCCGCGGGGAAGATGGCCGTCCTAAATTAGAAGTCGCCGAGCCGATTGTGTTTCCCGATCTGGGTCTTTGGCATCCCCTTGCCCCAGGCATGTTTGAAGACCTCAAGGAATACCTCAATTGGAACAGCAGCCGCAGCGATCTCAGTGAAAAAGCCAAGCGCGGGCCTGTGATTGGGCTGGTGCTGCAACGCAGCCACATCGTCACCGGTGATGAAGCCCATTACGTGGCCGTGATTCAAGAATTGGAATATCGCGGCGCCACGGTCATTCCGGTGTTTTGCGGTGGCCTGGACTTCAGCAAGCCGGTCAACGCCTTCTTTTACGACCCTCTCAATCCCGAAACCCCTTTGGTGGATGGGGTTGTCAGCCTCACTGGCTTTGCCTTGGTGGGGGGGCCGGCCCGCCAAGACCACCCCAAGGCGATTGAAGCCCTCAGCCGGCTCAACCGGCCATACATGGTCGCCCTGCCCCTGGTCTTTCAGACCACTCAGGAGTGGGAAGAAAGCGACCTGGGATTGCATCCGGTGCAAGTCGCCCTGCAAATCGCCATTCCTGAGCTGGATGGTGCCATCGAACCAATCGTGCTTTCGGGTCGCGATGACGCCACCGGCAAGGCTCACACCCTCCAAGATCGGGTCGAAGCGATCGCTGAGCGCTCAATTCGCTGGGCCTCGCTGCGCATCAAACCCCGCGCTACCAAAAAGTTGGCGATCACAGTATTTAGCTTCCCTCCAGACAAGGGGAACGTTGGAACCGCCGCTTACCTGGACGTCTTTGGTTCGATCTACCGGGTTCTTGAAGAAATGAAGGCCAAGGGCTACGACATCCAAGACATGCCCCGCAGCCCCAAGGCTCTGATGGATTCGGTGCTCCATGATCCAGAAGCCCTGGCCGGGGCGCCGGAACTAGCCATTGCCCATCGCATGAGTGTG